>NZ_LKTL01000021.1:0-99665 GCF_001401775.1 Shewanella sp. P1-14-1 | reverse complement strand
TACTTCGGAAAATTATCTTGAAGATAATGGGCGATTTTATTGGATATCGTCACTAGTTCATCACGAAGCCAAGTATGGGCGGGGTCTTGGTTTTGCTTTTTAAGCCAGATGAGATAATTAGAGACTTTTTTATATTCAAATGGTGGTTGAAACACCTGTAGTTTTAGCTGTTCTTTAAACTGTAACGCTAACGACAGTGGTACGGCGCTGACAAACTCGGTTTGGCTGACCATTAATAAGTTACTGAACAGTGAGCGTCCGTGATATGCGACTTTGCGTTTGGTGAGGTCTAAATTAGTGTAGTGGCTCAGGCTATACAGATGGTTACGAGTTCTTTCCAACACTGCATGGGATTCTTGCATGTATTGTTGCTCTGAAATACTCCCCTTAATTCTCGGGTGGCCTTCTCTGCATATCACCACAAATTCACTATCAAATAATTTTAGGCTCTCAAAGCTTGGATTTTCAGACGGTAAAATATCAATCATTAAGTCGAATTTTTGTTGCTGTAATGCTTCGAAAAAGCCTTCGTCATTATCCATTTGATCATAGACTTCTAGCGAGATTTCTTTATTTTCGAGCAGTGAAAACTGCGTTAACAATACCCCTTGTAAATGCTCTGGCGCGGTGATCACGTATCGGCGCTGAGAGGTAGCAGGATCGAATTTTCCAAATGAGGTAAATACGTCATTCAGCTGATGTATCGGATCTTGTATTTGCTGGTACAAGTTAGTGGAGTAACTCGTGGGAATAACCCCTCGTCCCTTTCTGATAAATAATTCTTGCCCAACTTCTTCTTTCAGTCGGCCTAACATGGTGCTCACCGTTGATTGATTGGTGTTCAGATGCTCTGCTGCTTTACTCAAGCTGCCATGTTCCATCACTTTAGAAAACACGGCGAGTAAATTGAAGTTAGGAATATCATTATTCATGTTTTTCAAGCTCTCTCTTTTAACACATCACCACTAACACATCACCAATAATATATCGTAATTACGATATTATGAAATCGTAACAGCTTATATATCAATCATTATGCCTGAATTAATATTTAGTAAAAGGAAAGTTCATTTAAATACAAAAATTGAGGTATCGTATGACTTCTAAGTTGAAAAAGTTCTTACTTCCTGTAGCGATAAGTGCAGCTTTAGTTCCTGTATCTGCCGCCTTTGCTACCCCTACCGTTGAAGCTACATCTACAACAGGCCAAGCATTACAAACTAGCTCTGCTGCTCATTACCAAAATATTAACTTTGATAAACGTTACAACAATGGCGTGTTATTTGAGCATGAATCTAATCTATTCTGGGGTAAAGGCGAGCGCATCAAAGTGCTTTCTACCACAGGTGAAACTCTGGCTTTTGTCGAAGCATCTTCGCATGTTCATGATGCACTAACTAAGCACAGTCGCAAGATGGATCAAGCCATTATCCAAGTCGATGACAACGTCTACCTTGGTTACGGTTTTGGTCTTGATACTCCAGTTATGATTGAAGGTGATGACGGTATTATCATCGTTGATCCCGGTGAGTCAGTGCAAATGGCTGAATCAGTTAAGGCGCAGTTTAGAAAAATCACTGACAAGCCTGTTAAAGCCATCATTTACTCACACAACCATATTGACCATATCTCAGGTGTTCGTGCTTGGGCGACTGACGAACAAGTCGACTCTGGTGAAATACTCATTATTGCACAGGAAGGCTTAACGGCTGCTGTGGCTAACTGGTCTTCAAACCTAGGTACATTGTTTGGGCACAGAACATCTTACACCGGTGCTAAGCACGTTGAAGAAGGTGAACACGGTACAGTGAACGATGGTTTAGGTCCTCGCTTTATGCAAGGCGATATTTCATTTATCGAGCCAAACCTCACCTTAAAAGATCGCTTAGACATCACCATTGCAGGTGTTGAACTGCAAATTGTCAATGTGCCATCAGAAACCAAAGATGAAGTGGTTGTTTACTTACCTAAGCAAAAAATCCTTCACGCAGCTGAAGTATTACAAGGTGAGAACTTCCCTAACTTGCACACCATTCGTGGTACCAAATTCCGCGACCCAGCAATGTGGTTCAAGGGCATCGATGTTATGCGCAAGTTTGACACCGAAGTGATGATTAACTCTCACGGTCGCCCTGTTGAAGGTAAAGCCGCGGTAGAAAATGTATTAACCGCTTATCGTGATGCGATTCAGTACACCCATGACCAATCTATTCGCTACATGAATAAAGGCATGACACCTGATGAGTTGGTTGAGGTGGTTAAGTTACCTAAGCATTTAGCTGAGCACCCTTGGTTAGGTGAGCACTACGGCACCGTTGCTCATGCTGTTCGTCAGATTTACGTGGGATATGTTGGCTTTTTTGAAGCAGATCCATGGCAACTAGAGCCTATGGCATATGAGCAACGTGCTAAAGCATTTGTTGAGCTAATGGGCGGTCGTGACAACATTATTAACACGGCGAAAGCGGCGATTAAAGCTGAAAACTACACCTTTGCAGCTGAAATCCTGTCATACCCAATCACAGTGAATAAGCAAGATACTGAAGCACGTGAGTTAAAGGCGCAAGCCTATAAAACCTGGTCGGCTAATCAAGTCAATATTAACTGGCGTAACTGGGGACTGAATGCCGCTGCGGAATTAGAAGGCACACGTGACTTCTCTAACATGATTAGCTTTGCATCAGTTGACGTGCTTACTGCACTTCCAAGCGAACAGATCTTTGACATGATGACAGCCACGCTTATCGCTGAAAAAACGCTCGATGTTGAAATGGCGATGACATACAACTTTGCTGACACCAAAGAGTCAATCACCATTGAAATTCGTAATGGTATTGCTCAGTTACATACGCAGCCATATGTCGATGCGGATATTCAAATTAACACTACACGCGCTGTGTTAAATCAAATCTTGATTGCTGGCCCTAAATCACAGCAGGTAATTGGTGAGAGTTTAGCTTCAGGTAAGTTCAGTTTTGCCAATGGTGATGTGCAAGCCTTTGGATTATTCATGAGCTACTTTGATAAGCCAATGACACCTCAAGAGCTTCAATTAATCGTTCGATAATTCGTTAACACCACAAGGGACTAAGTGACAAAAGCTTAGTCCCTCAGAGTTTGGAGTGATCATTATGTCTCGTCTTTTATTTTTGCTTCTATGTGGGATGCCACTTTACGTTAATGCTTGCGGAGTACATCAAGATGCAGGATTTAGCTTTGTATCTGAACCGGGCTCGCTACCGATATTTGAACGCATTATTCATGAAAGGCAGCATGGCACGTTCAGTAACCTGGATAAGCCTGAACATTTCAAACTCTACTCTTTCACCAATGCGTTATCTAAAAGCGATCAACAAATGTCATTTAGCCTGTTTGAAGCCGTTAAAGGACATTATAGCGAAATACTATTTTCTGAAATGATTGTTGTGCAAGAGCGGGCGTCAATGCCGTCGTCTAGTGACCTGTTACTCATTTCCGAGTTAGACGTACTCGATGCATTGGCTAGCAAACAACTGAGCTGGCCAGATGCAAAAAGTCAGGGTTTAGTTCGCATCAATGGACTGCCACAAGACATTGCCATGCTCGATAAATGGTTCTCTGACCTGTTTCCATCAGATCGCGTTAATTAGGGTCTGTCGATCTTTCAAGGTTGTTTTTGCAGCAACTTGTTGGAAATTTATACAAGGCGACGACTTTGATGTGTGGTTATTCCACATGATAAGTCGTTAACGCAGTAGAAATGACAACAAGTGCTGCCTGTAAGGTTCGTTTAAAAGGACTTTTCTCTTTGTTGCGAGCGAGTTGGTTTAGATGACTAGACGTCATCGCTCACGCCGCGATTAAAGTGCTTTTAATTCGAACAAATTCTAATCAGCAAAGATCAACAGACCCTAATATCCAATCACATTTTTGAGGAATGTTATGAACGTATTCAAAACCGTTTTATCCAAAATAGGCACGATTTTATTAGTGCTTATCAAGTTCATCTCCTTTATGGCATTGATGTTATTCGGTGCCTACTTACTCGCTCCAATGGGCGAGGTGAATTCTAAAGATATCGATATGAGTCTTTTCACTAATACCCCAAACGAAACCATGATGCTCATTTTCAATTCAGAGTATTTCAGTGGCTATTTGTTCTCGGTCACCATCGCGTTGGTGGTCTTTGTTTTATACCTACTTTGGACAGTGCATGAACTTGCCGTTCATCGTGCAGAAGAAAAGCGCAGCTCACATGTTCAATTGGTGTTTGCATTGTCTTTATGTGGCCTGTTTATTCACAAGGCGTGGTGGGTATTAGCAATCATTATTGCCTTTGCAAATTGGGCTCACATCGGCGAATCGCTGAGTGGTGTGTTACGCAATAGTCGTAACAAGATTGATGAGTTGAAATCCCCCAATGATGCGATTAAAAAAGTAGAGGAGTAATACAATGAAAGAAGTCATGATTCCTTATATTTTGCTGATGTGGATCTTAGTATCGACAGGGGCAATAAAGTGGACATTACGTAGCGGTTTTTGGATTGTGTCTGGCGGGGTATTTATTCTTGTTGTGCTAGGGATATTGTCTCGACTTTGGGCTCCGGTCGATCTTACGTATTCTTCGACCATTAAAGCGCCACATGCAGTGTTATCTCCTTTGCTAGGTGAAGAGATTGAACAAATTCATGTCGGGCACAACCAAATCGTTAAACAAGGTGAGGTGATTTATACCTTAGTTGATACTAAGTCAAAAGCGGATGTCGAAAAAATCAAAGCATCGATTGTCACCAATGAAGAAGATATCGCGCAAATTGATCGCGACTTAGCACGTGCGAAAGCGTCACCTGATATCTTTAAAAAGCGTGATGTTGAGTATTACCGCTCACAACGTCGTATTGCGGAAGCTGCACTGAGTTCACTGCATGCAGACTTAGATAAAACCCATTTTGAACAGAACCGCAAAACGGTGCGAGCACAGTTTGACGGTCAAGTTGCGGTGGTCAATGTCGCTGATGGTAGCCGTATCGGTAATATGCATATCTACGATACCAGCCGAAAATTCTTGGAAATGCGCATTCCTGATCAAACATATAGATATGTTGAGAAAGGACAGTTTTCAGAGTTTTATGTGGATGCTTACCCTGGTGAAGTCTTCCGTGCACGTGTTCACAGTATTACCACAGGCACAGGTGAAGCATCGATTTCACCAATGCAAGGCCCGCAAAGTGTACGTCAACATGTTGGCTCAAATACCAGCAGCCATGGTCGTACTGTCGTGCTAGAAATATTTGAACCAGAAGGCAAGGTTATTCCGATTGGTGCGACAGGCTCAGCTTGGATTGCAGCCAATAAGCCACACCCATTTTTCGGTTTCATCGATGTGATTGGCGCCGCAACGGTTCGTCTTCACTCTTACAAGTCTTACCTAAACGCAATCTAACGTGATTAAGTTGCCTCACTGATAGCTGGGGCGGCTCTTGTTAATTGTTAAGATGATTATTAAGGTTTTATATGAAAACTACATTATCCCTGCTGCTTATATCTTTGCTCGTCGCAAACAATGCCTTGGCAGGCGCATACATGTTCCCAGAACTTGGGGGAGCAAACATCAGTACCGCTGGTGCGGGTGCACAGGCCGTTGCAGAAGGCGCTGAAACTGCTTATGCAAACTCGGCAGCAATGACCAAAATGAGCGAGCCAACCATTGCATTTAATGTGCAAGGCATGGTGTCAGATATTCAATTTACCGATACAGGTTCGGATGGATTATTTGCTGGTGGTGAATCAAGTACACAAGCAGGAAGCGCCATGCCAGCGGGATCGGTTTACTATGTTGCGCCACTTAATGATAAGTGGAGTGCTGGTATTGCGTTAGTGTCAGCAGGTGGGTCGGTGATTGACTATGGCGCTGACTTTTCTGGCGCTATCTTATTGCAAGATGCCATGCTTATCACAGCGCAATTAAACCCAAGTATCGCGTATAAAGTGAATGATAATTTGTCCTTGGGTGTTGGGGTCGTCGCCGAATATGGCATGCTCGAACAACGATTTGCAGGAACCGATAAATTTCAAATTGAAGCCACAGGCAGCAGCCTTGAATTTGGTTATACAGCAAGTGCTTTATACGAGTTTAATGACAAGCATCGTGTGGGGTTTTCGTATCGTTCTGAAATTGAACACGACATGGACGGCGACTTAACTCTGTCTAACCAAGGGGTTGATTCAAGCGTCGGTATCATCATGCCAGCTAACGCCACAATGAGCGGTTTTCATCAGCTGACTGATAAAGCGAGCTTGTTATGGAGCTTAGGCTGGATGCAATTTAGCAGTGTTGAGACGACAAATATTACGTTAGATTCTGGCGTATTTGACATTCAACGTCAGTGGGAAGATACAGTCACCGCCAGTATTGGTGGTTATTATCAGCTTAATGAGCAATGGCGTCTTGAGGGCGGGGTGTCTTATGAAACGTCACCACAAGATGATCCCACCATGCAATATCCTGATGTGCCAACGGGCGAACTTTGGAAGTATGCCGTAGGTGCCACGTATGAGATGAATCATCATTGGCGCTTTAATGTGTATTATGAGTACCTTGATGTTGGTCAACCGAGTATTGAATATGCGTTAGCTGATTCAACATTACGTGGTGAATATAATGCCAATATTCACTTCTTTGGAGTGATGACTAACTATCGTTTTTAGCAGTGGGTCAATCGCCAGATGATTAATATGTGTTCAACCCCTTTTTGGCCGAAAATGCCGTTTACAAGCATTTTGCACATTAAGGGGCTGAACGTATATTGTTGAAGTGTAAGTATGACTTCATGTACTAAAGTACTTAAAAAGCTAAATGCGCCAAAGCATTAATGCTTTATGCCATGACTGTCCTCACCGATTAATATCAAACTAGGGTTGTCAGCATAATCAGGGTGTTGTTGCCAATTACTACTATCGATAATCCATGGTTGTAAACAAGCTCTATCGGTCACACAGGGATCGGTTAGTGCCTCCATAAATTCAACGACTTTATCGGATTGCTCAATATTGATATCGATTTCTGGCGCTGGTGAATGGGAAGTTGATTCATCAAAGCTTTGACGGAACAAGAAGCGTGTATTTTCAAATGCGTATGGGTTCATATTGTAGTAAACCTGCTCACAGCTTTCACCATACTTGTTCATTAAATCGACTACAGAGGTTAGCTGACAATAATCGGCATTATTGAGCTCATTAAATTGTGAGTCGGCATTGAGTATTGAGCTAATGCCTAACAGATCATTCATGGCACCACCAGGATTACCATAAACATCCATGACTTGAGCTAGCGTAGATAGAGCGCCGTTATGCATGTACGGCCCAGTGACCGCAATGTTCAGTAATGGCGAGGTGCGAAAAAGATAAGCATCGCCTATATCACCTGTAATATTTTGGCGTCCAAAATCGCTGTCGATGACAAACTGATTGCTGTCACCATTACCCGGGCCAACTTGGCCTAGACCGATGGCGTGGAATTTACCGTCAGTAAACGCATCTCCAGTATGGCATTGGCTACAAGCTGCGCCACCTTCGTCACCAGCTGTCATGAACAATACCGCACCGACTTTTTGATTAAAGCTGAGACTATCGATGTTGTTATTGGCTTCACCACGCAGCGCTGCGACATACTCTTTCCATGGGTTGTTCGCAAAGACCATTGACTCTTCAAAGGCGGCCAGAGCTTCAGCAATACGATCAAATGTCACCGTGTTATTGCCATAGGCCGCTAGGAATAGTGCTTCCCATTCTGCATGACCTTCAAAGCGAGCTGCTAACATTGAGCGATATGCTTGATGACTGTCACCTAGGGGCTCGTCGCCACGCATTTCGTTATGAGTAATAGTGGGGAAACGAGATTGTGCATTGGCCAATGATGCACCTAACGGGATATTACTATCTGCGCTGCTGAAGTTAGCGGAGTCAGGGGTGATGATGCCAGCATCAGTACCACGGGCATTCGGTGTACCGTTGATGCTTTCGATACGGCCATCCCAAAACAGCCCTCGATCTAGCAGACCTAGATTAAACACGGTTGGCGCATTGCGACCTATCACGGGGTAACCCGCAAGTTCATCACTATCACTGCCGTTAAAGTATCGACCTGAACCGAGTAGGTTAGGCGCAAAGTCGTGAAATACATCAACAGCATCGTATCCCACAGGCCATGATAAATTGTCACCACCACCCAGCGCTGGATGATGACAAGAGGCGCAGGCGGTATCGTATTCACCGCTTAATCGTTTTGAATAAAACAGCGCTTTACCTAACTGGGCTTTAGCATCATTAATATCAGGTAAATTGCGACCAGTTGTAGGATCACCCGTTAATCCTTGCTCATTAATAAGCACTTGAGCATGCACATCTACTGGCGCAACATCACCTTCGATAGTACCTAAACCGTCATCAAAGGTTATCGCCTCGCCATCTTGAATATCAATAGCTGCCAGTTGCGAGTCTGACGTACCAGCCCGCACTACTCTGACTAACATGTTATCACTTCGCCCTTTAAACCAATTTAACCCTGTTTTGAAATTGATAAACCATGAGTCTTGTGAGAACTCGATCATCGGCGACGAGCTCCAGGTGTAATCATTGGAGGTTGAAGGGAAAATGGTGAGGTTAATGGCAGGGGAGACAGCACTAAAATCTATCAGTGAAAATAGCTCTTTATTATTAGGTAAACGCCAATCGCTGTAGCCTGCCAGTTGAGTATTTTGTGCGTATTCAAGTGCTAGGCCCCAGTCCATCGCTTCTGCTGAGCCACTATCGCAGTTAAGCCCATTAAGGCCAGCAACACATTGTGCCCACATTAGGCCAGTGGCTAAATCGGTAACGGTACCGTCATCATGTACGGTGTAACGTTCATCTGGGGTTTGCTGCGCACTATTGGTGGTGGCGATAGGGTCAATCACTCGCACTAAGCGCAATGCTGCTGGCTGGTAACGCTGAATATTTTTGTTATTACCGAATACGAATTGAAACGCCCATGCATAAAACGCTTGATGTTCGCCGTAATAAGGCATTGAGCTCCAGTAAAACTCGCTAACCGTATTGGGAAAATATTGCCCGTCAATTTTAGACGCAAGATTGCCATTGCTATTGGTAAAGGTGGAACCGAAATGGGCAATTGACATTAATTGATGATTACTCGGTACTCGCCAGTCACTGTAGCCACAAAGGTTAGCTTCATTGGTGCCAATGATTAAGCTGTTCCAATCATCATAGTAATCTCCTTGACGTTCGGGGTGATCTCTTTCGAGCGCAGTTAATCCTCCCCAGCGGTAGGTTTTATTGGCATCGTGAATGCCGCCATCCTGAGTTTTTACCTCCCACATTAAGCCTGTGCGATTATCCCTAACACATGCCCAAGGTGCGGTTTGATAGTCACCACTGCCGTTATATTCAGTGCCATCTGCATTGATACGGGTAAAATCAAAACCGCTTTGACTCGTACTAGCACTTCTGCCTTGATTACAATCTTGAGCGAGCGTTGTGTTATCACTTGCTGTGAGTGTCGTACTGCAATCAAAACCATTTCGGTTGTAGTCTGCGCCAAAGGTAATGCCGGTATCGTTAAGGGCTGCCGTACCGAGATTGAAACTCACTGGGGGTGTTTCACCGTCTTCGCCGCTACCGTCATCATCTTCACCGGTGCCTGAGTCGCCGTCGTCTCCATTATCATCACTATCATTATCACCATTATCATCATCGCCAGAATCTCCGCCGTTGTCGATGGGGGTTTCGCCAATGTCTGTTTCGTCTTGATGGCTATCCGTGCTATCGCCGCCGCAACCCAATAACATGAGACTGAGTAACATTGAGCAAAGTATACGCAGCGTGTGGTTTGTTTTTAGTTTAATTATCACTGTGCTTCCCTTATGAGTTGTTCATACAGGGCTAGCATAATTAACCAAAGATGAGCAGAAGATGAGCGAGTGTTATTTACTGTAGTTAAGTGACATGTGTAACTGCTGTTCACTGAGTATGGCGTTCAACTCAAGCGATAGCGCTTGGGCAGCACTATGGGCAATAGATAGGCCTAATCCGACATGCTGGTTATCCGTTCTTGCTTTGTCTTTTCGCCAGAGGCGATCAAACATGGTTGTTAAGTCATCTTGATTGAGATGAGGTGCATGGTTGCTGACTCGAATGACTGATTGTTGGCTTTCACTGTCAATGATGACGTCACTATTGACCGGGGCATAGGCGATGGCATTGCTGATTAAATTTGAAATAATAACGCGCAGTAGGCGAGGATCACTCACTATGTATTGATCTTGAGTGACTAATTGACTGATGGTGATATTTCGCTGTTGTATTTGAGCGGTTTGTAATGATAAACACTCTTCAATGAGCGTGGTTATATTGACTTGTTCCAGTATTGTTTCAGCGCTTGAGTTTTCGATTCGTGCTAACGACAGCAAGCTATCAATGGTTTGCTGTAATTGAGCTGATGACTCTGCAATATACTGAAAATCTTCAGATGAAGATTGCTCTGGCCATTTCAAAGCAACTTCGCTGGTGGTTCGCATTGCGGCCAATGGGGTGCGTAGCTCGTGGGCTAAGTCATTATTAAATTGACGCTCTCTGGCAAAGCTTTGTTCTAACCTTGCGAGCAGTTGATTGAGCCTGTCGACTAATGGGCTGATCTCAGAAGGGACATTGGTTGCAATTAATCGGTTATGCAACGAGCCAGCTTCGACTTTTGCAACCTGTTCAGACAAGTTCTGTATTGGCGTTAATGCTTTACGAATAGCAAAGACCAACATGACTGATAATAAGGTGCAAAAAAATAACCCGCCAGCAATCAATTGCAGTGCATATGTGGACAACTGTTGATTTATCTCTTCTCGATTTATGGCCACTGATATGTTTGCTGATGGTTTTCTTGGGCCAGCTTGAACGGTAAATGAATAAACACGAATAGCATCGCCGTTACTTAACTGACTGTTATATTCGACATCATTTGAGTGAACGGTTTGTTGTAAAGTGCTGGGGGCAGGCAGGTGATTATCACCAAGACTGATGGACTTACGCAGTGTTTGACCTTGTTTGTCCCAAGATTGTAGATAGTAATTGCTATTTTCATTGTCGAGTTTTGACATGATATTAGCGCTAAAATCTTGATTTAACGCCGCAGGTGGAGTGAACCGGTTAGGCGGTCTTTTAAGCGTGAGTTTTATGATGCGAGCAAATTCATTCAACTCATTAGTGAGGCTGGCATTCAATCGACGCTGCTCAGAAAGGTACAGAGCAGATATCGCTAATATGGCGATGATCACAAAGCAGGGAACTAGCCAAAATAGTAACTTGGCGCGAATGCTGGTCATGGTTTTTCTGCACTGATCATGTAACCCATTCCTCGACGAGTGTGGATAAGCGGGGCGCTGTTGCTTGATACACTAATCGCTTTTCGTAAGGCGCAGACAGCGGTATCGACCACATTGCTGCTAGGTGAGACTTGTTCGTCATAGATATGTTGTTCTATTTGAGTTCGAGAAATAACCTTATTGGTGTTCAGCATCAAATATTCCAATAAAGCAAATAACTGCGATGGTAATGATATCGATTGTTGTGCTCGCATTACGGTTTTCGCTGAGCGGTCCAATTCCAAATCGGCGACAACAAGTTTTGGCGAGCGGTTTTGGTATTTACGCCTTGCTAGGGCCTCGACACGTGCGATGAGCTCTTCAATGGCAAAGGATTTGACTAAGTAATCATCGGCGCCCAAGCGCAAACCTGCAACACGATCTTCAATGGCGTCTTTAGCGGTAAGGAATAAAACCGGAGATTCATTATTGGCTTCGCGTAACTGCTTTAATACGTCTCGGCCATCTAAACTTGGCAGCATAATATCGAGAATAATGACATCATAATCGTGCTCAAGCGCCATCCATAAACCTTCTTGGCCATCACCTGTGGCATCAACGGCAAAACCCGATGCTTTAAGCGCTTTGATCACAGGTCGACGTAAGGCTTCTGAGTCCTCGACCAATAATAATTTCATATTACATTCTCTTATTGATGATAGTGACATTAATGAAGTCAATCACTTAGGTCTTTACCGTTACCACAATGTTCGAGCAGGGGTGATTATAATCAATATACTAAAGGTAACATGAGCAGAAGGTGAACACGGAATAATCTTACTTAAATTACTCTATATCCTTAGCCTATTTAGATTGTGAGAGCCCTCACTGTTGTTGAAGAAGGGATTTGCTCGGCAACCTTACCATCACTGCTGTGTTAGGTGATGTGTAAGGTTTGTTGAAGTGAGTGCTAACTGAAATTATTTATTTCTGAAATTAGTTTCAACTTGATCAAGTCTAAAGGTGAAATCTAATAAATGTTTATGCATTTCTGCTTTTGCTAATTCTTCATCATTTGCGATGACAGCTTTAACAATAGGATCATGTAAACCAGCAGGGTGCATTTCATCATGGTCTGGTTCGAACTCTTGTGCGGTATTACTGATCACTTTGAGTAAGGATTTCACAATAGCCGCTAAGAAGCGGTTGTTGGACATGTCAGCTAGCAGGTAGTGCACATTTTGGCGTAATTTGACTGTTTCTTCATAACTAAGTATTTGGGTTTCATTAGCACAGGCTTCAAGCAGTTTTTCAGCCATTTCAGGGGTACAATTTTTGGCCGCTAAACCCGCCACCATTGGCTCAATCATTTGTCTGGCATTACACACTTCTGAAAAAGACATTTGATCCATCAGAAAAAGTTCTTGGCACACATTGATTAAACGTTCGAAGGTGATACTTTTAACAAATGCGCCGCCCATAGCGCCTTGTTTGATTTCAACAAGCCCGCTTGCTTCTAATCCTCTGATAGCTTCACGAACAACGGTGCGACTGACTTGAAAAGATTCTACAAGCTCTCGTTCAGAGGGTAACTTGTCACCAGCGATATATTTTCCTTGAAATATGGCATCTTTAAGCTGATTACTTATTTCATTTGACGCTTTAAGTTGTTTGACTGGCTTAAAATCCATCACACATTTTTCCTGAAGTTTACTATGGCAATTATCATAGCATGGGCGATAGGCCATCGCCTCAGGATATCGTGTTGGTTTTGGGGTAAATTGGCAAAAAAACTGATCTGCTTGGTGTTTTTAAGTCTATGTTTCTTCTATAAACATGGGAGATCTTTTGGCTTTTTTTTCTTCTTGCTTTGTTACGAAAAGGATAATTTCGGATACTTGACCAGGTTGCTAGAAGCGAATTTTTTGCTCCATTTTAGTTAAGGATAATGCGATATAAAAATACACCTTTTATTTTTAAGTCTTTGATAAATAGTAAGTATAACCCTGTTTTTAATAGGTAAAACACTTGTTGTAATGCTCCTTTCTCACTGCCCCCATCATCTTGCCTAATACGTATATTAGCCTTTTACAACCTTGTTACTTAATGGATCACAAAATAACTTTTTTTTGAGATCGACCGCATAAATGTCACCTTAGATCCTTTTGGTTAAATGTTATATGTCATACATTAGCCCTAAAGGGGTAGGACATAGCAAATTTCGTTTCTATCAAAGTGCGGCTTACTCCTTTTCTGACGCAAACACACTAACCCTACTTTGATAAGTAAGTAGCCTTTGCTGTTTTGACAGAGTTCATTGTTGCTGGTGGCAGCGTGGAGCTTCTCATTTACGGCGAATGCAAATGGAGTTTTAAAATGAGTAAAGACAACGTTATCGATCAGTACACTGCGAATGTGCTTCAAAATGGTATTTCTCGTCGTAGTTTTATGACACGTGCAGTACAAGGTACTGGCGCCGTGGCTTTTGCTGGATTAGGGGGGATGGCAAGTGCAACTGCTGCAGAGTCAGGAGCTGAAGCAGCTCATGCGTCTGTCGGTGGTGCGACATTAGATTTCATGCCGAAACCAAAACCAATCGCTGATAAAGACATTGCTTCGACGCAAACATTTGACGTGGTAGTAGTGGGTGCTGGTGCTGCGGGCGTTCCTGCTGCACTTTCTGCTGCTGAAAACGGTGCCAAAGTTGCTGTATTGCAAAAGCAAGCCATTGTGGTTTCACAAGGTAATACCGGTTCAGGTTTAGACTTAAAAAACTGTGACAAAGCAGGCGTTGAAGCCATGGTGTCACGTTTAATGAGCGACAGTGCTCACCGTTGTCATCCTGAGCTTGTCCGAGAGTGGGCATACAACTCTGGTGAAGCCATTTCTTGGGTGATTGACCGTGCTAAAAAAGGTGGCGCGTCAGTGGTTGACCAAGGTACTGGTCCTCAGCATGGTATTCATGGCGTCACCGAGCATAAGCTTAACTTTGTGACGTCATATTTCGGACCTAAGCCTTATACCGCTGGTGACGGTATGCGTGACTTGGCTAAAACAGCAGAAAAAGCGGGTGTGAAATTCTTCTTCAATACGCCAGCGCAACAACTTATTCAAGATGCATCAGGCAAAGTGATTGGTGTTATCGCAAAAAGCCGTGATGGTAAATACCACAAATACATGGCCAAAAAAGGCGTCATTTTATCGTCTGGTGATTACCAAAATAATGAAGCGATGTGTAATTTCTTCATCCCTGATTTGAAGAACTTCGAACGTAAGCAAATGGAACGTACAGGTGACGGTTTCAGCATGGCTTATTGGGCAGGTGGTGTCATTGAACCTGTTGGCCACACTAAGATGTTGCACGATTTTGATGCAGGCCCTGCTTCTATGTGTGATATGCCATTCCTTGCTGTTAATCGCAAAGGTAATCGCTTCGTTAACGAAACCGTTGCGATGTCATTAATGAATAACTATCTCCGTGACGAAGAAAATGCAGGTCATTACAGCCAAATCTTCGACTCAAATTACATGACAGAAGCAGCAGACTGGCCAGGCAAGCTTTACTCTCCTGAGCAGTTGAAAAAGTACATGCCTGAAGATCCAACACCTAAAACGGGTGTTTATGCTTCGCAAACCAACACCTATGTGGCTAACACAATCGAAGAGTTAGCTGAAAAATTAGAGTGTGATCCTAAGACTTTAGCTGCGAATGTGAAGCGTTATAACGAGCTTTGCGCAAAAGGCATGGATGATGATTTTGGTAAGCCTTCAAGCAAAATGCTGCCAGTTGTAAAAGCGCCTTTCTACGGTATTCATCGTCGTATGCGTATCTCTACTATTTGTTCTGGCATGTTGGTGAATAAAAACCATCAAGCTTTGGATGCCGATGGTAAGCCGATTGGCGGCCTATTTGTTATCGGAAATCTTGGCGGCGGATTCTATGGCGGCGTTGATTACCCACTAACGGTATTCGGTCTATCGCTAGGGCGTTGTTACACCTTCGGTTACTTAGCAGGTAAGCACGTCGCTAACTTATAAGTTGCAAAGAATATCTGATATGGAGGCCTGAGCGTCAGGCGTCCATTCCAAATGACTTGATGGAAATGGAATAAAACAATGAACAAATTTATCTTACAAAATATCTTGCTTGCAATGGCATTGACTGTGTTTGCTAATGGCGCAATCGCTGCTGATAAGTCGTTAGGTAACACCCATAAAGCTGCTGGTGTTGAATGTAGCGATTGTCATGAAACTAAGCCTCCTCAAGCGGTGCCAATGTTTAAGTGTTTAGAGTGTCATGACACTAAAGAATTGGCTGAAACGACTAAAAATGTCATGCCAACAAACCCACATGAAAACCGTCACTTTAGCACTGAGACTGACTGTACTTACTGCCACAATCAGCATAAAGCATCTGAAAACTACTGTGGTAGTTGTCATCTTCGATTTGATTTTGTTGTGCCTTAGCCAATGAGCGAGTCCAGCAATTAACTAATTTTTGATTTACAAGGATGACAAAATGAAAACAAAACTACTCCCTTTAGTGGTGGCGTGCATGACCGCAAGCCCAGCGTTCGCTGCCGATCCCATCTCAAACTTGTTTGATGAAGGTAGCTTTAAAGGTCAATTTCAATTATTCGATTTTCAACGTGATTTTGATGGCGAGACGACTGATCGTCGTGATACATCGTTAGGCGGATTATTTTACTTACGTTCAGGCGAGGCAAATGGTGTGAGCTTCGGCGGTTCTTTTGCTTCTGCTAACCCCATTTGGGATGCGAACAGTGAAGGTATTTATGGCCTTGTTGGTGGTGGAGCACCAGGTAGTATCGCTGAACGTGAATCGGTTAATCGTTTACAAGAGTACTTTGTGTCGGGTAATTGGTTTGACACTAAAATTACCGTCGGTGCACAAGAACTGCGTACACCTATGATGAATCCGTTCCCATTGCGTGCGATTCCATTCACCTACCGTGGTGCGAGTGTTAAAAATACCTCTATCGATAACTTAGCCATTTCGGCTTTGTATATCACTGACTACATGGGATGGACTGAAGAGTCTTTTGTAAGTGTGTCAGAGGGGATTCAAGGAGAGTTAGCACGTAGCGGTATTATCGTTGATGTTGATGACAATCCTATGTTGGCATTAGGCGCAAATTACACTTTACCAATCGATTCTATTAAGGCTAAAACGAGTGTTTGGTACTACTCAATGCAAGATGTGTACGACCAATATCACATCAAGTTTGATTTGAGCGGTGAGTTAGGGGCGACTAATTGGTACTTCAAACCGTCGTATTTGAAGCAAGATTCAATTGGTAATTTAGATAACACCGCAGCGCAGTTTGACACTTATCAAGCAGGTTTCCATCTCGGTATGAAGTGGAATGGCTTTGATGCAACAGTGAAATACGTCACTACTGGTGACGGGAATATCATTGCGCCATTTGGTGATGAAAAAGTAATCATTCAACAAGTAGTTCAATCGAGTCGAGCGAATGAAGATGCCTATGGTGCTCAGTTAGCTTATCGATTTGCCCCTAGCTCTGCCTTGAATGGGGTGAGTGCTTATTTGAATTATGCAAATTATCAAGTTGATGGTGATTCAAGCCAAGATATCGACGAAACCGATTTGTCAGTCCGTTATGACTTAACTGAATACGTGGAAGGCTTAAGTGTTCGTGCTCGCCATGCCATTGTTAATTACGCGACAGGCGACGACCTAACGGATACTCGATTCTACATTTATTACAAATTCGAGGTGTAATTAGCGCTTTTTTTCATATTTCATCATTTACCTTTTTTGCCCATCTCTCTTTGATTGATGGGCTTTTTTTTGTCAGTAATTAGCTTGCATCAAGTGGGAAAAAAGCTGCAAAGATGAAGTAAAAGTGAAGAAATCAAAGAAAGGCCAGAGCGCGCAACATGATAAAAATATGCCCGTTTATCGAGTGATAATCGGGCATATTGTCTTCTTTAATAACGCAATAAGCGATTAGAAATAGTAGCCAAAGTTAATGTTAAAGCGCTTGTTAGTATCGCCATTACCCACCATAGTGCCACCAATAAAAGGTTGGTTTTCGGCAACAACATAATCGAAGTAGGTGTAAAGACCTCCTGCTGACACTGCCATACCAGTAACATTCATAAAGGTGTCTTCAAGTGATGCAGACTTACCTGTAACCAATGAATAATCGTTATAAAAAGTTAAGTTAGATACTGGGCCAAAATCAACCGGCAAGCTGTATGCGACATTTGCGATGTAAGTGGTCGCTTCGGCTGGGATGGAGTCATAGAAGTGATAAGCAGCAACCACTATACGGTCAACGTCCATACCATCGACATTGTACTCATAATCAGTGACCTGTAATTTCACGTTCCAGCGATCATAATCAAGAATACCGTGAATCGCTGCCGCAAAATTGTCACCATCAGTGCCGTTAGCAATTTCTAATTGGCCAGCTTGTACTGAGCCGCCTAATTCAACGCCCAGTTTGTCAAAAGTAAAATTGTGGGCGTAACGCAGATTAAAGGTGTTGACTTCACCGGCTTCATAACCTGCTGTTGGTGCATCATAAGCATCCTCGCCGTCTAAGCGAATTCCCACGACATCGTAGGCATAGCGGTCAGTACGATCTGACACAAACCCATCAATTCCACCTTGTTCATCATTCTTATAAAAGGCGACATCAAAACGGTTTACGTCGCTTTTGTATGTGTAATTTAGGCCCATATCATGGTCATCTTCTAGACCAAGATAAAAGTTAGAACTGAAAAAGTAGTTATTCGATGCGTAGGTGAGCATGCCGAACGGCACCTGAGTGACCCCGATTTTACCTTGTTGATGCTCGTCAAAGTTATAGCCAATCCAGGCATGTTGCACCACATTCATGTACTCAAACCAACGGTATTGTGCTGAGTAGATTAAGTCGCCGTAACTGCCCGAAACGTCGATTCTAAATAGGTCGAAGTCAAAATCACCACCACGATCGGCATTAGCATCATTAAAGTCTTCATAGGAGTAATTGACTCGTACTGCGCCACCAAAGTTGACCTTGGCTTCGGTTTTCTCAACCGTTTCCACAGCTTCGACGACTTCAACTTCATTGATGACGACAACATCCTGTTGTACGGGTTGCTGCGTTTTATTGGCAGCCTCTTGTTGTGCTTCTAGCTGTTCAATTCGTTCTTTTAACGCTTTTAGCTCTTCTTCAATCGAGCTTGCATTGGCAGTCGTGGATAACGCTAAAGCAATGCAGGTAGCGGCAAGTGAATAACGAGTCATCATTTTTCCTATGGGATAAAGTGAAGGAGTGTTTAGTATATGTTATTAACGTTATCTTGCTGTTGATGAAATGCGTAAAGTGTGAGGTGGCAGGGTAAAAGGCCTGAATATTAACGCTTAATTGCTAATATAAGGTCTGCTTATGTTTTTATTATCGTTTTTATCTTAATTTTACCGCAGTGTTAGCCGTATCAGTTTGGGGCTGATGAACGCAATGCTGCCTGCATTGGTATGATGCGATCCTTCATCAGCGATTCGTTGACCTTTTATGTTTCCTTCAAAATAGACCTTAATTCTTGTTGGCTCCTCTTTGACAACGGAATATTCAGAAGCGCGTTCCAGTTGTATTTATTGCATTGTTAAATAGGCATTTCCATGTTCAAAAATCTTTCACTATTTGCCATGTTGGTGGCTTCATCACATGCAATGGCAGAGTCATCATACTTTTTTGATGAGCAAGATGGTCAGCTCGATTTAGGGCATCATTTGGCGGAAAATGCTTACGGTTTTTTACCCGTCCCAGTGATTATTACTGAACCCGCAGTGGGCTTTGGTGGCGGATTAATGGGACTGTTCTTACATGAAACAGAAGAAGAGAAAGCATTAAGGAAACAAAAGGCACTTGAGTCTGTAGACGGTGGAGCGCAACTTATTCCTGCTGCTATGACTCTAGTGGGCGCAGGTGGTACAGAAAATGGTACTTGGTTTGCGCTGGCTGGTCATCGCCACTCTTGGCTTAATGATCGGATCCGCTACACAGGCGGTGCTGGTGCAGCCAAAGCGAATTTAAACATTTATACCGATTTGGGTGGGATATTGCCTCCGAGTCAAAGTATTAAGTTTGATACATCGACAGAGGCTTTTTTTGCACTGCAAAAATTACAATTTAGAGTTGCAGATACGCCATTAATGCTTGGCGTTAAACAGATATGGTCAGAGTCGAGCGTATCATCGTCAAATCAAATTATTGATTGGTTACTGCAAAAAGCATTAGGTGATAAGCATACGACATCTGGCTTAGGGCTCGTGGCAGAGTTTGATACCCGTGACAATATGTTCTTTCCTAAAAACGGCTATATTTTGTCAGCTGAATATATGGCTTTTGATGAAGCTTTTGGATCGGATAGTCATTATGCGACCTTGAATGCCAGTGCTGAAGCTTACTTTCCTATCGCTGATAAGTGGACATTTGCGGTGGCGGGCAGCTATGACGAAATTTATGAGAAAGACACTGAATTATCGCCCACCGCTAAACCATATGTTGATATGCGAGGCGTATCGGCGTTTCGCTATCAAGGGGAGCAGGTAGGAACGTTACAGGCGCAATTGATGTATCACATTGATCACCGCTGGACAGTCTCAAGTTTTTACGGCTATGGCGTCACGCAAAATGAATCATTCAAAGATGGTCTTGAAAGCGTTAATGCTTACGGTGTTGGCTTTCGCTACCAAATCGCACGCCGCTATGGTATTCACATGGGGATAGATATTGCAGCCAGTGATGAAGAAAATGCGCTTTATTTTAAAGTGGGATCCGGTTTTTAACTGATTAATAGATAATTTAATCCTCTAGTCGGTTAAATATGCGAGCTGCCATAACGGTATATTAAATAATTAATATGTATGTCTTGTTGTTGTAATATTTATTTGCAATTTGGTTGGCGTTAAAATTATATTTATTGGTTATACTTTGCTATTGTATTTTGTCTCTTTAGTTGAGTGTAATTTATTTATTGCTGATATTACTACTTAGTTTTATATGAACTTAGTTGCTGAGTTAATAATAAAGAGCAAACAATACAGCCTACCAATAAGTTTTGTGGTTAACTTGTTATGCTTGTTTTGTAACTGTTTAATTATTGCGTCAGCATTTGAGCTTGTTTGTTTGCGGATTGATTGCTGTTATTCAAAGATAAATTTTGTTTTTGTAGTGTTTAGTTGTATTTGCTGTTGGTTTTTTAATCAATATTATTTATGTTTCTATCAGGTTTGTAATTTTTAGATCATATTTTGTTTTGGCTTTAATCTTGGGTTGTTTTGTTTGTTCACTTTTATTTTTGAAGTGTTTTATGCTGGTTTTGTTGTTATTTGTGATATTTTGTATTTTTGCTCTTGCGGCTCGTTTTGCTCTAAGTGGTTGAATGGTAATATATAGATCTTAATTATAATTTTATTGTTCAGACTGGCGGATTATTGGTGAGCTATATTATTGTTAATCGGCAGTGATTAATATTTTTATCCAGTTTGATAAGCCATTGGGGTCTTTGTGCGCGATGTATGAGTTCTTCCATCTAAAAACGCATTTGTTTTTCAAATTTAATACCCATGTCATAAACCTTCCATGCTGATTATCTTGTTTTCCATTCAAACTGTAATTTTATTATTTAATTTACTTTCTGTTTTTCTATTGTGGTGTATTCCGATTTGTTAATTTGTTTCGGTGTATCATTTATTCTTCACTTTACTTAGATATTAATTTTATTTAATTTGTCGCCGTCTTTAATGACCGTGACTAATAAATACTTTACGGCTTATGTTCAGTTAATGTGATTAATAGAAACATGGCGGTAATGGTTCAAATGAAAGAAATACTTTAATTCCTTTGGAGTGAACATGAAATTTAATGCTAAGAAACTGCTTCTTGTTTCAAGTGTTGCAGCTGCACTAGCGGGTTGTAATTCATCTGATAACGATAAACCAGAAACCCCGCCTGAAAATACGATCGTTTCAATGGATATCCGTCTTATGGAGACAACAGATATCCATACTAACGTTATGCCATACAACTACTTTGAAAGTGCTGAACACAATGAAGCTAACCTACCAGAGTGGGGCTTAGCACGTACTTCTTTAGTGATTGCAGAAACTCGTAAAGAAGTCGCTAATAGCATGTTGTTTGACAATGGTGACTTGATTCAAGGTAGTCCAATGGGCGACTACATGGCAGCACTTGGCGCAGAGCACTTAAAAGGTGAGAAGCACCCAGTTTACAAAGCGATGAATCATTTAGAATATGATGCTGCTAACTTAGGTAACCATGAATTCAACTATGGTCTAGAGTACTTAGATGAAGCACTTAAAGGTTCAGATTTCCCTTACGTTGGTGCAAACGTGTGGAAAGCTGATGATTCACTAGAAAAAGTGAGCGCAGCTGCTGATGAATGTGAAGTTCGCATTACTGAAGATTTCTACGAAACTGCTGAGCACATGTATGACCCATATGTGATTTTAGATCGTGAATTTACTGCTGCAGATGGTGAGACATACACGGTAAAAGTGGGTGTGATTGGTTTTACTCCACCAGACATCATGGGTTGGGATGCTGCTCACTTAGTGTGTAACGTTGTGGTTTCAGACATCAAGAAAACGGCTGAACATTACGTACCAATCATGAAAGCTGAAGGCGCAGACGTGATTGTTGCTATTCCGCATTCAGGCTTAAACAATAACGATGACGAATTTGCTGAAAATGCATCACTGCATTTAGGTTACGTTGAAGGCATTGATGCCATCATGTTTGGCCACGATCACCGTGACTTCCCTAACTCGACTGGCGAGTATGGTGACATTCCAAATGTTGATGCAGAGAAAGGGTTAATCAACGGTATTCCAGCAGTGATGCCTGGTTACTGGGGTGCTAAGTTAGGTGTGATTGATTTACGACTTTTCTCTAAAGATAAAGGTGAAACTTGGGCGGTTGACCATAGTTTCTCGACTGCAGAACTTCGCTCATTAGTTGAAGGCTCTGACGGTGCTATCGAAGATTTAGTTGAAACTGAGCATGAAGGCACAGTGGAATACATGGCTGACTCAATTGCTGATATCGACGTCAACATGAACAGCTTCTTCCCGCAAGTGGTACCTGATTTATCTATTCAAGTCGTTAATGAAGCGCAACTTCACCAGTTAAATAAATGGAAAGCAGAAGGCGAGTTCGCTGATGCTTCAGAAGATGCGATTTTCTTATCTGTATCTGCGCCATTCAAGTCTGGTCGTAATGGTGGTACTGATTACACCAACATTCAAGAAGGTGAGTTAACTAACGCATCTGTTGCTGATATCTATGTATTTGATAACAACACGCCAGCAGTATTGAAAATGACTGGTACCGACATGAAGCGTTGGATTGAGTGGGTTAACTCAAATGCATACCGCAGCTTACCGTTATCAGCGGGTGAAACTTTCTTAGTAGAAGAGTTCCCTGGTTATAACTTCGATGCGTTCTACGGTGGCTTCAATGCTGATGGCGAAGGGCTACTTAAGTACACTGTGAATGTTGAAAACGAATCAAGATTCACTGACATCAATGGTCACCAGTACACTGAAACTGAAAATGAGCAGCTAACGAGCCTGACTTACAATGGTGTTGAAATTGCTGACAATGCTGAAATCTATGTGATTACCAACAACTACCGTGCGTCTAACTCAAGTATGCCTGGTGTTGATAACGCTGTGATGGTTAAAGAAGAGTTCGCATTTAACAACCGTGAATTAGTTCAGTTCTACTTAGCAGATCGTTTAGAGATGCAAGAAGGCACAACACTTGAATTCCCGAATGCTAAAGTGTTCCAACTTGAAGCGCCAAACACAACTAGCGTTTCATTTGCTTCGGCTAAGCTTGACGAAGGCTTACGCTGTGCAACAAATGAAATCACAGGCCTGTCTACTGAAGGTGAAGATGGCACTAAAGAAGGCACTGAAGGCTTCACTATCTACAACTTCAACTTTGACTACAGCGGCGAGTTCAACTGTAAAGCTAAGTAAGATGCTTGATAGATAGACCACATATTTTAAGTAATATGTCGCCCTACTTAATACTTGTAATCAAGTCATAAGTAGGGCTTTTTTATGCCTGTTTGAACGTGCAGATTGACTAAGCTGACACGGCTCACAGATATGACATATCAGTCACCTAGAATGTGAACAATCTTACGGTTTATCGCCTTAAAAGCACGTACGTTAATAGGTATTACTATTCAGCCATGTCCGTTTGGCTGCTTTTATTTCAAGGGTCTTATAATGTTTGAAACAAATCCAGATAAAGCGTTTTTCGAGCGTGCTAATCAATTCATTAATGTTGCTAACGAGAATAATCAAGATCCTCAGGTGAAAACGGGAGAGATCAGTGCTTCTTTCATGTACTCACTTGCTCGTTATAACGCTTGGTTTGCATCGACAAGCTTTGATAATGCAGAGCAAATGAAGCAGAAAAAAGCAGAAATGGTTGCATACTACGTTGAAGAATATCGCAAGCTGCTAGAAGGTAATATGGAAGATTACATCACTAACTTTGACGAGTACCGTAAAACTCAAAAGTAAGCTTCAAAATGTATAACAGCATAAAAAAGCCACTTCTCAGTGGCTTTTTATGTATCTCTATAAAACGGACTCAGCTTTTATTTTGGTGTGTTCGGCAACTGAATCAGTTTTTTAGGCGTTTTACTTGCATTCCATTGTTGCAATAACTTGTCTACAAAAACTTTATCTTGGGCTGAAGAAGCAGTGACAAGTAAGAAAAATTCATCTTTATTCTCTAAGAAAATGTTTATTTGTGTTTCTTCAGTTTCTGAGTCGCTATATTCAACAGTTATGTTTTCAACTGAGGTAAATGCTGCAGAAATTTTGTGTAATTCATCATTTTCTGTCCAGTACGAAAATACGTTGTCTTGAGTGAAGCCATTGCCAGCTTCTTGCAGGCTAAAAAAGGATTCACTGTAAAAATAAATTGGGCTGGATCCTGCTTGAATCATCTCATTATCTTGCATAAAACTAATATCATGTTGCCAGAGGTTTTTACCGTTGATAACGTCGTTTTTAGCAATTAAGTTGACCTCTTGAGCTAGTATCAAGGCGAGCAATGGAATCGCGCAAATCATGAATACCCAATTTCGAATATAGAGTGTTGAATTTGCAATGTACGCTTCAGAGTCACGTCCGTTTACTTTGTTTGCATATAGAACTAAGGGTAAAAATAGCGCAATAGGGATAATGTAACTTACAACACTTACACTTATATTGTTATTTACTATGTTGTAGCAGATTAAAGCAATGAAACTTAACCCTGCAGCCCAAGTGGGTATCAGCCAATTACGCTTGTTTCGTTGTTCGCTGTCTACTTCCATCCACATGAATAAAGCATAGAACCATAAGGGATTGAAAAACGCTCTTGCAATAGGCCAAATATCAGATCGATGTGTTGCTTTAATGAATTGCCAGTTTTTGTAGCTCCAATATGGTAGGTATAAAGAAAAAGAAAAAAGACCTAACAGAATGAATTTTTTGAATGAAATTGGATAAAAAGTAGCAGTGGTTTGATGTTTCGTTTCATCTAATAGGCTGACGATAGTAAAAAACACACCAATACCGAAACAAATTATCGCCACAATCCAATATGTTAACCCTCCAAGCTCGTCAATGAATACTTGTAGAGTTGAAGGTGTAGGAGTTGATGGGTTGTCAAAGTCAACAATCCCATACGAGTCAATGCCAGTAACATTAGCTAAAGCATTGGAATACTCTTGAATATCTGAGGGTTTAACGTGATCAACTTTTGATTGATAAGAATAGTTTAGTGTGAGTAAGTTGCTTTCTTTATCAAAAGTTAGCTTGAAAATGGTACTAAAAAAACGGTTATCTTCTTTGATGAGTTCTGGGTCAAAATCCCAATTTTGAGGACGAAGTTTGGCAGTAATAACGCCTTGTATTGTTAGAGGGTGGGCTAAAGCTATTTCACGTACACCAAAGCCTTCAGGCATACTAAGGTAAGGAGCGATCTGGCTTTCGTAAAAATAGATTTTATATCCTTCATCACCGTCCTGAGTCCAGGCAGAGGTTAAACGATAGTTCTCCTCAATGGAGAGATTGCCTTGTTGAGGGTTAAAGTCAACTTTTAAAGGTTCAGCAATTTCAATGCCATTGAAGATTGAATTGTAGTAACTTGCATAGGTTTCAGATAATTCTGTAACACTATTATTTTCAATCCTAGCACGGAGCTGACGTGCTTTTTGACCCGTTAAAGTAACAACAGAATTAAAAGTAGAATTACCTTTCACCCCCTCACTTAAGTCGTAGTGCTCTTTAAAGTCAATTTTGCTACCACTATTGCTATTGGCTAGTGATTCTAATGCTTTGTTGCCATTTTTTATTACTAGTCCAAATCCATAATCTGGCTGATAAAGTTCGTCGAGATTGACGTCTTGATAAAGTAACGTTGGGTCAAGCCAATAAGTTTTTTCATCTAACTCAGCTTTGACAATCGCATGGTTAAAAGTTTGTGGTGAAGGTAAATATTTATTTAATATTTTACCATTTTCAGAATTTACTAGTGTTGCTGAAGCTGTAATATTGAGTTTTCTTAACAGCGCTAAAAGTAAGACTGTTTTATCTTTGCAATCTCCGTATCTTTTTAGCAAGGTCTCGCTCGCTTTTGCAGGGAAATGGCTATTACTACCCATCTCTAATCCCATATAACGGATATCCTGCTGTACAAAATTGAGTGCCAAAACTAGCTGTTCTTTAGGGACACTAGACTGCTTTTTAATTTGCTGCACTTGGCGAGTAATTAAATCACTGTCATCAACTTGTTTCTCAAATAATGGTAGTGCCCAGTTAATAACTGATGCCCAGCTTGGCAAACTACTAACTTCTACGTATTCGTAAGGGCTGTACCAGATTGCAGCATCTGAGCTAATACTGAGTGGGGCGTTATCTTGAAGTAACAATTGATAGTCAGTTTCTTTCCCTAGTTTAGTGGTTTTGAACTGACGTTCGCTATTATGAAATTTGACATTGAGTGGTGTAGACCTTCCCCATATAACTCGAAGGAATTGCTTGTGTATAGGCACGCTCCATTGCAGCGAACGATTATAGGAAAAGTGATTGTTATAGACTGGATTAGCACCTTCGCGCGTATAACTATACTCTATAGTATCTCCTACCCGGACGTCGTTTATTAACCAAAATGCGGTTAAGGTTCCATCATAGATTAAGTCGGTTGCTGAATCTCTTTTATCTAATGAAAATTGGCTCTCAAGGTTTTTATTAATGCGCTCGCCATCTCGATGGAGTGTTATGCCATGAAAAGCAATTTTTTCATAAGTTGGATCAAAGTCGATAGAGATTTGAGATACATACTCTAGCC
Organism: Shewanella sp. P1-14-1; assembly: GCF_001401775.1. Lineage (NCBI taxonomy): Bacteria > Pseudomonadati > Pseudomonadota > Gammaproteobacteria > Alteromonadales > Shewanellaceae > Shewanella > Shewanella sp. P1-14-1. The sequence continues at coordinate 72,910 of NZ_LKTL01000021.1, read as the reverse complement.
CTTTGGCTGTAACAGCTTTGGTGACATACCGGCTAAATTTTAACGTATCGCTATCTGAAACCTTGATCTGATTGTCGAGAATGACGTGATATACCCCATCGGATAATTCTGTTGAATCTGGTTCAGGAGGGGAGTCATTATCAATGGTTTGAACCCATTTAGGTTGAGTTGTAAGCACAACTCCTTTTTCAGCAAAACTATTTTTGTACCAAGTTTTATCTAAATTATGCCGTGTTAAATTTGCCTTTATTTCTTGTTCTTGGGCATTAATAGAGAAAGTTGGAAGAGTAATGGTCGTAATAACAAAAATAAAAGCAAACAGTTTCTGAATTAAGAGTACAAATATAAATTGTGTCGAACACCAAGACATTAAGCTAATCCTTTTGCTTATAAAATAGAGTGCTAAGCGATATTTAAATCAATGAGAAATTTAGAATTATTGTGGGCGCTTCATTTTTTGAAGCAAGATGATGTTAATACAGTTTGGTGTAATTGTTAAATAGAAATAAGGTCTTTAGCCATTCTTTAAATTTTAAAGTGACATCAACAATAATGAAAACAGCTTACATTCTTTAGCTTAAGTGAAATGATACTGGAGTAGATAGTTATAACTTTGACAAGTACCGTAAAACTCAAAAGTAGTGATTAACGCCATTCGTAGTTTAGTCATTAACCACACTCAATGTTATTGAGCGTGGTTTTTTATCGCCGGTTATAACATAAATGCATTTGCTAATGTGCTTTGCCTGTCACTCAGTCCTTGTCAGCGAGTTGGTTGATGGTTTGATCGTTCAATAGCCTGATTAACCTGTGCAATAAGTTGCTGTTTTTCAAGTTCAGTTAGCTTCATTGTCGTTCGCACACGTTGGCTTGCATAACTCGGATCGATTCGATACCAGTGGGTTAACACCCTAAGCAGTAAAGCTGACTTTAATGGGTGATTGACCATATTTGTGGCAAGTTCAAAACTGACTTCAGGCTGTTGGCTCACACCAAAGTAGTCAATATAACTGCGGATAGCCTCATTTTTTAATCCACCGTCCAAGGTATTAATCCACTCAATAGCATTGGCTGCATCAGAAATGGGCCAATGTGTCAGTAAGCTATAAACCAGCTTGGTTTGCAGCACTTCTGGATATTGATGAATGGCGTCTATGCTCGCTTGGTGCTGCTGTTTACTCAGCTGATTGGCAATCGATATCATGGCATTTTGGCTAACGGTTTCAGTTATTTGGCTGTTGTCGGAGAGGTATTGCATTACCTCAAGGGGAGCCAGTTGTGACCAAGCATTGAGTAATGATTGAGTTGCCTGTTGTTTTGATAAGTCGTCATGGATGCTATCAACCCAAAGTAGAGCTGCTTCAACATCTTTATGGGTAAGGTGATTAATATAATGAGCAATAATACTTGGCATCACATCAAAAGCGGGCAAGCTGAGGATCATTTCGCCTGCGCCTAGCTCATCTTCTTGCATATAACGCTGCAACACCGGAGAGTAGTATTCACCGAGTTCGTTGGTAATTGGTTGCTGTTGCAGCCAGTGTAAAACGGCGTGAATGTCGTGATTACTCCACTGTTGCAGTAGATTTTTGATAATTGGTGCACGTTGTTCAAATGAGGTAATTTGGTTTGCTTGCTCAAGCCTAGCGATAAAATTGCTTGTATGTTGGTTTGTGCTGGCTTGTTCACTTGCTCGTTCAGCTTGTGCCAACAAGCGGTTATTTGCAGTCGCTACAGGTTTATAGGATTGTAATACGCCTGTTTTTGGCTCATCTAGTCGCAATTCATGGAAGCCTTTTGGCTGTTGCTGTTGTAGTAAAAGGCGACCGAACAAGCTCAGAGCCGTCGCCATTAGAGCCAAGATGATGATGTTGTGAGTGGTTATGTTTATCGTCACTTTGTCACCTTTTTTAGTTATCACCATAAAACCTTCATCGTCATTGAAGGGGGCGCCAATAAACAAGCTTATTGACTGCATACATAGACTGATCGAGTTTATGTAACAATAAGCTTGTAACGGTTTGGATAGGTGAGTTTAATGCAATATTAGTCGGTTAATTAACCGTAATATTGACCGTATCTACCTTACCCTTATTTTTGGTTTTTACTGTAATGACAGCATTACCCCGTTTACGCGCGGTAACAACGCCATTTGAGTTAACCACGGCAACAGTGGCATTACTTGATGAATATGTGACTTTTTTATTGGTGGCGCATTGCGGCAATACCGTAGTATTCAGGCTAACAGTTTGGTTTTTAGCAAGCACCTTAGAAGCAGGTGTGACTGTCACCCCTGTTACCGGAACCCAAGTAGTAGGGCAGTCATTGCCATTACCAGGATCTGTCGGATCGGTTGGGTCAGTAGGATCGGTTGGCCCAGTGCCACCGTTGGTTTTAAACCATGTTCTAACGTAGTCAACTTCCATTGAGGTTGGGTAACCGGCAGATGGTCGTTGATCTGATGGATAGAACTGGTTACATCTAAATTCAGTTAATGGGGCACGTAATCCCTGTGACAGCGTTAAGTTCATCTGACGATGCCAATATTTATTTTCCTTAGTGGCGATTTCTTTACCATCGACATACCAAGTGATGCTGTCTTTAGTGACGTTTACACCATAGGTATGAAAGTCGTTGCGAGGATCATAAGGCAGAATTATTTGATTGTGATTAAATGGCACTTTTAACGGGCGTTGCCAAGTGGGCTCACCATTAATGACTACAATGTTGTGTAGGTCATGATCTGATTTTCTAACTTCATTTTTTTGCGTTAACTCAACCACATCAATTTCGCTGTATTGCACATCGCCGTCTTCAGTCAGGGTGCGATCAATCGTGCTATACATCCAAAATGCAGGTGATACTCCAGGGTAAGTACTTGCGCCTTTAATTCTTGCTTCGTAATAACCGTAATTACCCGTTGCACGTGATTTAGCTATGCCTGAGGTGTAGTACAAAGGGTAGTTTGGCACTTGTTTTTTATTACAACCATCCCAGAAAGTACGGGTGTGATTTTCACGTCGAGTGGTTAGAGTCAGCTTGCCGCCAGAAACAACAGCATTACTGTCGCGCCAAGACCAAACACCAAAGTTTTCAGGCTGAAAGTTCCATTTTGCAGAGTCTTTATTATTAAATTCATCAGAACGCTTGGCTTGTAATACCCAAGTTTCACCAGGTTTAGCAATAGGTGGTGCGCTAGGCGCTGCGGCAAAGCTATGTAGAGAGAAAAGACTGGCAATACTGCATGTGAGTACCGTTAACTTTCTAAGTTTGTTCATAAATAGTCCATTTATTTACTAGGGGAAAATAATGTCAGCTCTTACATTTTCGGGCTATAAGGGCTTATTTTTTATAAGAGGAAACAGTCAACGTCAGGCTGCTTTCTTCTCTGTATCAATTGAGGCAGGGCTAACTGACAACAGTGCAAATAAATGGGTCATCGATTTGGCGACCTATGTTTACAAACAGATATACAAGCAAATTGATATAATTAGTGTAAACATATGATGTATGCGATCGCAATAGTGCATTGAGCTATTTTCGTACAAAGCGATCATAGCTGGGGGGATGAGTACATATTTTGATGGTCATTAACATTAGCAACTTGTGAATTAAGGTTTTGAATTATCGATTAAAAACCAAACTGCATGATGCAAGATAAACAGAAGCCATTAGTTGGAGAGTCGATCTTAAAAATTTAAGTTTATTGCGAATGACACCACTGGAGATATCACAGCTTGGGTGGCGGAATTGCAGAAATACCTTAAAGGTGACCTGAGTGATAAAGGATAAAGTCAGTTGGAGCACTTCAATATTACTGTTTGAAAAATAGGCAGAAATGACAGTAAACGTTACAAAAAGCGACTTTAGATCACTTATTGAACCAATAAGGTTCCACTTTCGTTGCATTTGTTAATTTTCTGCTTTACTTTCGGTTCGCAATGATAAAGAAGAGGGATTTTTGTGTCGTTATTGAGAAATGTCTGTATTGGTTTACTGGTAGCGCTTATGTTTACCGGATGTGCAGTGGATAAAAGACCAGATAGCTATAAACCTGCTATCAATATCAGCCCATCTATCGCAGCCCACGCAAGTTTACTTTCAAAAGATCAAGCCTTACAACATGCATTAGAACGTCGTAATCTGGTCATCAGTCGCACTGGTGAAGTATTGCCGTTAAATCAAAATGTGTGTCAATCTGCGCTTTATTATCAAATTAGCGATAGACCGTTGCCGAGTTATATTGGTCAGCATCAAGATTTACTTAGTGGCTTTGTTTTAAAAGTCATTTATAGCGATGAACAGTGGAAAGTCGTTAATCCCGAGCGTGAATTGATGCCACTTAACGATTTTTATGAAGACTTTTCTGCTACATTCTCAGCACAAGACCAGTTAATATTTCAGCCATCTGCTAACACAACAAACGCCCAATTGAAGCAGCTTATGCAAGTTGTGAGTCAGGTGTTTGAACAACATGCCAATTCATTTATTGTGTCTGCGAGTCAGGCTGCGTCGGTTAAGACCGCAGGGTTTCAGGCCATCACCACCAAAGCAAATAGCCAGCAAAGATTTATTCGTTCGTCATCTCACGGGGTCACCCAAATACAAGTAAACGATAGCTTTGGTGATAGTGAAACCTTAGCCATTATTTTCGAGTCGGATCCATTAACTGCGTGCATGAAAACCAATACTAATTTGGTTAATGATCCAGTAAACGATGAGCTAAAACCACCATTAAAAATCGACCAACAACTACTGGTAGCAACATTGCCTAAAGATGCTGACTTTAATCAGTTAGCTGAGCAAGAAGCGCTATTTAGCGAAGGGGTTTATCTCAACATATGGGGTGATAAAAAGCCTTATGGCGATAACAACAAGTTAATTGCCGATCGATGCATTAAGCCAGAAAGTCACTTACTTGCAGAGTGCAGTAGCAGAATTGGCGACGGTAACACTAAAACCGTAAATGGAAGAGCAATTTTAAGGCGCGTAAATAATGAAAAGTAAACTTTTTGAGCACTTCATTATTGTGTTCATACTGGCTTTGTTCAGTGTGTATGTTTGTTTAGAGTTATCGCTCAATGTGCTATTGATTGACTTATATGCTCAGCCTATTCAACAGGTTTTTGGTGAATTTAGTCTAAACGCCGAGCGGCTCGAACTTTTTGGTCGAGTCTTGTCTGGTTTTGGTTTGGCTTTATGTATCACAACGTTTTTCGTTAACAGTAAACGAGTTAAAACGCTCTTGCCTTCATTGGCTGATAAAGACGATAAATATGTTAATAAGCAGCTAAATTGGAAAATTAGGCCGCTAGTATTACTGGTTGCTTGGGCGCTTATCATTCCTTCGCTTCGCGTGGCAGTCGATACCGCGGTTAACATTACCAGTAATGAAGGTAAGCTAGGTGCCGTAAGAGCTATTGTTTATAAAGAAGCTTACTTGGCTGAAGTGGTCAGTATTGAAGGATTTCCAGAGTTAGATAACATTGCCAGTGACCCAAATCGAAAGCAATTGATGGTCGCAATGATCCCGTCTTTAGCTTACTTATCAACGGGCTTTAATAGCCTGATTGGCAGTAATTTAGAAAGCATGGCCAATCAGTTTTTGTTAAGCCGCCAAGAAGATGTGTTTATAGCAGAAGCGTTACCGCGTATTCGTCAGTTTGATCGCGTTTATGAGCAAGAGTTTTCGCAATATAAGCAAGCCAGTAAAGAGTATGTCACTGCATTTAAAAGAGAAAATAATTATGCATTGATTGAAGCTGAGCGTGTTGCGTTACTAAAGCAAGCTAATACTAATATCAGTGACCACTGGAAAGAATACTCTGAAGCCTTGCTTACTGCAGGTGAGTTTAGAGAAAGCTATGCCACTGATGATGAAAGTGTGCTTCGTAAAGAATTTAGTGAATTTAAAAGAAGATACTGGGACTCAGATTGTAAAAGAGATTGCCGAGATAGAAATAGACAACTCTTTGCAGATTACATCAACAACCTCAAATTTGAAGATGGAGAACCGTTCGGTATTTACTTAGCACCTGATGAGATCAACGCTTCTAAAGTGTTTAAGTCTAAATATAATTTACTGGGAATGTTTGATAGAGGGCGAGTGAACTACTTACACCGCCATTATGGCATTCCAGAAGACATGGAGTATGAGCAGTACCTTAGCTCAACAATCGCGACCCAAATAGCGATTAGTACATTTAAAAGTGGGATCGTTAACGTCAGTAATGATTGGACATTTGATGATCATCAACAACTGCGAAATGCGATTGAAGCTAAATATAAAGGCCGAGCCAAAGCTATTTGGAATGAATATCTTGCGTCATCTCAATTTAAGCTACCAAAGCCAAGGCTTGACCGGGTAGCATTTGCTCGTTCTGATGTTGTTAAGCAGTTTGCAAGTGATAGCTTAGGGCCATTTTATTTGTCGAGCTTTACACCAGGCATTTCTGAACAAAATTACAAGAAAAAATGGCTGGATCAACAAGACAATATTTCGTTCATTAAAATGGTCACATCGACGGCTGCCACAGCCGCATTTTCGCCTGGCGGCAGTATGCATAAACTGGGTAAAGATGCGGTCACCTTAGCGGTTATTCCTCCCTTTAGTATTGTCGCCAGCTTGTTTGCGATTGGCGGGTTATTTTTAAAAATTGGCCTTTACCTATATCCACGCCATAAAGGGTATTTATCTGTCGCGATTGTAGGCGGTGTCATGGCCTTTGCATTACCGGTTGGTGCTAGCCTGAACAGCAAAAGTGCTTACAACCAAATGATGGCAAACTTTGCTGATACATACAGTACAGAGTCATTGCTTGACCAAGGCTTTACTATGGGCTTTGGTTACGTGATGGATATTGAGAATGGTATCCACAGTACCTATCGCCGTTTAGCTGTTATTGATGTTGTTGCTGAGCTGCTATATGCCAATACAGACACTCAGGATGCAGCTACTGGTGAGATTATTTCAAGGGAAAATCCATTTAGAATTTACGATGACTTTGCTCATAAACAACTGCAATTTATCCCTAAGTTACTAGGGTTTCAAGAGGTTGTCTTGCCATTTGACACGAATATTACTGTACTGAAGCAAGACCTCAATGTGGGGGCTTACATGGGTGTCAGGTTAGCGGACAATAAAGTGAAATCAGTCAGCATGCCAAACTTTTTAGAGCATACGAATATCGGTGTGCTTGCAGAGCAAAAGTACTTCTATAAACCTAAGGTTAGCGAGCTAGCCACTAACTTTATTTCTAATTATGACGACCCGATTTATTGGTTTAATTTAAGCCAAGGCTCGGTTGGGAAGAAGTCAGTTATTGATAAGCTTGAAACCAATATGGTCCGCTATTTAAATAATAATGAAGAGACCTTAGCTTTACTTAATAGCTTAAAGAGTAAAGGCCATAATAACCTTATTTTGTTAGAGCTTGAGAACAGTAAGCGCTACCGCTGCTTTATGTTAAAAAGCCTTGATGCTGCGGCCATTAGTCAATCAATCAGCCTGAATACCTTTGATTACCAAGAGCTGCCAAAATGTAAGGCGACAATATGAGGCAAGTAATAATTATCACTGTTAACGATGCCAGTAACCAGCAAGTTGTTGGTGTTGAAACGCTTTGTTTTTATCGAATGAAAGACAGGGCAAGGAAAGTATACGAGATGAAAAATAATGACTAACGCACTCTCATGGATTGTAGAGCTAGTTGTCGGATGGCTAGCTGAAAACATATCAACCTTACTTGTAGCCTTAATTGTAGTGGGGTGTATTTATTACTTTAATCTACAAGAACAAGCCGCCATTGCAGAGCTTGGTAAACAGGCTGAATTAATAAAACTTAAAATTTCAATGATAACGGAGTAACCCTATGACTGAAACTGCCAAAAAATCCAAGGTTACTTTCACCTTAGACTTCAATTTCTTTAGCTTGCTTACCTTGTTAATTGTGTTGTTTTTCGCTTATACCGCGCACAAAAAGAACATGGATAATGCCGATAAAATGAATAATTTATTGGTTAAGTATGAACAAACCCTAGATGCAGCAATCGCTGGCGATAAGGTGACGCTTGCCCAATATCAGAAAAATGTTAAAAAAGCAGTGGCGTCGTTGTCACCTAAAGAGAAAAAATTATTGTTGGCTTTACTCGAAATCGACAATAAAAAGCCGCTATAAATGAAATAAGGATGTCAGAAAGGACATCCTTATTTATTTAATATTTCAATATTATAGGTGTTGAATTGGCCTAAATCAGTGGTTTAATCGCACCACGAATCTTAGCTATTTGGTTACAGGTTCCCGTTTGTGAGCAGTTTTCTAGTTCGATGAGCATATGATCAATAAAACGCTGGCTGGCAAGGCTAATATATCGTCTCGATGGGTAGACTAAATAGCACTTTCCTTCATAAGGGGCTGAGTCTTTGAACAGCATTTCTAGTTGACCTGTTTTGACATAATCTTGGCAAAAAGGTAATGGCATCATGGCGATACCAGCTCCAGCTAAAGTGGCTTCTAAGCAAACAGAGAGGTTGTTGACACATAAATTCCCTTTTACTGATAAAACCATGTCTTGGCCGAATGGGACTTCATTAAATATTCGTCCATTTGGGTATCGAAATAAAATTGAATTGTGATCGCTGATTTCTTCAGGGGTTTGCGGCGTTCCAGCTCGGGCAAGGTATTCAGGGCTTGCAAAAAAATGTACTGTCTCGCTCATGATGTGCCTAGCAACCATTTCATTTTCATTAAATGAATCTTCCAACATAAACGCCAAATCAATATTGTTGCGGATCATATCTTGAGGTTCGGCACTGACAATAATTTCAACTGTGATGGAAGGATGCAGATCCATAAAATGTAAAATGCCTTGGGTTATTTGCAATAACTCAGGAATAGGGAAGACAAGAATTCGTAAATGACCACCGACATCGGTTTTCTCATTAGTCAGTTCTGACAAGGTTTCTTCTAATGAAGACATCATTGAAGTGGTTTTATCGTAAAAGTGACTGCCCGATGCTGTTAATGTCATTGAGCGGCTTTGGCGGTGAAAAAGCTTTACCGATAATTCATCTTCTAATGCCTGTAAGCGTCGACTCAAGGTTGATTTTGGTAAGTTCAAAATGTCTGCAGCCTCAACAAGGCTGCCGGTTTCAACGATTCTATGGAACAGCGAAATATCTTCAGTTTTCATCTAGATGACTCTTTAAATTGTATTTGACTTATCCATAGCGTTAACAAAGTCCTGACTATCTATTATCAGTTTGCACACACAATTCTGTATATAGCAAGTAAATGTAGTTTCATTTAATGGAACCTATAGTTCCAGATCATTCCATTTTATTCAACCATAATCACTGGTATCTTTGCGCCTTGTTTACATCAAGGTTACATGACTTTGTTTCGCTATTGGGAATTCGAAAATGAAACACCTCCTACTACCATTTTCACTTTTATTGTTCATTCTGATGACATCGGGTTGTACTGCTGAGTCTATTGAAACGCCTCCACCGACAACTCGGCCAGTGAAATTGCTAACAGTGACAGATGTTAATGCTGGCTCCATTCGCGCTTTTCCAGCAAAAGTCGCTGCGACTAAACAAGCTAACCTTGCTTTTCGAGTCTCAGGTCATTTAGTTGAGTTGTCGTTATTTGAAGGGCAGCAAGTGCGAAAGGGTACTGTGCTTGCACGCCTTGATGATCGAGATGCACGTAACACGTTATTAAACCGCGAAGCCGATCATGAGCTTGCTGCAGCTGACTTCAAGCGCAAAGGTGAGCTATTAAGACGTGAGCTTATTTCTGCCGCTGAGTATGACTTAGCAAAGGCCCAGCTTAAATCAGCTGAAGCGAATCTTGCGAATGCAAAAGATCAATTAAGTTATACCGTTTTGAAAGCGCCATATACAGGCACAATTGCCAAGATTGATATGGACAACTATCAGATGGTACAAGCGAACCAAGCCATTTTAGTGCTGCAAAAAGACAGCAACATTGATGTGGTGATTCAAGTACCTGAATCATTAGCGAGCACGGTAACGCGATTTAATCCTAATTCTAGTTTTGTCCCTCAGGTGCGCTTTGCTAATAATCCTCAAAAAGCATACCCAGTAAAATTGAAAGAACATGCAACGCAAATTACTCAAGGTACTCAAACCTATGAAGTGGTATTTACCTTGCCACGGCCGCAATCTATCACTGTTTTACCTGGTATGAGCGCTGAGGTGAGTATGGATGTGACTGGGACAGAGCCAAGCTCTATCACTGCAATTGTTCCTGCCAATGCAGTGTTTAAGCGTGATGCAGATGGTCAAGATGTTGTTTGGTTATACAGTGACGAAACGGGTACGGTGAATCAGCATATAGTGACTATCGGTAATGTAACGACTCATGGTATTGAAATTATTGATGGTATTAATATTGGCGATCAAGTTGTGGTTGCAGGTGTGCAGTACTTATCTGAAGATCAAGCAGTGAAGCCGTTGCGCTGGCAACGAGGTGTATAAGCGATGAATTTTGCAGAGTTATCAATCACCCGTAAGGTGATCAGCTGGATGTTCGCGCTATTGTTACTCGTTGGCGGTAGTATTTCATTTTTTAGCTTAGGTCAGTTGGAATTTCCTGAGTTTACTCTTAAAAATGCACTAGTGGTGACCAGTTACCCTGGCGCATCGCCTGAACAGGTGGAAGAGGAAGTCACTTTACCGCTTGAAGATGCACTACAACAACTTGATGGCATAAAGCACATAGTTTCAATTAACAGTGCGGGTTTATCGCAAATCGAAATTGAAATTGTAGAGCAGTACGACAAAGACGCACTACCACAAATGTGGGATGAAGTGCGCCGTAAGGTTAATGACACGATCCCTCAGTTACCACCCGGGGTTAATACTCCATCTGTGATTGATGACTTTGGTGATGTTTACGGAATCTTACTCAATATCAGTGGTGACGGTTATAGCAACCGTGAACTGCAAAATTATGCGGACTTTTTACGTCGCGAACTCGTGCTCGTTGATGGCATCAAAAAGGTCACGATTGCAGGTAAAATTAACGAGCAAGTCATTGTTGAGATGTCTCAGCAAAAGCTCAATGCGTTAGGCCTAGATCAAGATTATATCTACAGCTTAATCAATAGTCAGAACGTGGTATCTAATGCTGGGACTATCCGCGTTGGTGATAACCGTATTCGTATTCATCCAACAGGGGAATTTGATAGCGTATCGGAAATGGAGCGCTTATTGGTGAGTGCACCTGGTAGCACTAAATTAGTTTACCTAGGAGATATCGCCAAAATCTACAAAGACACAGAAGAAACCCCAAGCAATATCTATCATGCTAATGGTAAAAACGCATTATCGATTGGTATTTCGTTCTCAAGTGGTGTGAACGTGGTAACGGTTGGCGAAAGTGTCAATGCAAGAATGGTAGAGCTTAACGGCGAACTGCCTATTGGCATGCAGCTAGAAACGGTTTACGACCAAAGTAAGATGGTCGATCAAACAGTAAAAGGCTTTTTAGTCAGCCTTGCTCAATCTATCGCTATTGTGATTGGTGTGCTGTTGGTGTTTATGGGGGTACGCTCTGGCATCCTGATTGGTTTGGTGTTGCTACTGACCATTCTTGGCACCTTTATCGTGATGAAAGTGCTTAATATCGAGCTGCAGTTAATCTCGCTCGGTGCCTTGATCATCGCGCTTGGTATGCTGGTGGATAACGCCATTGTAGTTACTGAGGGGATATTAATTGGCATTAAACGTGGTAAAACCCGTTTAGAAACTGCCAAAGAAGTCGTCACACAAACCCAATGGCCGCTACTGGGCGCCACCATTATTGCCATTATTGCTTTTGCGCCTATTGGTTTATCTGACACTGCTACTGGCGAGTTCTGTGTATCGCTATTCCAAGTGTTGTTAATCTCGCTATTTATTAGCTGGATTACTGCGATGACGCTAACACCTTTCTTTTGCAATATGATGTTCAAAGATGGTGACGCGCCAACTGGAGATGTTGAGGATGACCCATACAAAGGGTGGTTATTTCAGGTTTATCGCACCACATTAAACCTAGCGATACGCTTTAGAGTGCTTACCGTTCTGTTAATTATTGCAGCATTAATCACCTCACTTGCTGGTTTTGGTCACGTGAAAAACGTGTTCTTCCCTGCGTCAAACACGCCAATATTTTATGTTGATGTGTGGATGCCTGAAGGGACTGATATCAAAGCGACTGAGTCTTTCTTACATAAAATTGAAGAGAATCTATTAACTGAGCAAGCTGAAAAAGATGTCGGCATGGTTAACTTGACCACAGTGCTAGGTCAAGGCGCGCAACGTTACGTGCTGCCCTATGTACCAGAAAAAGGCTACAGTGCTTATGGTCAGTTATTGATTGAAATGACCGATTTAACTACCGTAAACAGCTATATGCGTATTCTGGAAAAAGAGCTGAGTGTGCGTTTTCCAGAGGCTGAATATCGCTTTAAATACATGGAAAATGGTCCAAGCCCAGCCGCAAAAATTGAAGCGCGTTTTTATGGCGAAGATCCAAAAGTACTGCGTGAAATCGCGGTTAAAGCTGAAGCGATTTTTAATGCTGAACCAACAGCCGTTGGCGTAAGACATAACTGGCGCAATCAAGTTCAAATGATCCGCCCGCAACTGGCGTTTGCTCAAGCTAGAGAAACCGGTATCAGCAAAACAGACTTAGATAATGCATTACTGACCAACTTCAGTGGTAAGTCAGTGGGTGTGTATCGTGAAAATAGTCACCTGCTACCTATTGTTGCTCGTGCACCCGCGTCAGAACGTTTAGATGCAGAAAGTATTTGGAAACTGCAAGTATGGAGTAGCGAAAGCAATACCTTTGTTCCTGCAACACAAGTGGTTTCAAGTTTTGATACTGAGTGGGAAAACCCAATCATTATGCGTCGTGACCGTAAGCGTGTGTTGTCAGTGCTTGCCGACCCGATTAATGGTACTGATGAAACGGCTGATTCCGTATTCCGTAAATTACGCCCAGCAATAGAAGCCATCGAACTGCCAGCAGGCTATGAGCTTGAATGGGGCGGAGAGTATGAATTATCAACTGAAGCGCAAGTGTCAGTATTTAGCTCATTACCTATGGGTTACTTATTCATGTTTTTGATTACGGTATTACTATTTAACTCAGTCAGGCAGCCATTGGTTATCTGGTTTACTGTACCACTGGCGTTAATTGGTGTGGTATCGGGTCTATTGTTATTTGATGCACCGTTTAGCTTTATGGCGTTACTTGGGTTACTCAGTTTAACTGGGATGATCATTAAAAATGGCATCGTGCTGGTGGACCAAATCAACGTTGAATTAGCTCAAGGCAAAGTCCCTTATCAAGCGGTTGTTGATTCATCAGTGAGCCGTGTTAGGCCAGTGCTTATGGCGGCAATTACCACCATGTTAGGTATGGTGCCGCTGTTAAGTGATGCCTTTTTTGGCTCAATGGCGATTACTATTATCTTTGGTTTGGGCTTTGCGTCGATTTTGACATTGATTGTTTTACCTGTGACATACACCATCGCATTTCGGATCCCTTATCAAGGAAAAACCGTCGCAATCTAATGATTCAGCAAGGGTCACCTTGCACATGAGATGATGAAATAAAGCCTAACTTGTCGAGCAAGTTAGGCTTTTTTATGTGCAATTACACTGGACGATTTGGGTAGTAAACCCTATAATTGAACGAATGCTCAATATAATTTGAGTATTATTTTGTTCAGTTAATATATCGAGACCGCTATGAGTAAACCTGCCAAATTTAACCGTGAAGAGACCATTCAAAAAGCGGCCAATTTATATTGGGAAAAAGGCTTTCACGCTACATCGATGCGTAACCTTCAAGAAGTGATTGATATGCGTCCGGGTAGTATTTACGCAAGCTTTGGTAGCAAAGAAGGACTATTTAAAGAAGCATTACAGCACTATGCAACATCAGGTATTGTTCAGTTAAACCAGTGTATCGCCGATAATGATTCTCCTATTGCAGCGCTTAAACAATTTGTTGAAACGGCTGTGCTGGCTAATCGTAATTGTGCCCCGAGTGGCATGTGTATGCTTGTTAAAACGGTGGCGGAATTGACTGACGAAAATGCAGATTTACTTGAACAAGCAAAGCGGTCATTAGTGATGGTTGAGACAGCATTTGCCGAGTTATTGGCGCAAGCGCAAGCACAAGGTGAAGTAGAAACTCAGCAGACACCTCAAGCATTGGCACGTTTTTTACAAGTACAGATTATCGGTATTCGTACTTATGCCCATGCCAATAGCGACGATAATACGATTCAGGATTTTATCGACGCAATTTTCAGTAATCCGCCTTTAGCCAAGCAGAGTTAATAAGACTTTTTATCGTTGAAGCGATGTTATTGAAGGTGCTGTTATTAAAAGCTCTGCTATTTACTGAGTACATATCATTAAAGGGTAAGGAGTGAACAAGGTGAAAGAAAATCTAAAGCGGCCAAACATCACCTTGGCTTTTGATGTGTATGGCACCTTAATTAATACTCATGGCGTGTTAATCCTGCTCGAGACAATGATAGGCGACAAGGCTAAAGCCTTTTCCAATCGTTGGCGTGAAAAGCAATTAGAGTATTCCTTTCGTCGCGGGTTGATGAAAAACTATGTTCCTTTTAGTGACTGTACCCGCCAAGCACTTGAATATACCTGCGATTATTATCAAATTTCCTTATCTGCTGAACAAAAACATGCGCTGATGGAGTGTTATAAAACCTTACCCAGCTTTGAAGATGTTAAGCCTGCTTTGATAGCATTGAAAGCCCAGGGTTATCGTATGTTTGCTTTTTCAAATGGCACTAAGCGTGCCGTTGAAACATTACTGCATGCTGCGGGAATAGATGCATTGTTTGAAGGGGTCGTCAGCGCTGACGAGATAAAAACGTTTAAGCCTAACCCAGATATTTACCAACACTTTTTACAGGCAACTGAGTCGAAGGCAAGTGATACTTGGCTGATATCAAGTAATCCGTTTGATGTGATTGGTGCAATAGCGACAGGGCTTAAAGCGGCTTGGGTTAAGCGAACTGAAGGTGCTGTATTTGATCCGTGGGAAATCCAGCCCAACGTGATTGTTGCTGATTTACAGCTGCTTGATTCTGCACTTAACGAGTGTGTTAAATAGGTGCTAAGCTCACTCGTAAGCGAGCTTATACTAGGTTGTTGTTAACGAGTAATATCCGATAGTCACTGATAATAAGTCACTGATAGTAAGTAGCTGATAATAAGTAACTGGTAGTAAAAAACTGATAGTGATTGAAGCGTTAGTAGAATTAAGCAACTCGCTTTTTATTTTTAAGCATTTCTTGATCGGCTTTATCGAGTAAATCAGTAAAATTAGCATGTAAATCGACTTCGATACTACCAATAGAGACGGAATACTCAGGTAAATGTTTCGCCCGTTTCGCGCAGCAAAAACCAACCTCTAGACGTTGCTTAAAGGCAACGAGATCGGACTCATGTTCTAACATAACCAGTGCGACAAATTCATCCCCACCAATACGACCAATGACATCACTTTGGCGCACGGTATTCTGCAATACTGTGCCAATGTGCTTAATCATATCGTCACCCGTTTTATGGCCATATTGGTCATTAATAAGCTTAAAGTTATCGACATCTAAGTAGCAAAGTCCCAGCTTAGCTTGGTTACGTTTGGCTAGCGCAATACGTTGCTGACTCAGGGTTTCAAAGCCACGACGATTATTAATGCCTGATAAAGGATCTGTAATCGCCAGTTGCTGCATTTGGCCGTATAAATCGATTAAGGCGAGATCAGATTCAAGAATGTCTTTTAATTGTTCAATAAGCTCTAAGTAACTGTCCTCATATTCTGTTTGCTTATAATCCATGACACAGAATGTTCCGAAAGGGTGCCCGTCAGGCCAAAAAACGGGGACGCCCAAATAAGACGTAAAGCCATCGTTGTGGACTTCTGGGTTGGTATCCCAACAAGGGTCTATCGGGGCATTGGGCACATACAGCGGATTGCCAGTTTCAACGATACGGCGACAGAAAATGTTGGCTTCGGGTTCTATGACAATGCCTGCTGCATAGGGATTACTGTCTTGCTGACTTGAGATAGTGACTTGAAAGCCATCATCGGGGGTAAATTGAACTAAAAAACCGGCAGGAGCATGAAATACCTTAGCAAGTAAGTTCACCGTTTTCTGCCATTTATCTAATGATATGAGCTCATTAGGATTATCAAGAAGGAATGTTTTGGGATCAAATATTGGTTTTTTTTTATTCATTGATAAACCCATCATGCTTTTTCAATGAATTAATTATAGTTCAAGATTTCAGATTCGAGGTATTGCCAGTCAGCGCGAGCGTTGAGACAAGGATTTGAATATAAACCGTGAAGGCAAATCTAAATAGCTTTTTGTCGCTCAATAGATTTGCCGAACACAGATGTCATGTTAGCTAACGATGACAAGTTAGTTAGCGGACTCTTCAAGTAACTGAGTCAGCACTTGCTTATAAGAGTCAACAGGGTGCGCACCGTTTAGCGCGCTGGTGCGGTTAAATACCACAGTAGGAACAGATGAAATACCCGCCGCTGTCCATTGGCCTTTTTCCATGTTGATGCGCGTTCGCACTTCAGGGTTATCCAGTAACGCCATGGCTTCATCAACTTGTAAACCGACTGCGGCTAACTCTTTAGCCAACACTGCTCTGTCTGAGATATCTTTATGTTCAGTGAAGTAGGCAGAAAATAATCTTAGCTTGAGCTGGGTTTGCTTATCGAATTGTTTGGCATAATCTAACAATATGTGCGCATCGAAGGTATTGACTATGTGCATGTTATCGCCAAAGTTAAATTCAAAACCTAACTCGGCGCCACGAGCGGTAATATTGGCTCGGGCATTGTCACTATCTTCACGGCTCGAACCATATTTGCGAGCCACGTGAGCACGTAACTCTTCACCTTCTGGTGGCATGTTTGGGTTAAGTTCAAACGGTTGCCACTCAATATCGACTTTATTTGCAATATCCAGCTCGCGAATCGCTTGTTGTAAGCTTTGATAACCAACAATGCACCATGGACAAACAACATCTGACACGATATCGAGTTTAATTTTATCTGACATGCTTAGCCTTGTTTTTGTGGTGATGAAACGAAAACCAGCGAAAGCAGATAATGCTTTCGCTAGTGCTATGTTTTACTTGTTATCTTGCCATGCAAATGGCTGAAATGGCGCATCTACTGGAGTATGTGCAATGTGATTAACGTAGTTGCTGATCACTTTTTGCGACAAACCTAGAATAATTTCCAGTAACTGCTGTTGACCATAACCTGCCGCAAAGAAGGCGTCCATTTCTGCATCGGATAATAAACCACGTTTACGAACCATGAGTAATGTGGTGTCGTGCAGCGCTTGTAACTTGTCAGTTGGCATAGCAGTGCGGTTTCTTAGAGCTTCGGTTAATTCACTATCAACCTTCATCATTCCTGCAATAGCGGTATGTGCTGGGACACAATATGTGCAGCCATGCTCAACATTAATGGTTTGCCACACTACGGTAAGCTCTTCGGCGTTAAATGATGAGTTAGTAAATAGTTTATGTAGGTCTTGATATGCCTCAAATGTCGCAGGAGACTCAGCAAGTACACCATGTAGATTGGGGATCATGCCGTTAGCTTTTTTAGATTGCGCTAATAAATCTTTACTTGCTGCAGGCGCAGTCTCTAAGGTGTGAATAGTAAATTTGCTCATGGTGTACTCCTGAATTTATATCATTCAAATGTGTTTAATTAATTCAAATATTATTAGCAGTAATACACCATGTTGTTGGCGTACATTTGCTTGGCTTGGTTAAAATATAGAATGAATTGAACGATCGTTCAAGTTTTATTTTGAACAATTGTTCAAAATGGTTTGATTATCTATCTAAGGTGATGAAAATTATCAGCAAAATAATTGTGCTGATAAAAGTGTTACATTAGTCGTTATCTGAATTGGTTGATGGAGCTGTTGGGCGAGGGGCTTTATGTTTTGCTATTCGCTTGCTATAACTAGTTGTAGCTATAGCTGCTTTATTTTCGAGAATTTTTGCCGTTTATCGTTAGTTTTGATCATTATTTGGAAAGACATCTATGAGAGGCCAGTCGCCTTATTCTCGCGTTGAGCGAATCCTTGAATATATCCATCGCCATATCGATCAAACCTTAGGTTTGGATGATTTAGTGGAGGTGTTTGGCATTTCAAGATGGCAATTGCAGCGTATTTTTCAGCAGCAAACTGGTTTAAATGTGGCCCAATATGTCAGGGAGTTAAAGTTAAGTTTAGCAGCCGAAAAAGTACTGACGACCCATGATCGTATGCTAGATATAGCGTATCAATTTGGTTTTACTTCTGAGGTCAGCTTTAGTCGTTCATTTAAACAACTGTTTGGTCTTAGCCCTAGTCAATATCGCAGACGGGGTACCAAAGCTGGTCTAAGAAACCCTATCACTCAACGAGCTGAGCATTTTATTGATAGTACTTCTTTGCAGACCCGTATTGAGCATCGACCAGAGTTTACTGTTTATGGTATTTCAAGTCCGTTAAACGGTTTGTTGGAAGCCTCGCCAAACGTGGCAACAATTGTGCCTAATTTATGGGAGGCCTTATTTAGTCAACTCGGTGAGAGCACGGAATGTAAAGCGCAATTGGTTGGGGTTGTAGATACCCAACAGCAAACACCAGAGCATGCCAATTTACATTATTGGGCGGCATTGCAAATCGATGCAACTTCTGCTGAAACATTACAGTCCTATGTTACACAAGCTAAGTTATCCAGTTTGGTTATCCCTACCCAAGATTATGCTGTGGTGTCTTACCATGGTTTAGCGAGTGGCTTTAGCCAATTGGTTGAGTGGTTAATATGCGATTGGTTACCTCAATCAGGCTTTGACAGCGTGAATGGTTTTGAACTTGAACATTATGGACCACTCACGTCCCATATTGATACACCCACCGATATGGAATATTGGTTACCTATTCGAACCTTGCCTTAATACAGTTAATTAGGAATTGTGATTTTACTCTCGAAATCATACTTTATTTCAAATTTCCTCGTTTCATGCACCAAATTGTTAAATGTAATAGGATGAAACACTATATTATTCGCGCTTGATAATCATTCTCATTACTATTCATGTTTGTTGACATGAAATTGAACGATATAAGGCAGAGGGCGGTATGGTCTCATCTAAGAATAAGAAGTCATTTAACATCACCATGGTTGCAGCAGCAATCACTACTTCAATGGCATATAGCCAGCAAGTATTGGCTGAAGAAAGCAATGACTTAAGTATTGAAGTGCCAAAGTTTGAGACAATTACTGTTCTCGGCCAAGCCTACAGAAACACAGCAACCAAAACGTCTTTAACGCCACTAGAGACGCCACAAGGTGTGACGGTTATTGACAGTGAGCTGTTAGATCAGCGAGGTGTTAAGTCGTTAAACCAAGCGCTTCGTTATGTTCCTGGTGTCACTACCGAGCAAAAAGGTGGCGCAGTCACCATGTACGATACTTTCAATATTCGTGGTTTTGACGTTAATCAAAGTTACTACGATGGTTTAGTGCTGCAGTCATTAACAGGCTGGAACTTACAACCACAAATTGACCCTATTGCACTTGAGCAAGTTGAAGTGTTTAAAGGCCCGACATCAGTACTTTATGGCTCAATGCCACCTGGTGGCATGGTCAATATGATTGCCAAAACTCCACAAGAAATGCGCAGCACTGATGTGAATGTTGCAGTGGGTTCTGACAACCTAACCGAAGCATCGATTGATACTACTGGCCAAATTGGCGATAGTGATTTCTCATACCGTGTGATTGCTTTAGCACGCAGTAAAGATGGTCAAGTAGACCATACTGAAGAAGAGCGTTTTGTATTCGCGCCTTCGATCGATTGGAATGTGTCAGATAGCACTTACATTAACTTTAACTTGTACTATCAAAATGACCCGTCAATGGGGATGAATTCATCATTACCTGCATCGGGCATGATTTACGACAACCCAAATGGCAGCACGAGCCCATCGACATTTGCGGGTGATAAGAATTGGTCTGAGTTTGAGCGTGAATTTGTGTTAGCTGGTTATAAAATCAATCACGATTTCAACGATAACTGGTCGTTCTTACAAAACTTCCGCTATATGGATGCGACGTTATCGCAAAAGAACACTTACCACTTAGGCGACAACTTTGACCCTATGACAGGTGACTTAGATCGTAACATCTACAGCACTGAAGAGAGCTCAACGGGCTACACCATAGATAACCAGTTATCTGGTTTAGTCTATACGGGTAACTTAGAGCACAACCTATTGTTTGGTTTGGATTACCAAAAACTTGATGGTGTGTCAGCGTACTCAGAGTACGGCACGACGAGCCAGTTTGGTACGTTCAATATCTTCAACCCAAATAATGACATGATTGACCCATCGCAGTTGTCATCAACCTATGATGCAAAAGATGATGTGATGGTTGAGCAAACGGGTTTGTATTTCCAAAACCAAATGCGCTACAACAACCTGATCATGATTTTAGGTGGTCGCTATGATGATTACAGTTCATCAAGT
This sequence comes from Shewanella sp. P1-14-1, assembly GCF_001401775.1. Lineage (NCBI taxonomy): Bacteria > Pseudomonadati > Pseudomonadota > Gammaproteobacteria > Alteromonadales > Shewanellaceae > Shewanella > Shewanella sp. P1-14-1. Next base: position 52,285 of record NZ_LKTL01000021.1, on the reverse strand, counting down.
GAATATTCAGATGACTACGGCGATAGTAAATCAGCAGCTGATCATCAAGAGTTCTCTTACCGTGTTGGTGCTATGTACGAATTCGACAATGGTATTTCGCCATTTGTTAGCTACGCAACGAGCTTTGAGCCAGTTGCAGGGACTAAAACGGATGGTTCAACCTACAAGCCTGAAATGGGTGAGCAGTTTGAGTTTGGTTTAAAATATGGCTCGGCTGATCAAAGTAAAACAGCGGCATTGTCATTCTTTAACATCGTGAAAAGTGACGCGCTGATGGCTAACCCAGATGACCCATGGGGCGATAAGCTGCAAATCGGTGAAATCGAATCTCGTGGTGCAGAGTTTGAAGGTCAATGGTATGTGACTGACAGCTTTGATGTTGCCGTTAACTACACTTACATCGACATGGAAATTACCAAAGACAGTGGTAATGGCTTACAAGGTACACAGCCTATCTATGTGCCAAAACATGCTGCATCGTTATGGACTAACTACCATATTGATGATGGTGCGTTAGCAGGTATGCGTATTGGTGGTGGTGTGCGTTACGTGGGCGAAATGCAAATGGATGCCATGAACACAGACCAAGTTGATTCTTACACCTTAGTTGATTTATCAGTGGGTTATGACTTAGGTGAGTTCAGTACTAGCTTGCTAGGTGCCAGTGTTAACTTAGTGGCTAATAACCTATTCAACGAAGAATACTACACCTGTTATGACTCAGTGAATTGTTGGTACGGTGCTGAGCGAAACATTGAATTAAATTTCAAATATAACTTCTAATCTAGTGTGAAGTGTTTGCCATAAAGCGGAACCGTTTCGCTTTATGGCCCTAATTTATCGATTGGTCAGGCCATGAGTTTAGCTGTTTTTAACGATATATATCAGCAATGTGAACAAATCTCTCCTTATCTTAAAGGGGAGATTTTGGTTTCTGACCGTCCAGATTCTTCTTTGATTTCATACCATGGTTCTAACCTAGCGAATATTCGCTCACTGTATCAAAGTATCAAGCTGCAATCGCCTGAGGCTGGTCAAGCTTATTGGCTCACTCGTAGCTGGGATTTACTGATATGGCAGCCATTGTATGTTGCCATTACTGCGATTTATCACTGCCAAGTCTTGCCTGATTTATGCAATATGTCTCAGCGTCATCAAGATGGTGTCGTGGCAGGTTTTTGTTTTTCATGTACTGACTGCGATACCGGTGAGTATCATCAGTTAGTCAGCGCCGCAGGTCAGCAACTTTTGACTATTTTCGAGCACTTTCGCCAAGAGCTAGATCAATCTGTTCGCTGTCGCCCTCGATTTGTTGAGCACTTAATTGCAGATGCATTATTGTCTCGCTTACTCTTATTGCAACAGACTAATCCTGAATTCTCTGCTACTTTTATTCGTCAACAGGCCGTGTTGTGGCTCGATGCTTTGTCATTATCTGATGAGCACATCACGAAGATTCAGCTTTCACCTATAACAAACCAATTAGTGTTTACACGTTCTAGCTGCTGCTCTGTGTATAAAACCGTTACTGGCCAAAAGTGCGCTAATTGCCCCAAGTTAAAACAGAAGAGTGTTTAATGTACCAACTGAGTCACGTTAAAGTTATCCGCGATGAGCGCACCATTCTTGATATTGAACAACTGAACATAGATCCCCACGCCTTAACCGTCGTGCTGGGTCATAATGGTTCTGGTAAGTCGACACTCGTTAATCTTTTGGCTAACCAGTTTCAGCCAGAAGCGGGTGACATTACCTTAGATAACCAACCGCTGAAAAAATATTCTGCCAAAGAGCTTGCTAGAACCGTTGCTTATTTGCCGCAAAAGCTACCTGAGGTGGCAGGGTTAAATGTGTCAGAGCTTGTTCGCTTGGGGCGTTTCCCTTGGCGTGGCACGCTAGGGCGCTGGCGTGATGAAGACCAACAAATTATCGAAAAAGCGATGGCTGAAACTGGGGTTACAGAGTTTAAAGATGCGTTAGCGGATCAACTATCTGGTGGTGAACGACAACGTACTTGGGTAGCAATGTTATTAGCTCAACAGGCCAAAATGATGATCCTTGATGAGCCCACATCCGCTTTAGATATTCAGCACCAATATCAATTGATGGAGCTACTCAGTCGCTTGAATAAAGAAACCGGTGTAGGGGTGATTGTCATTTTGCATGACCTTAACTTAGCGCTGCGTTTTGCCACGCAAATAGTGGCTTTAAAGAAAGGCCAGATAGCGTTTCAGGGTGATACTGATATTTTACTTGATGAAGCCTTGCTAAGTGATTTATATGCAACGCCAGTAACCTTAGTTGATCATCCAAACAAGCCACATAAGGTGGCGATTGTATGTTAAAACCATCTGCCTTGTTATGGTCGTATTTATTGGCATTTATTGTGATTATGCCAGCGTTAGCTGAGCCTAGTGTCGCTGTCGATACTGGCAAAACAAACACCCAAATTACCATTGAGGATAGTCGTGGTATTCAGGTTTTACCTCGCACTCCTAAGCGTGTTGCAGCGCTCAACTGGGATATTGCAGAGCAAGTATTAGAGCTGGGCGTTACACCTATTGCCATGCCAGATGTTGCAGGGTACAAAGAGTGGGTGATGAACCCGTTAGTACCCGAAGAGGTGATGGATGTTGGCACTCGTGTGGAGCCTAACTTTCAACGTTTAGCTGCATTAAAACCTGATGTGATAATCATTGCATCACCACAGTTAGATTTATTACCCCGACTTGAGCAAATTGCGCCAGTATTATTTTTTCAAACCTACAGCGAGCATCATGACAATGCTAAGGCGGCGTTAGATAACTTTTTTAGTATCGCAAAAGTATTAGACAAAACCTCACAAGCTCAAGCCAGAATTGACAAAATGCATGCAGTGATTGATGAGCAGAAACAACAATTACTCACGGCATATCAAGGCAAACTGCCTAATGTAAGCACTTTTAGGTTTGCCAGTATGACCTCGGTTTATTTGTATGGTGACAATTCTACCGCTCAATATGCTTTATCGTTACTTGGTATCAAACCTGCTATCGAAGTGGAAGCCACTCAATGGGGCGTGAAACAGCAGAGGTTAAAATCACTTCGACATGTGGGAGATGGCGTCGCACTGTATTTTGAGCCTTTTGCCCAAGAAGCTGAACTTGAAGACAGTGTCATGTGGAATGCCATGCCTTTTGTGCGTCACAACAAGATGAACAGTATTGAACCTGCATGGAATTATGGCGGGGCCATTTCAATTGAATACATGGCTCAAGCTCTCACTCGCAGCTTATTAGCGATTGCGCCAACCTCTGAGATTCATAAGGGGGCGATGCATGAGTAACCTTACGATGTCGCAGCGCTACGTATTTACCTTTGTTGCACTGGTATTAGCGGTATTGATGTCGGCGCAGATTGATACCCAAATCCTTGTTTCCGAGCAGTTGTCATTGTTGATGAACTTTTCTGACAGACTCACTTTGGCAGATAGTTTTGATGCCATCATGTTTGTCGAGTCTCAACTGCCACGGATTGTTATGGCAATCATGGTTGGCGCCATGTTAGGCCTGGTCGGCAGTTTAATGCAGCAGCTCACTCAAAACCCATTAGTGTCGCCAATGACCTTAGGTACTGCCTCAGGTGCTTGGTTAGCACTGGTGGTGATGAATGTGTGGTTTCCGTCGTATGTGGGTGACTATGCACCGATAGCGGCATTAATTGGCGCCATGCTGACATTGGGTTTAGTGATTCTAATTGCGGGAGTACGCAACCTCGCTGGTTTACCTGTGGTGCTGGCAGGTATGGCGGTTAATATCTTACTGGGTGCTATTGCAACGGCGATTATTCTACTTAATGACCAATATGCTAAAAACCTGTTTATATGGGGAGCAGGGGATCTAGCGCAAAATGGTTGGGCGCAAATACAGTGGCTGCTGCCTAAGTTGTCTGTAGCAGTACTTATCTTCATATTCGCACCACGGATATTAGCCTTGTTGCGCATGGGACAAGCAAGTGCATCTGCCCGTGGATTGAATATCATTCCTGCCATTTTAGGCTTATTTGCCATTGGCCTGTGGCTTATTGCAGCCAGTATTACCAGCGTTGGTGTGATAAGTTTTATTGGCTTGTTAGCGCCGAATATTGCTCGGCAATTAGGCGCAAGAACGCCTAAAGATGAGCTGTTTTACAGCATGTTATTGGGCGGGGTTATCTTGGTACTGACTGATGCACTTGCTGTCGGGTTAAGTGTACTCACTTTTGACTTAGTGCCTTCCGGCACCGCCGCGGCATTTGTGGGAGCACCCGCATTGATTTGGTTTACTCGCCGTAAACTATCAGCTCAAGATCAGTTGTCTTTTTCAATGCCGAAAAGTCATTATGTGATGAGCCAAGCTAAATTAATGGTGTTAGTTGCTGGTTTAGTGTTACTCGGCTTATTTACGACGGTATTTAATCAAGTCACTGTTGCTCAAGATGTATCGAGTGCGCAAGACATCATCTGGACTTGGGCAATACCTGACGCCTTTGGCTGGCAAATTCAGTGGCCAAGGTTGCTGACCGCAGCCTCTGCTGGGGCTGGGCTTGCAGTCGCTGGCGTGCTACTTCAACGTTTGATTTATAACCCGTTGGCAAGTCCTGATATTTTAGGTATTTCTGCTGGGGCGACATTAGCCTTAGTGGGCGGTGCGATTTTTGTTGGGTTAAATATTTTTAGCACTGCGCCTGCCATTGCCTTTTTAGGTAGCATGTCGGTGTTAGCTATTTTGTTGGTCTTAGGCAAACGACATCAGTATGCGCCTTCAATGCTTATTTTAATTGGTATCGCACTGACAGCATTGATTGAAGCCATAGTGCAGTTTGCTTTAGCGAAAGGCGATGAAACGTCTTATATCATTTTGAGTTGGTTGGCTGGCTCAACCTATCGAGTGACACCATCTTCGGCATTAACCTTAGTTGCCATGGTGATTGGTTTAATTGGTTTTGCATTGGTGACATGTCGCTGGTTAACATTGATTTCAACGGGGCGAGAGTTTGCTAAAGCCAGAGGCTTGAACGTGCCCAAAGCATTTGTCTTGTTGCTAAGCTGCGTGGCATTACTTTGCGCTGCTGTCACTGCCACCATGGGACCAGTTGCATTTATTGGTTTACTTGCACCGCATATGGCAGTGATTTTAGGGGCCAAAAAAGTTGAAATGCAATTACCAACAGCTGCGGTATTAGGTGCAGGCTTGATGGTGTTTTCTGATTGGTTAGGGCAAAACCTAGTTTATCCGTCGCAAATTGCCGCTGGAACTATCGTATCTGTCGTTGGCGGAATTTACTTTATCTTGCTGCTATTACAAGGCAGGCGGTCGATGAATTAGTCTTATATCAGTTAAAAACTAACTGGTATTGGACAACAGGTGCCAATAAAAAAGCCCAGTTACACTGGGCTTTTTTGTGGTTAAAACAGGATTTTTAGATCGCGTATTGGCGAGAACTAGCCGATCCGCGGGCCATTCTTGATGGCGACCGAACGGGCCAGAATTCCTAACGTTGTCCCGTTATGCAATAACGCACTCATGGTTGGATTAAGCCAGCCAAGTGCAGCAGCGAGCATAATGCCACTGTTGACGTATTCAGCGACTTTTATGTTGCTGTTGATCATCTTCATTGCGATTTGAGACAGCTGATAGGTTTCAGCAACACCGTATAACCTATCTTGCAGTAACACGACATCGGCAGCTTGTCTGGCAAGCTCAGTGCCTTTGCACATGGCTACACCAACGTTAGCTTTGGTTAATGCAGGTGCATCATTTACGCCATCACCCACAAACATCACTTTATGGCCTTGCTGCTGCAATGACTCAATGATGGTTGATTTGGTTTCTGGTGTCGCCTCTGCAAACACTCTATCGAGTTTGAGATCTTCTCCAAGCATGTTGGCTTTGTAGACACTATCGCCAGAGATCATCATCAATTGGCTAATGCCCAACTGTTTTAGATCTTCTAGGGTTTGATAGACATCTTCACGTAGGTGATCTCTAAGGCCAATCATGCCCATTAGTTCGCCTTGATGAGAGATAAAAATCAGATGACGCCCTTTGGCTTCATATTGACGAATTTGCTCTTCATAGGCACTAAAGTCGACAGATTCGTGTGACTCTAGGAAGTGACGACTGCCCATAACAAGGCAATGGTCATTGACGGTGCTTTTGAGCCCATGAGCAATGACGTATTCCACTTCACCATGATCAATGTGTGGCAGTTGATGATGCTTAGCAGCATTCACTACCGCTTGTGAAAGCGGATGGTTGCTGTGCTCTTCAACTGAGGCTGCGATGGCCAATAAATCTCGAGCGCAGTGTTCACCTTGGCAATTGAATGGCACCACGTCGGTGACCTCCATATCGCCATGGGTTAAGGTGCCGGTTTTATCGAATACACACACATCGACTTCGGCTAGCTTTTCAATGGCGCTACCGCCTTTGAGTAAGATGCCTTGCTGAGCGGCGCGGTACATAATGGACTTGAACGTCACTGGAGTACTGAGTTTTAGCGCACAGGAGTAATCGACCAAAAAGACAGATGCGACACGATTAATATCTTGAGTCAGTGCAAATACTGCTGCACCGATCCCTAAGGTAATTTTAACGCGGCGATTCGCCATGTCTTGGGTGACTTGCTGGATCTCGCTTTTTTCGCTCAGAGAGTCGTAAATCAGTTGGGCAATTTTAGCGGTAGTCGCTTCACTACCGACCTTATCAACTCTGACCTTAATCGTGCCTTCATGCACGCTAGAACCTGAATACACAACGGCATCGAGTTCTCGTCGAATAGGAACACTTTCACCCGTCAACGCTGACTGATTAATTAGCGCAGCGCCATCAATGACAACGCCATCAATCGGAACAGGGTCACCTGGCACTAATTCGATAATGTCGTTCACCGCAAGCTCAGTTGAGCTTACCTGCAAGCGAGTGCCATCAGGCATGATCTGCCAAACAATAGACTCTTGTGGGATCATCAAATCAGCGAGCAACTTGTCACTTTTACGACAGGTTTCTTGCTCCATGAATTCGCCAAGACTAATGAGCGTTTGGGTCATCATCGCAGTGCGATAATCTCCGCGATAGGCTGATAAACCTACGGCGATAGCGTCAAGCACTTCAACCGATACACGTTTTTGTTTCAGCTCTGAAATACCTTCAGCAAGGGTCGGTGCTATCAGAGTAGCAGTGGTCAAAGCACCCCATTTATTAGGCAGCAAAGCCGCTGATAAAGTACCAATGACATTCATGGCGATATCGCCACGGGTAAATTGATGCTCAGACTCTTCAAGCTCAGCTTCGCTAAGATCAATCTGGGTTAGCCTAGCCTCGATAGTGTGAGGCTCAAGCAAGTTGTCATCGTAATCAATCACAATCGAGTGAGCAGCTTCATTGACCCGCACAGCACTGACGCCTTGGATCACCATGAGGCTTTTTTTGATCCACTCGCCAGTATCTTCAAGCTCGGTTGCGCGATTGAGCTTGAAGCGTATACGACCCGGAATATGGTGCTTAATTCGCAACGGGATCATTATTCACCTTTATGCAGATTACGGTAATAATCTAACTCAGCTTGTGTGTCTTCGAGGCGCTCTTTGAGCTCTTCTACTTCACCACGTACTGTAGACCAGGCTTTTTCGCCGGTTGATGCCACGCTTTGTTGCACCTTTTTATTGCTGATCAAATACGCCACGGCAGCGCCTGCGGCTAATCCCATCATAAAGTGGGTTTTGGTGTTTTGTGCTTTGTATGGTGCAGCGTTTTCAGTCGGAGCAGACTGTGCCTGTTGAGCCTGACCTGCTGGGCCATAACCGTAACCATAGCCATAAGGAGGATAATTATTCATGGTGATTTTTTCCTGAAAATTGATCGACGAGGTAAAGTCCCGCTGCGCCTGCAGCCAAAATCGTCATTAATGACAAGACTGGACGGCCAGCCATTTTACCAGCAGCATAAGTGGTGAGCCCACTGATTGCCGCCGCTTGAATAGCTGATTTAGTCGCCTTAGACACCATCATTTCTGCTTCTATCTCACCTTGTTTGTAAGATTTCCACTGGGTGGCGACCGAGGCGCCACCGCCTACCATGGCACCGACAAGCAAAGCACGGCTGGCAGGGCTTAGTTGGCTGTATGTATTACTCATGCTGGTTTCATTTCATCTGATGATTGCGTTGCTAGCACTGGTGTTTCTTCAGTTGGAGCAGGTTCTGTTTCAGCAGTCGCTTCTTCAGCTGGTGCTTGATAATGACGCTCTACAGATGCTTGAAAACCTTCTTTACCCGCACTGTAGGTGTCTTTAAAGATTTCACTGCTGTTAGTCACGTTTTCTTTAACGCTACTCGCTGTTTGGCTTGCGGTTTCTTTTACTTTACCGCTACCCGTTTTGAGCATGTCACCTGCGCCAGAGACTACGTCCATTAACTTGCCACGGACTTTATCATTGCTAAGTAATAATGCGGCTGCAGCGCCAATCATTGCGCCTTTCCAAAATTCTTTATCGTTCATACCTAAGCTTCCTAATATGTCTTTAAACATGCCTGCGTCTTCACCTAATGCTTGTTCGAGCATGGCTTGCGCCTGTTCCATAAATGGATCGTTTTGCTCTGCATTTGCGTCAGGTTCTGACTGAGGTGGCATGTTAGGGTGAGGATAATATGCGGGGTGCATCATGTGCGGTTGTGACCACATTGGATGATGTTGCGCATAGGGTGAGTGATAGTGTGGATGCCCGTGTGGGCCATTAAAACCTGGGTGCATATGCGGATGGTTATGCTGCATGCCTTGATGCATGCCCGGATGCATATGAGCATGAGGGTGTTGCATGTGAGGGTAGGCTGCATTAGGCGGCATACCGTAACCATAACCTGGAGGCATATGTGATTGGTAAGGATTCATTTCTGGTGGTACTTGAGCCTGCTGTGGCTGAGCTTGCGGATTTTGCTCTTGTTGAGGGACGCTTTGATTGTCGCCTTGTTGAGCATACTGTGGGGCATAACCCTCGGATGTGTATTTATGGCTCATGTTCTAATTCCTTCGGCATTTAAGTACTGAGCAAGGGCGAAATAAGCGTGTTCTGCCTGCTCATCTGTTCCTGCGAAAAGATCATCAACCAGCTCAGGTTTGACGAGATTGGCGTTGTATTCAATGACGATGCTACCAGTCGATTTATTGATCTTATAACTGACAAAAGCGGGTACTTGAGCAATCACATCGTCAACATTTTGCAAATTAAACTGCATCAGGTGTGACATGATCCCAAGCTTGTATTTGAGACGAATTCGGCCGGGAATATGATGAGCTATCATGACCCAGCGTCTCATTTTGATAACTTTGTTTAGATATTTGTCCATTCGAGCATTATACGAACCGAAAATCTTGAGTTATTTGTTTAAGATCACGTTTGAGTGAATTTTTATGGCAGGGATCGTTAATCATCCGTTTAAATTTGAAGTTGAGCGAAAAAGTGCTGTAGGGAGTAGCGTTAAGTTGATGATATTGAATGCTTTAATATATATATGCAGAAACAGACTTGGTTTTGTAAGTTTTGTAAAGATTGTGCAGGAAAGGGATATGTTATTGAAGTAAGCAGAACAGGGATAAAGAAATAATGTTTGAAGGTCAAAAATGTGATCGAGTGCTTTACGTACAATTGCTGTCAGTGATAATATTAGTGTAATGATAATGATTATCAATTATAGGGGTGTGCGATGAGTGTTTATGTTCATAAAACAAAGCAAAGATTAAGAGTGAGATCTGAATATATTCGCCACAATAAAGATCAAGTTATTGAGCTTATTGAGCAGCTAAATGAAATTGATGCTATCAAACATATTAAACACCAATGCCATGCAGGTTCAGTCGCAATTACCTTTGATGATAATGAGCTTGATTGTGAAAGCTTGTTAGACATTCTAGAAAGTCATGATTGGCTAGTTGAAAGCGGTAAGTCATCATTCGTTGAGAGTGCTGTTATTGCGGGTACTAAAACGCTAGTAAAAGGAATGGCAGGTATTGCATTATCTCGCCTCGTTGGGCCCTCAATCAGCCGCGTCATTCTAAGCGTTTAATGGGTTATTAATTCAGATTAAATTTTTTCATCGCACATTTACAATTCCCCCCAGCGAGTGCTGGACAGCGTTTACAAGGTGGCGTTTTTAGCGGCAGTTGCGCAATCGAACGTGGCTGAATTTGGACGGCGTTTGTCGCTGTAGGTTTTGCTGTAGAGATAGGCATTTTTACGCGGCTAACAGGCGCAATATGAGATGGCTGACCACTGTCATTAAACCATGATAAAACTGGATTGAGTGGCTGAATAAGTTCCGATACAACATTACCAACAACTTGTCCTGACAACTGATTAAGCTCTTGCTTTAGTTGCGGATTAAGCAAGGTGACTTTACTGGTGTTTGCCGTTAACGCATTCAATTGCTTTAATGACTTATTGGTCAATTTTTTTGACTTCTTCTTTAGCTTTTTTAGCGCGCTTTTTGAACTCACTGTAATGCCTACTACGTCATGGACTTGATGATAAAATAGCAAAATTTACAACGTAAATAAATATTATTCTCATTTAGTTGTGGTTTTTTTATACTTGCTAAGGTAATTCATCCCAGAACAATTTATAAATTGACTCCCTAAGTTGGACTAATTAGGTCATTATTAGTCACATATCGAATTAAATTAACGGTAATTTCATGTCTTTAACCAAACAATTGGCGCTATTTGTTGATGTCGTTCAGCAAGGCTCGTTTACCAAGGCTGCAACTTTGCATGACATGGACAATTCGTTGCTGTCTAAACAGATTAAAAAATTAGAAACGGAACTTGGTGTGCAGTTATTGAATCGTTCAACACGTTCGTTTTCATTAACCTCAGCTGGGGAAGAGATTTTAGCTCAAGCGTTACAGCTGACTGATACCTTATCCCAAGTTCAAAATATTGCAGATTCATACCAGTCAAAGCCTAAGGGGATTATTCGCATTACGTCTGGGGTGTATTTTGGTCAATTATATTTGCAGCCAGTGATCACCCGTTTTATGAAGCAATACCCTGAGGTAAAAGTCACCCTAAACTTAGATGATAAGCGCACTGACATTATTACAGACCATTTTGATGTGGCATTTCGAGTTGGCAAACTCACCGAGTCGAATTTAATTGCAAGGAAAATTGCTAAAACTCACTTTGCCATTGTGGCGTCAGAATGCTTTATTCAAGAACATGGTATGCCTATGACACCTGAAGAGCTGATTCAACTGCCGGCAGTGGTCTACGGCAATGGTAATGTGAATTTAGATCAGATGTGCTTAACTGAAACTCCCCATGGCGATTTGTATAAAATGTATAAAATGCGTGGTAATTATAAAGTCAGTGATGTGCGAACGTTAATCGATGCAGTTAAGTCTGGACTTGGTTACAGCTTGATTGATTTGTTTAATTTAGAAGAGCCTATCGCGCAATCTAAGTTAGTACCATTACTGACTAACTATGGTTTATCAACGATGGATACAGGCATATATGCGGTATACCCACATCGAAAACAGACTTTATTAGTCAGTGAGTTCATTAAGGCGGTGCAAGAATATATCGGTACACCGCCATTTTGGCTCGAACATATCCCCAACTACAAACAGCTATATCAGTAATCCTTGTGTCTGAATAATAAAAAGCCCTGAATCATCAGGGCTTTTTATTGGTTAGGTTTGTCCTGCCATAAAAGCTTACTCAGACTCAGCTGCTTTAGTTTCAGGATAAAGCGTGTTCCACCATTGTGGCTCGTCTTTCAAATGTAAGTCGAACCATGCCAAGGTTGCATCCCACCAATCAAAGCGAGCTTGGCGACCATTTATATGATGGTCTTGGCCGTTAAACTCAATGAGTTCAACTGGTTTATCTAGCATCTTTAATGCGGTGTACATGTAGTGGCTTTCACCTACAGGTACATTGGTATCAGCATTACCGTGAAGCAATAACATTGGGGTGTTAATCTTGTCGGCGTTATAAAGCGGGCTGTGTTCAACATACAAATCACGGTTATTCCATGGGAAACTGCCTTTACTCGCAATTCCTGAGTAGCCGTAACCCCACCAACCATGGCCCCAGTAAGCTGATAAGTTACTGATCCCAGCATGTGCCATTGAAGCGGCAAAAATATCGGTTTTAGTGGCTAAATACATGGTCATAAAGCCGCCGTAAGAGGCGCCCATGTTACCAACACGTTTAGGGTCGACAAAGTTATGTGCCTTCAAGAAGGCTTGTGTACCTTCGATAATGTCATCAGCGCTGTAGTCGCCCCAAGCGTTAACGTGACGACCACTGAATGCTTGGCCATAACCTGTTGCACCATTGGGTTGTAGTACATACACGACATAACCTTTCGCAGCCCATAGGTTAAATGGCCAACGACCAGTAAAGTTACGGGTTACTGGCGATGTACCGCCATAGTAATAAACAAGTGCTGGGTATTGTTTATTGGCGTCAAAATCAACAGGCAGATAGACACGGCCATCAATGTTGTGGCCATGTTTGTTGGTAAAATCGAAGTCTTGAATATCACCTAAGCGTGTATCAGCATAACTGGCTGCTTGGCTATCAAATAGCAGTGACTTTTTACCCGATTTCATCAAGTAAGCTTTTTGTGGCACGGTGGCAGAGGTGCCAGCATAAGCAATAACAGGTTTTGATAAGTCGCTGGCTACGCTGAAGCGATTAACCATATCCATGCCTGCATTAATTTTATTAAAGCGCTTTTTGCTAATATCGAACAAATATAATTGGCCACGGTCGCCTTCGCCAACGCGCAATACTAAGTCGTCATTACTCAGTTTTGCTGCGCCACCAATAGCAGGATCAAAGTCTTTGCTGAGAGCGGTGACTTTACCTTCATTACTACGCCAGTAAAGCTGACCATCATAGTTATTGACAACCACGCTAGTGTCTTGAACCCCTAGACCGTTCATAAAATCAGGCCCGGCCATGATGTACATTCCATCATCAGTATAAGTGGCTGAATTGAAAGTACGGTATTCACCAATGAGCTTTTCAGATAGGTCTTTTACATTGAGCTCAACCAGTTGAGTTAAGCTATGAGCAGGTTCTTTATAATCAACAGGTGAACGAGTCAGCAGTAGTGTTTCTTTATCGGCATGACTGTCGAGCAAGTAGCTGCTGAGTTTGTCACTGGTTAACTGGCGAATGAAGCCTGATTTAACATCTAATTGATAAATTTGGCTGTTGTTACGCCAGTAACTCCATCTATCTTGCAGGGCTTGGAAGCGTTTATTGGTTGCTTTCTCGTCTGCTTTATAGGGCTTTTCCCAGCTAAATAGTAAGTTATCGCCGTACCATTGAAGGCCCGAGACGTTTTCCATGTCATTAGCGAGGATATCAAGGTTAATGCCATCTACAGTGAGCAGTTGTATTTGATTGTCGGCAACAAAAGCCAATTGTTTACTGTTATTTGCCCAAGCTGCGCTTGCTGGAGCACTGTGCTGCCAACGATAAAGCACATCTTTACTTGAGGTACTGATTAACTCGGTGACACTGACAGGTTTATTGTCATTATTGGCCGGATAATGGCTTTTGCTTTGGAGTAAATATTTGCCATTTGGCGATAGGTTCAGACTCGTGACGACTTCAGAGTCAAACAACTGCTCAGGAGACACGCGATGGGTTTTAGTTGCTGTAAAACTCGGATTATCAACATCTGATTTACCTTGCCAGTCAATACTGAACTCCGATTCATCATCACTGCCATCGGCTAAAATCATGAATTGGTAATCGCCACTTTGCAGTGCAATTTCAGCTTTAGCAGATGCTTCAAATAGCACACCGTTAAGGTATATCTGCGGCTCATTAAGGCCTGAAACCGTTAATGTACCTTGGGTAAATCGCTCTGCACTAAGCTGGACTTTATAGCCAACCCAACCGGCTGCTGTTTTAGTATCAACAGCTTGCCATTGGTAGCTTTTACCAAAAATATCGATATCACTATTAGCAGACAAGCTTGATGCAAGGTTGGCTCTTAGAGCATCACTGTGACTGCCAGCCGATAAAGATTGTGAAGTGGGAATGGCGACAGGGCCAAATTGTTGAATATGACTATGGTCGATTTCTGCGCTGTGGCTGAATCCTGAAAACGCCAAAGCGATACTGGCACAAACCAGTGAAAGTGCTTTCATGGGGCATCCTTGTTGTTATTAATTCTTTGCTTGAATTTAAACCCAAAATTAGCGCTACAGTGTGTCAAAAATTGTGCGCTTATGCACCATGTTTTAATTCGTTAAACTTAGTTGGCTTGTAAAAGAATATGTCACAATTTTTTAGAACTCATGGCTAGTCTGATAGTGGAATACGATAAATATCAGCATCATTGATACCCTGCATACTGACAATTAAGTGACCGTCAGTGCTACTGGCAAGGCTGCGCTCATTGCGAATACTCATTGCTGGTAAGGTAAACGCTGTAGTGATTTGGCCATTGGCATCACGTTTTTGAATGAGGTCATTCTCATCGCTTCGCTCAAGGTAATACAAGGTATTTTGTTGATAGAAAAAACTGCCCCAATCTTTGGCTCTCAGTGAGTCATTTACTTTGGTGTGAGTGCTTTGGGCTTCATCATTAGCGGCTTGAATAACTGACCCATCGCTGATGGCCCAATAATAAATTCCAGGCTCATTATCTAACGTGTAGTAAATACCATTTTTATCGTCTTCGATGGCAAATTTTATATTTTTATCAAGGAGTAGGCTGACTTTTTTTGTGGCAAGGTCGAAGTGATAAAATCCCCAATGTTCGTTAACAAATGCCGAGTAATAAATAGCGCTACCATCATTAGAAAAAGATGCGTAGCGCACATTGCCTTTCACTTGTTCAATCTTTGCTAAGGTTTGGTTTTGAGTATCACCTAAGTACAGTTCATTGTAGTCAATCCCATGGGTGCGAATAGGCGCAGCATACAGAGAACTTGTTGGAGAAGGGGAAGGGATTGAAATCATACCGATATCATTGGTTAGCATCATATTTTCATTTTGACGCTTAAGCCATAATTCCCAGTTCCCAGAGCGATTAGATAGAAAGATTAATTCGTTGGTTGCGGTAAAGTATTGTCCATATAAATCGCGAGATGAAGAGATAAGCTGTTTGATGATTTGCCCATCTTTTAACGAGCGATGTGTGATGTGTTCTTGTGAAATATGCCTTGCATAATACAGGCTCTGGTTAGCTTCATTGATTGTAATACTGCTGATGGTTTCATCTTGGTGAAAAGCGCTTAATGTTTGGGTGTCGAAGTCGTATCGTTGTATGACAAAGTCCGCTTCCCTTAGCGCGGTAAAATACAATTGATTTTGTGTATGTTCCCAGTCCATTCCAATGATAAGGGTTTCATCTGAAATGAGGTTGGTTGTGGTGTTGCTATCGAGTGAATACAGCATGATCTTTGCTTGCATGTTATCTTGGCTTCGCATGACTGCAAGCTGAGTTGAGTCTGCTGACCAGCTCATCATTAGGTCATGCTCACCAGCTAATGGTGTGGTTAACTGAGTCACTTCCTGAGTATCGAATTGATAGCTAAAAATAGCTGATGCATCTGTGGTCGCTTTGACATACGCAAGCGCTTTACCGTTTGGCGACCATTCAAGACTGTGTAAATACCCCTTACTAACGCAGGCATTATCCAGCTGCTTATCTTGGTTTGTGATGAGATCACGAACATGCACAAAACACTGATTATCGACTGTGGTTCTTAGGTAGGCCAATGATTGTCCGTCAGGCGACCAGCTTGGCGTTGCTTCGGTATCGTGACTCATTGAAATTTGTCTTAGTGGGGCATCTTCGTCTTGTAAATTCTTAATGTATAACTGACCTTTTGTCCCACTTTTACGCCATTGAAACGCCATAAACCGTCCATCAGGTGAAATGGATGGTCGCTCTTCTACACCTTCAAAATGTGTGATTCGCTCTGGTTTAACCTGAGCATTAATCGGAGGCTGGGTTAACTTGGTTGCTGTTTGGCTGACAAAAAATGCAATACATGCAATTAACGCCAAAGAAAACCCTATAAATATGGGCTTTTTATTATCAGATTTTTGCTGTTGATGAGTGACCACCTTAGTAATGGGGACCGGATCAATTAATAGCTGGTAACCCACTTTTGTGACGGTTTTGAAGTAATCTTCAGGCTGTTGTCCAAGCTCAGAAAATGATTTTCGTAACTGCCAAATGGCATTCCCTGTTCCACGCTTTCCTACTTCAATATTACCTTGCCATACTTTTTCAATTGCTTGTTCTTTAGTGACTGTTTGTTGAGGATGAAGCAGCAATAATTTCAAAAATTCGAATACTTTTGCAGGTAAGGCAACCGTATTGTTTTCTGAGGTGATGGTCATGTCGTAACAGTTGATAATGCATTGACCAATCTGGTAGCGCTGATAAGGAAGGGAAATCATATTAACAGCATAAACTCCTGAGCGTGTTTCTATTCGTTATTATGTTCAGAGTAATATTTGGTTATGGTGCCTAAAAATATTATTTAACGGTGCTGGTATATTTTATTAATGCGTTTTAGGCATGACCAAATAGCTTTGAGTAACATAACTGATTTATTATTTTTTGAAATACGCCATGCATTTTGGGATCTTGGATAATGTTTACTGATAGGAGTGTTTTTATAACAATTACAGCGCCTTAAGTTATATTGCTCAAATGTTAAATTAATGTTTCAATTTGTATCTCGGGAAATAAAAAAGCGCCCTAAGGCGCTTTTTATTCATTTTAGATGATATCTAAGGTTAGTGTTGTCTGCGGCGTAACCCAAGTAAAGCGAGCAAGCTTAAGCTTAACCAGCCTAGGCTACCACCATCGTCACTTTTAGGTTCTGGCGCCGCTTCAGCCACAGGTGCATTAATGGTCATGGTAAAGCTAGTTTCGGTTTTATTGACCATGTCATCAGCTGTTACAACCACCTCATAAGTCCCAGCAGCTGCAGTACCAGTAATCATACCTGTTTTACTGTCGATACTGATGCCTTCAGGTAGACCCGTCGCGCTAAATGTCAGTGCATCACCTTCAGCGTCGCTGAAATACATTGAGGCATCAATTTCAGCCGCTTGTTGAGCATCCATGGTGACAGCTGGCATTTCAGCGATAATTGCTGGTGCAATATCATTAACGTTATTAATGTTAATCGTCACTGTCGATACCGCAGTGTATGCGTTACCTTGATAGCCAATGACTTCTAAATCATAGCTCATGTGGCCTGCATCATAATCGATAGCATCAGGGTTGTTGACGGTGATTTCTCCGTTGTTTGCAACCGAGAAAGGATCGCCAGGAATTGCTTTGGCTAATGCCAGTGTGTATGGAGACCATTCTGCTTCATATTGACCATTAGCAAAGAAGGTTTCTGCATCCAGTTCAACATGGGCAACCACTTCTCCCATTTCAGCATCTTCATTAATGCTGTGACTTTGGCCGTCTTTGGGATGTGGAATAAAGGCATAATCACCTTGGCCCATAGGCGTCGCCATTGCCCAGTTATTTTCCAGGCTCATGATTAACATCCCGTCATTTTGGCAGCCCCCGCCACCAAATCCGAAAGAGAAGTTACACTCACTTGCCATCGCAAGCTCAGCTGTTTCGCCAGCGGCTAGAGTGACCATCGGGCTGTAATCTTTGGCTTCACCTTCTTCCACTAAGCGAGAGATTAATGGTAGTCCACCATCTTTACTTTGTGTTTCGACCATTTCGCCGGTAAACCAGTCGAAATACTCAGTTGTGGTTGTCTTACCATATTTGACCGGATTAAACAGAATAATGGGTTCACCAAGGTTTGCTAAAGCGTCGCGGTCGGTGCCAAAAAGCCAGCCTTGGTTTTGGTCAAAGTCCTCTAAGCTCGCCATGTTTTCGCCATGATATAAGTCATCGAGACAGTATTGTGCGACAAAGTTTTGGCCATGACCTGTGACATACGTGGGTAAGCTAGATTTTGTGTAGCGGCCATAATGATCGGTCCAGTCGTACTCTTTGTTAAAATCAATGTAGTAGGAATGTGGCTGACCATTTTCATCAACTTCAATAAAACCACTCATGACCATTTGAGTCGCTTCATCCCATGCATAAGGATCGCCATTAACTGCTTTATCGAGTTCGTTGTCGATAACAAACTGCTCTTGGTAAGTACTCCAATAGACAAGTGCTGCACCCGCTTTATCAAAATGGTTCGCCATCCCGACATCATTCGGTTCAAAGAAGCGGCCAGCAACAACCATTTTTTTACCTGACGAACACATCGCTTCATCATAAATACCACCAGCAACCGTGTTGAGCATGTTACCTTTGGTATGCTCTTTGCCGACATTGATGTTGGGTTGGTGTTTCATGGCAGGAAACACGGCAAACGTTGTTTCTGTTTCACTGTCATTGGTAAATTGCTGTGCATATGCACCAGCTGTTTCGCTAAATTTTTGAGTAAACTCAGTACCGTATATTTCTTCATACGTATCAAAGTGACGGGTGATAGAAGTTTTCGCACGTGGTTTGGCAAGCCAATTCACACTCAGTGTTGGTCGTTCTTCAGCCATTAATTGCAGCTGGCCTGAAAGCTCGATTTTTTGCCAATTTTCAATAGTTAAATCACTGCCCATTTTCATCGGCCAATTAGCCAGCTTGGTGTAATCAACAACCATAGTGACTGGGAAAACGACCGTTTGTCCTGCAGGGACACTGATATTGGCTGGGTGCTCCCAAGTCAGCGCCATGTCGCCATCTTTGCCCATGCTTGTTAGGGCAACATCGTATGTGACGGTTTCTTCTGAAAGGTTTTTAAGCTGCACTTGTTTGGTATAACGCTGCGTGCCAGTGCCTTCTGAAAAGCCAAAACTGAGGTTAGGCTGATATGAGCCTTTTTCCCACACAACCGCTGAAGAAGCTAATGCGTCTTCAAGGTTTTCAGCGCCGCTACCAATAAGCGTTAATTCACCTTGCTTGTTGTTTAGATCCATGACTTTGTTGTTGGCTGTATTCATGAGCAATGCTTTGATTTCAGTCATCGACAATGAAGGGCGTTTTGATTTTAATACCGCAGCGGCGGCAGCCATGCGGGCAGCTGCCATGACAGTGTCAGATTGGGTGTCCATTTCATCGCCACCACCGACAACGGCGACTTCGATATCTTCAGCGTAGCTGACCATATCAGGTTTACTGAATGTTGATGCACCACGAACTGGGCCATATGGGGTCTTTTCTGTGACCATCATATTGCCTTCTTCGTCAGCAACCATGCCACCAACTGTTAATGCACTCGGCGCGGCGCCGCGCCATGTCATATTAAAACTATTGTCGTACCATTCTCCGCCATTACCAGCGTTAACTACCACTAAGCTACCTAATGCCGAAGCCATTTCAATTGCATAAGCTTCAATCACTGCACCTGATACGCCATCATCATGCTCAGCATAAAATGCATTACCACCTAATGCATCGACGACAATGATGTCTGCTCGATCGTCAAAACTGCCATCTTGATTTGGGTCAAGAGCGTATTCTAGAGCCAACATAAATGTGCTTGAAGTTTCTGATGACAAGCTATAGCCGTAGCCATATGGATCAGACACATTTGAGGTTTTATACGCTGCAATTTTGGCTGCAGGCGCTAAAGCGTGAACAACGCTGGCAAGTCGAGTACCGTGACCTGTATTGTGTGTCGCGCCGTCGTAATCACGGGTAAAATACACATTTTGGTCGATTGGGTTTGGATCTAATCCCCAGCCTGCATCACTGGCTAAGTCCATCCCTTCAACAACCACATCTGTTGGAAAACCATCAAATGCATTAACGGCATTCTCCATTGCTGTTGCATAGGATTCATCGCTGCCATCGCCGCCAAGTCCTGTATGGGTATAATCAACACCACTACCAATGATGGCAACTTTAACGCCTTCACCCGCTGTCATGTCGTCAGAAAATGCTGGCGCAGAAGCTGGAGTGATAGAGTTAGTCGAAGGACTTGTTGCTGTACGAAGTGCATTTGTTGGCACGCTAATAGGTGCTGCAGCCACAACCACGGCTTGTACACCATCAAGTTGTTTAATTTTTTCAATATAGCTGCTGTCGGCTTGTACTCGAATAAAGTTACCTACGAGTTTAGAACCAGGAAGCGTCTTGATATTGCCATCAAGTGCCATGATGTTATTAATCACTTGCTGCTGGCTTGCTTCTATTTGTTGTAGGCGCTGGGCAAATTTACTTTTGTTGTTGATAGTTGCTTTAGTTAACGACCCTTTATCAGATAAGTAAACATATAAGGTCGCATTTTCGGTTTGTTGAGCTGAGGCTGAGTAAGGTGACAACACATCAGACTGACTGGCAACGACGCTAGCTGCTGGCATCATTGAGGCGATTGCAATGCACGTCGCTAGTTTTGACTTGGTAAATGACATAGGGTTTCCCTTCAAATTATTGTTTTATTTTTTTGCTTAACTTCATTTCTTTTTATTTCAAATAGAGTTGCCGCACTCTTAGGCTCATTGAGTCAGAAGTCCTCTGCTCAATACTCGTACATAGGTTTTCATTGAAACCACCACAAAGCTCAAGCAAATGGGCGTTGATTTTGTTTCTTTTATCTTTCAATAATTTTTCATTTACTTAATAAACAATAAGATAGCATCTGTTTTTTATTGTTGAATTTGGTGAGTGCACCATAAAAATGTCATGAAGCCCTGTTATGGAGTTAAAAGAGAATATATCGCTAAAATTGGATACATTTAGATACAGTTTGTTTTTGTAAGTTTATGATTAAAAAGGAATTGAAATAAAAGTGAAGCTTAAATGAAATGGAATAGTCGCTGTATATTTGCCTCAGATTATTATCTTCGAGTATCAAGGTTACAGACATCGTTATTGCTGCGAAATGTTGTCGTTAACAGCATGATTTATTGCCAAGCAATGGCTAACGAAAACAGATAAAGACGCGATAGATAATAATTAGAACGAGGAAGATATTGTGACATCGATATATAAGAAAAGCTTAATTGCAGCAGCGCTAACGCTGGCATTTAGCCCTAACTTGCAAGCGAAAGTGATTGATACCCGAGGTCTTGATACCGATAGTGGTCAGCGAGGATACCAACCAACGACCAAGAATCCACGTCAAATTGATAACCTTTATATGGTGTTATTAGATGACCAGCCCCTAGCGACTTATCACGGTGATAAAGGGGATCTTAAGGCCACAAGCATTTTAGCTAACCCATCAAATTCCCGAGCTAAAACAGGCGTGCTGAATGTTAACAGTGCAGTGAGTCAGCAATATATTCAATACCTTAATACCCAGCGTAGTAAAACATTGTCTCTGGCGAAATCAACATTGAACCGCCAATTGGCTGTGCATGACGATTATCAAATTGCCTTAAACGGTTTCAGTACTGAGTTATCAGAAAAAGAAGCGCAAATGCTGGCTTCTGTTGCGGGTGTAAAAAGCGTTCAAAAAGTCGAACTACGTCATTTGAATACTGACTCTGGGCCAAAGCATATCCAAGCGCCAAGTGCTTGGGATGGCTCAGCAACAGGCGTTTCTAGTATGGGTGAAGGCGTCATCGTCGCAATCATGGATACTGGGATTAACCATACAAGTGCTTCTTTTGCTGATATTGGTGGTGATGGTTATGACCACACAAACCCACTCGGAGAAGGTACCTACTTAGGTCATTGTAGTGATTCTGATTTAGCGCATTATTGTAATGACAAATTGATTGGTATTTGGGCGCATGAAGCTCTTTTAGACGACTATACCCCAGAAGGGGACGACCGAATTGGTATTGACCATAATGGTCATGGCTCTCATGTGGCTTCAACCACAGCAGGTAACATCGTTAAAGATGTGACGGTTTATAACGCCGTTGGCGAAGAAGCTGAATTTAGCTTTGGTCAAATTAGTGGTGTTGCCCCTCATGCCAATATTGTGTCTTATCAAGTCTGCGCCGCCGATGCAGGATGTTGGCCTGATGTCACTGCATTAGCGGTTGAGCACGCAATTGAACATGGCGTTCAAGTTATCAACTATTCAGTCGGTGGTGGAGCAAGTGACCCATGGAATGACACAGATGCATTAGCATTTCTTGCTGCGCGAGAAGCGGGTATCCATGTTGCGGTCGCAGCAGGTAATGACGGCCCAGGCGCTGAGACCGTTGGTTCACCGGGTAATGCGCCTTGGCTTACCACCGTCGCCGCTTATACACATGATCGTAGCTTCACAGACAAGGAAGTCACCTTTACAGGCGGAGATTACGATCTTGAGCCATTAACAGGTAAAGGCGCAACAAGCGGTATCTCTGGCGACATCATTAGTGCTGCAGATTTAGGCATGGCAGGCTGTCTTGAGCCTTTTGACGCTGACACAGTAACCGGAAAAATTGTTGTATGCGAGCGAGGAGATATAGCAAGGGTAGCTAAGGGGACTAATGTTCGTGCTGGTGGCGCTGCTGGTTTAGTCTTGATTAACTTAGAGGGTGGCGCTGAGACAGTCGATGCTGATTTACACGTCTTACCCGCAGTACATTTAGATGCTGATCAAGGTGCACTACTGACGGATTGGCTATCGTCTGGTTCTGATCATACTGTGAGTTTTAATGCGTCAGTACTTGAAAGCGATCCTGCTAAAGCAGATATTGCGGCGGAATTTACCTCACGAGGCCCTGAGTCAATAATGAACCGTTGGCTTACACCGCATATTTCTGCTCCTGGCGTTGAAATTTATGGGGCGAATACAGAGTATCAACCGTGGCGAGATACTGGAGATAAAACAGAATCTCCGACGACCTTTATGAGCGGTACTTCTATGGCGAGTCCGCATATTGCAGGTGTGTATACCTTAATTGCTGCTTTAAAACCGGAGTGGACACCGGCTCAAGCTCAATCTGCTTTAATGCTCAGTGCTGAAACAAACACATGGATGGAAGACGGTGTGACGCCATCCAGTTTATTTACAGGTGGAGCTGGCAGCGCACGTGTCGCAGATGCGTTAAACGCTGGCTTGGTGATGGATGTATCGCATGAAGACTATACGTTAGCAGATCCTAGTTTAGACGGCACACCCGAGTCATTGAACCTACCTTCAGCATTAATGAATAACTGTATGATGGCGTGTTCGTGGACAAGAACATTCACAGCAACAGCATCGTCAACATGGACTGTGGGCGAGTTATCTCAAACCCCTGGTTTGTCTATCTCTGCAACCCCTTCAAGTTTTACCCTTGCAGCTGGCGAAAGTATTAGCTTAGATATCACTGCAGCCATTGGTGAAGGCTATGCGTCAGAATATGGCATGGGTTATTTAGTATTAACGCCAGAAAATACTGCGCTAACTCCCACCAAGATGCCGGTAGTGGGGAGCTTTGTTGCTGGTAGTATGCCTGAAATAGCGCAGTTAACCACAGGGCAGAATAAAGGCAGTGCTGCGATTTCTGGCATTAAGACCGTCGGCTCAAGTGATATTCAGGTTGGGGTCTTTGAGTTAGCTGAAGTTGAAGTGATTGAAACAACCATACCTCGAGACGACAGCGATACATCGAACTGGCCAACGAATGTGTATAACGATAGCAGTAAGTATTATTCGCAATTAGTGAACATTACGCCGAACACTAAGCGTCTTATTGCACGTGTTAAACATACCAGTTCACCGGATTTAGACTTATATATTGGCCGTGATAGTAACTATAACGGTAAGCCTGATAATGCACGGGAAATGGATCCTTTAACGTGTATGAGCGCAACAGAAACGGCTTATGAGTCATGTGAAATCAATGACCCAGATCCAGGTTCTTACTATGTCACAGTGCACAACTATGGTGATACGTCTGCGCCGTCAGATGTCGAAGATGATGTGGTGATTGAACTCGCTGTCATTGGCAAAGATGATGAAAGTGTAACTGTTGACTTTAAATCTGCTGTGGCAGCCGATGAGGATATTGGGTTAGTCCTTAACTGGGATAAAACACTTAAATCTGACACGCTTTATACGACTGTACTTGAAATTGGTACCGGTGTAGATGCTGCAGATAACGTGGGATTAATGCCAATTGAGTTATACCGAAAAGCAACCTATGCCCAAAGTCAGCTGGATGTCGAATCAGCAGATACTGGCGATATGATCACATTATCTATTGCGCTTGCAGACAATGACACTGATGAGGAACGCACCTTATCAGTCACTGCGCAGTTGCCAGTCGGTTTGGTTATCGAAAGCGACAGTCATCAAGGGAGTGTTGATGGTGAAATGGTTTCTTGGGAAGTGGTGCAAGCGGCCAATGAAGCTGGACAAGAGATTGTCGTGGAACTTGATACACAAGCATTGGTGATGAGCCAAGACTTGGTATTCAGTGTCTCGCATACTCTTAATGAAGTGAGTCATACTGAAATGCTAGCGCCTGTAATGTTAAGTGGTGTACCTGTTGCCAAAATCAATGGTGAACAATCCATTTCGCTGACAGTTGATGAAGGCACGACAGTGAGCTTATCAGCAAGTGATAGTACCGCGCCTAATAGTGATGATGAGTTAACTTATGCTTGGAGCCAAGTGTCAGGCCCTGTGGTGACCTTCGCAGATGCAATGGCCATGGATACCGATGTAACGCTACCAGCGGTTGATGCTGATGCCAGTGCCGTGATTGAGCTAACGGTCAGTAATGGTGTTAAAACAGCGGTAGCTGCAACAGCAACCATTGCTGTGACTGCTGAAGTGATAGCACCAGAACCTGAACCTAAGTCTGATTCAAGCGGTGGTGCAATGGGATTATGGTTATTTGTGCTGGGTTTGTTAGGCCTTAGACGCAGAAGTTAATCTCAGCGCATCTTTAATCTAAATTCTAAACTTTATATTTAAGCCGCTTCAATGATGAAGCGGCTTTTTATTTGTGTACGCTTTATGTGATTTTATCTATAAGAACTGTCAGATTAAGTATAAATTAATTGAGCTTAATCATCTTTTTTAGCTGGTTTTTATCATATTGTATGTCTTATTGGTTTTAACGTGTTCTGAATAAATAAGAAAAATAATATGAAGCTAAAACATAAGTTTAATCTCATTATTGTGCCAGCGGTTGTGTGTGGTTTTATGTTATTGGCAACACTGACTATTTACTTTAGTTTGGCCACCATGAAACAAACAGCTGAAAATACAGTAAGTGGTAATAGTGCATTGCTGCAAAAGAACATTGATAGTTGGTATCAGCATAACCAAGGTATTATTAGCGCACTCATTCGCAGCCCATATATACGTGAAACGTTACAAGCTAATAATGCTCACATAGACAATCGCATCTCGACAGGCAATAACGTCTCGCAGGTTGCTGAGCAACTCTCTAAGCACTTTGCGGCCTTAGCTTCTGAATTTCAATTTAGAAACCTCGCTTTACTCAATAAACAAGGTGTCGCCATCGCAGCAAGTAATCAGCAGCGTATTGGCCAAAGCTATCAGCAGCTTCCTTATGTTAACGCTGCATTTAACCAAGCAGATATTGTTATCTCTAACCCGAGAAAAAGCCGAGTAGACGGTAAGTTATTGGTCACTTTTGCGAAACGGGTTCAAGGTGAAGGGGTGTTATTTGCCAGTATCCCACTGGATAATTTTTACCATGACTTTGTTGATATTAGCCAACATGATGAGCATAGCTATGCGTTTATTTTATCAGCGCAATGTGAGCTTATTGCTCACCCATTTATAGACAGTCAGCGAGCGTTTGCGTCACACCAAGCATTGTGCAAACAACAAGCTGGCATCGTTGATTTTGAAGAGAATGGGGTCGCGTATCTTGGTTCCATCAGGCAACAAACCAGTACGGGGTGGATCATTGTCAGTGCTACCGATAAAAAAGTTATGGCTGCAAGCCAGTCTCAATTAATACTGCTGAGCAGCATTGTGGCCTTAGTTTCATCATTATTGATCACAGGGCTTATTTTAGGGTTAGTAAATGCAATAACCAAAGGGTTAGGGACAATGGTCACCGCAGTCGATGATTTATCGGTAGGAGATAGCAATCTGACCCATCTTGATGCCAAAAAGTGGCAAGCACTATTACAGCGCACTGATGAGCTAGGCCATATGAGCCAGTCAATGAAGCAATTAATTGAAATGCAAAAGCGCCAAGTTGCTGCGGCTGAAATTATCGCATCTGGTGACTTAACTTGTCAGCCGTCGGTAGCCGGTGAGCGAGATCTGTTAGGGCATGCGTTGGTTGAGATGGTGCATAACCTCACCTTGTTGACGGTATCGGTAAAGCAAAATACCCAGCAAATTATCAGTGCGACAGAAGATCTGAATCACCACAGCAACAGTCTGGCACAAAGTGCCACTGAGCAGCTAACGTCAGTAGGCTCGATCAGTGCAGCGTTGCAAGAAATAGACAGCCAGATCCATTTAACAGCTAACGCAACAGAAGAAATGAACCAAAAAGGTCAATCCGCTTATTTAGCTGCTAAAGCTGGTAATGATCGAATGCAAGCCTTGAGGGTCGCTTTACAAGATATTCATGTTTCAGGTGAACAAATTGCCACTATCATGCGAGAAATTACCCAGATTGCTGAACAAACTAACTTAATTGCACTTAATGCAGCCATTGAAGCGGCACGGGCAGGAGAGTTTGGCCGAGGGTTTTCTGTGGTGGCAGATGAAGTAAGAAACTTAGCAAGTCGCAGCGCTGAAGCGGCTGATAAAACGGTGAAATTAGTGCAAGTGTCGTTAACTAAAATGGATGAAGGTAATCTTGTTGCAGAGCAAACTGGCATCGCATTCAACGATATTGTGGCTCACATGAGTTATTCAGCAGAGCAGCAAGATTTTATCGCTCAGGCAAGTAAGGAGCAGGCGTTAGCAACGTCGGAATTAACAGAAGGCTTGGCGCAAATAGATGAAGTTGGCCAACAAGTGGGTATGATTGCTAATGAAGTCTCTGAACAGTCTCAAGGACTGTCGCACTTAAGTACCAATTTAAAAGCTGCGAGTGATAAATTTACTATAATAGAAACTCACTAATGGAGTTATCGATATAACTCAGGTGATGTGGTTGTGGCTGGCTACAATCTACCTCTATGAAAGTGCTCGTTAAATTGGCATAGATATAGGTAAAGCAACAATCATATCCCGGTGTATATCGGTCGCGGCAAAAGGACTTATTGCCATGAAAGTGTTTCTTAATGTTTTCTTATTTCAGTTTCTTTGTATGTTCATTTGGCTAATACCTGTCGCTGGTGCGATGGCAAAACCCTATTCTTTTGTTGGTATCCAAGGGCTAGCAGAGCAGGAAGTCGGGGCCAGATTATTTGATGGATTTTGCAAAAAGTACCAATTAAATTGTGAAATTGAAATGTTGCCTGCAAGCCGAGCTGAGCTTAATGTGTGCGAAGCTAAAAGTGCCGGTGAAATCATGCGCATATGGGAATATGGCATTGATAATCCCGATCTCATTCGTGTTCCCACTCCTTATTACCACTTAAAAACGGCATTACTGGTTCGCAGTGATAATCGCCTCAATATTTACTCGCTAAAAGATATCGTCGATGTCAATGTGGGAGTGATCCGTGGTGTTAAACATACCGAACAAATTGACGTAAACCCAGATAAGCTATTAAAAGTGGCGTCTACTGAACAACTCATGCAGCTTTTAGTTAAAGGTCGTATTGATGTGGCGGTGACCAGTCGTTTAGATGGTGCAAGTACATTGAATAAGATGAATATCGACAATGTGATGATATTGCCTGTAGAGCTACAAACTTACCCCTTATATGTGTATCTGAACAGCGAATATGCCCATTTGGCTCCTATATTGGATAGCGCCATTAACGACAGCATTAACGCTGGATTAATGGAGCAATGGCAGGTAGTCGCTGAACAATCCGTGATATCAAAAATTCATTAGCTTTTTCACTCATTCATTGGTTATGCTGACGTTATGCCGTTAAAAACGTTAACTAACTGAACATATTACGGGGTGATAGCTTATGTTGAATAAAATGATAATTGCGTTGGTGTCGTTAATGTTATTGGGATGCAGTGCGTCAGAGGCAAGCAAACAAAAAGCTGCACTTTATCAATTTGATGAGCTGACTGAAGTCACCAGTATTGATAACTTTAGGATGGACGGTTGGCGAACTATGGACAATCGCACAGTGTTTGTTGATAGTCGACCAAAACAAACTTATCTCATTGTGTTAAGTGGGGTAAATACGAATTTAACGTTTGCAAAGGCCTTAGTTATTACATCTCGCATGGGTAAGGTGACAGTTGGGTTTGATACCGTATCAACTGGCGACGCTCCGCAATTTAAAAGTCAAATTAAGAAAATTTATCAAATCGATAGCAAGGAACAAGAACAGCAAATTCGTGACGAGATTGCTGGATTTGAAAACATCAAATAAGCCTTTCAGCTGTTAATGTTTAACAAGGGAACTGGTGTACTCAAGTTGAGTCGCTGAGGTTAAATAGTGAAGATCTTATTAAAAACGGTTTTTTACTTGAAAACGCCATTCCCAGTCATCGACTTTTTCCCCACTGGTAAAAGGCACGGCTAAATCAATATGACCTACGCTACCATAGCTTGATTTTGAGGAGAAAACTCGCGCACCAATGCCGACACTGCCTATAGGGGAGCTGACCTCGTTGTTTTCATCAGGTCCGCCAAAGGCTTGACCTATATCAACAAAGGTTGCCCAACCTAATTCAGCTAATTGGTAAAGGTTGATGTTGGGATAATACCTAACTTCACCTGTGAGTAACCATTGATTATCACCATATTGGTAATCATTGGGATACCCCCGAACTCCAGTGTCATCACCTAAAGCAAAAGGTTTATCAAGGTAATTGTTTTTCGAGGTTGCCAGCCGAGTTTTAGCGTAGGCAGTCCATTTAGGATGAATTTTATAAAAGTACTCAGCTTGAGCGCTAACATTATAAAAGTCTTTTTGGCTGGTATTGATGCTAGCTTGGCCACTGAAATTGAGTAACAGTAAGTCTTTTTCTAGTTGATAACCTCGGCTAGAGCTAACATTAAAATGGTAGCCGATATTATTCCCCTCACTAACATCATTGGTTTCAAAACCAACTCGAGCATAATGGCGCCAGCCTAAATTAAAATCCTCATTATTGTTGATCAAGTGAATATTGGTAAAAACCTGATAGTCATCTTGCAGGTATTCATAACCTATCCAAGGGTAAATAAAATCTCTATTTTGAGGTAAAGGACCATCGGGGAACGTGTCACTGGCTGCAAATTGATGTTTATCCTGGGTAATACCGAGTGTTACTCTTGAAAGATCTGCGTCTGTTTTATTTAATAACCAACCAAAAGATAAGGCGGCATAATCAACGTTATGCTCGAATTCATTAACGTCTTCACCATTTTGCCTCAAAGTATCAATACGTTGATCTGTTAAGTACTCTGCAAAATACTGATCCTTTGTGTCCAATGAGTAAAAAGGCTTAGTAAAGTATAAGTGGGTTGCTTGGCCATCACTGTTGTCATAAATATTGGCAGATACAGTGGCATGTTGAATAATTTTGAGTGGGGCGGTAACGCCAAATTTATAACCCGTTCTATCAGCATTAGATTGATACTTAAGGCGAGTTTTAATCCCAAGTCCCATTAAGTTATCTTCTTTAATCCCGACTGAATATTTGGTTTCACCGCCACTTGAACTTAGACTAAATGTGGGGAGTAGCGACCAGTTATCCCAGGTTTCAACCACCACGGTTTGCTCATCGGAGTCCGCATCGGGCGCTTTCTGGGCAACATATATTTTTGCATCACGTAAGTAAGGCTCAGCACGTAATAACCGTTGTGCTTCTGCAAACGTTTTTTGAGTGACTTGTTCACCCTCTTTAAAAGTGAGCTTGTCGAGAATGGTAGGTTCAGTGGTATTAATGTGTAGCCAATTCGCCCAATGGTGGATAAAAAAGGCATCAGGGTCACTTTCGTCAAAAATAGCATTACTCTGCACGATAATGTTATCAACAGTAATGGTGTTATTTTGATTTGCTGTCTCACGGTCTTTATCGCTTTGATTGGGTACAGTTAGCGGTGCTTGTGAGGCTAATACAAGCACGGGAGACATCATGATGACTAACATAAAGCTCCAAGCGCAATGGGTAAGCTTTATTGATGCGTTCGTTGTTTTTATTATGGTTACCTATACTTATTTTAATGGCCACAAATGAGAAGTCTTGAGTGCTATGTATAATTGAATTAGCTAATTAAGTTATTGACCTAATAGCAATTAATCATTGCACGATCATTTTTAGTACAAAGGTTTAGTGGCTAAGATTAAGTATGGCGGGTATTTGAAATTTCGCAGATTATTTACAAAAATTATTGATTTGACTGAGAGAGTCAATAAAAAAAGGAGCCTCATCATGGCTCCTTTTGGGTATCAGGGGAGATAGTAAGCAAGGTTTAGAAGCGACCGACAATACCGATACTTGCGCCAAAGCCATCTACATCAGAATCAAGTACTTTAGATACTTCAAAAGTTGCAGAGAAAGCGTCAGACATACGCAACCAGTACGCTGTCTTAGCTGCAAAATCATTATCTGAACCGTCGTCAACATATCCAAGCCCAACAGACCAAGCTTTAGTCACATACCAGTCAGCATTCAAATTGAAGATGTCGTCATTGTCAGTGTGAGTCCACATAGCACCTAAATCGATGCCTGTTGTGGTTTCAAAGGCTAGAAAGCTGCGAATTTCAGCACCGTAGAATGACTCAAAATCATCACTGCCATCGACATAGAATGCCGCGACTTTCGAGCTGTCATTGAAGTAGTAACCCGCATCGAATTGGTAAAGGTTGCCACTGAAATCGCCGATTTCAAAGCGATTGTATTCAGCACCAACAAACCATTTTGAGTCAAATACATAAGTTCCATCAATACGAATTGTGTCAGTATCTGCATCATCAAACATTGAGTAACCAGCACCAATATTAGTGGTTTGCGCTAAAAAACCATTCAATGCATATGGGCCATTATCTTGTGATACTGGCTTGATGTAGTAGCGGTAGTTTAGATCCCAAATACCATCGCCGAATTCTTCAGTATTAGCTGAATATTCAAGACCTGCTTCGTGTTGAAACGGAGCATCTTGTGCTGCGATTGCAGGAAGTGCGAATAGACCAGATAGTAGTGCTAAAGCGGTAACGTTTTTCATCAATCATTCCTTTATTTGATTATTATCGCTAGGTGATTCAAGCAAATAAGGACATGGAGATATCAAGGTCGGTTGATTCATCCATTGAACCTGAATTACGGCCTAACATCATAGTCGGTGCCGCATGCTTTCCTAGCGGCGCAGAAGGTAATACAAATCAGAATAAAAAGAAAATAAAAAATACGAAATAACATAAAATTAATTATTTATCATGATGTTATTACGTAATAAGTAATGTATTTTACTGATTGAGACATACTTTGAGGTAAGGGAAGGTCAAACCGTGTGCTCCTATATTAATAGGGATGACATGCTTTGACCTTAACGCTGAGATTAAAGGCTACGTTTAGGAGGCACAATCACGTTTGCAAAAATTAAACCTGCAATAAGTGACATAAAAATTAAAAATACCTGTGTGCCTAAATGAGCCTGGTTTAGCATGGTCTCACCTGAGATCATTGCATTTAAACCAATATAAGTTTTACTACCTGGAACCAAAATAACAATACCTTGAAGCAGTGCAATTGATACGGGTGCTTTCATCCAACGAGCATAAAGGTTTGAATAAATGCCAACAGCCAGTGCGCCAACAAATATACCAATCGACTCCCCTAGGTAAAGACCGCCTAACATAGCCGAGAAATACGCTACAATACCTGCGCAAATTCCCCAAGGTGAGTCTTTGATACGTGCTTTAAAGATGATAACCAACGCCATAGACAGTAATGGAACGGCTGCCCATGAGGCATAGCGAGGGAGCAAATCGGGTTCAATATACACAGATTCGCCAAACATCACTTTACCCAAAGTCATGCCGAGTACAGCACCAAAATACAATTTAAAAAGCAGCATGATCGCATCCATGATCCTTGCTGTGCCTGATATTAAATCTCGAGCGGCAAGCTCAGCTAAACCAAGGGTGAGCGCTAAACCAGGGATAAAAATAATGATCCCTGACAAGATGACCACGGGTATATTGATGCTGGGATCAACCACCGCTGCAATACCACAGGTTAAAATCGCACAGACTACAGCCGCTAACGGTTCAAGCATTTCAGCGACACGTTTAGATTTTTCTGCCCAAAATACTAATCCGTAAACTAGTAAGCCCAGCATGCCAGACCAAAAAACATCGTTCCAGCTGGTATCCATTAGCATCGCAAACGCGCCAGCACTCACCCCAAAGGACAATAACGTTAGCCCATGGCCGTAAGGGTTAGGTTTATTGGCAATTTCTTCTAAACGCTCGAGTGCTTCACTCAGGGTACGTTGCCCTGTACTTAGCTCTTCAACCAAATCAAAGGTGCGCGCCAAAGAGCCTAAATCCAAGTCACCGGGTTTAACCCTGGCAACATGGTTATATTCTTGTTCGGTATCGTGCTGCAAGACAAAGGTCATTGAGGTGGGTGATATTAAAAAGTATCCCTCAATTCCTAAGGTCGAAGACACCGTTTGTAAGTGGGATTCAAGACGATAAGCGGGCGTACCGAATTTATGCAGGGCTTTGCCTAATTTTATGATAAATCTGCGTTTTTCAATGAAGTTGTCATCGTTCATTAGGCGTGCGTCACTCTAGTTAACATGGGTAGTAGGTCAATGGCGCGAATAGTAACCGAAATGAGGTTGGCTGAATACCTAAAAAGCAGCAAAAAATTGTTAAAAAGTTGATAATTCCATTTTGTTTCAATGTGTATAGAATGAATACTCAATTGTAGTCACTATTTGGCTAAATGCCGTAAAAATAATAAAAAGGAAATATCACACATGTCATTGATGATTTCAGGGTTCTACGCCAGCTTAACCGTGCTACTTGCAATAGGTTTATCCATCAGAGTGATTAAGCAGCGAAGGGTCAATAAAGTCGGTATTGGCACTGGTGGTAATGCTGATTTAGCGTTGGCAAAGCGTGTCCATGAAAACTTGCTAGAAAATGCGCCCCTTGCACTGATTTTATTCATGCTGGCTGAGTTTAATGGCTTACCAGCAGCAATATTGCATTGTTTTGGTACCGTGTGGATTGTGGCGAGATTATTACATGCCATAGGGCTAACTGCAGCTAAAGGCGGTGTGCACTTTGGCCGCGTTTGGGGCGTCTTGTTAACTTGGGTTGTGATGGTTGGCTTAGCGATTGTAAATATTGGATTTTTTATTGGTTTATAACAATCAGTTTTAGCCTTAAAGACAAAAGTCATTGTTTTTAATAAGGTTATAGAAACCTATAAATAGCTTAAAAACCTTATTTATGCTGCTTTTTTAGTCACACTTAGTGTGATGTAACTGCTATACTCCGCCTCCAGAAAAAAGTTGGGTGAGTTGAACTAAACTTGGTTAAGTGCAACTCACCAGATCGATGATGTTTAATGTAGGCAAATCTCATGCAAGTTGAATCCACGCTATTTAATTACCCAAGATACTGGGCCGAATGCTATGGCACGGCACCGTTTCTTCCTATGTCTCGTAAAGAGATGGATCAGCTTGGTTGGGATAGCTGCGATATTATTATTGTCAGTGGCGATGCTTATGTCGATCATCCAAGTTTTGGTATGGCTGTTATTGGCCGAATGCTCGAAGCACAAGGGTTTCGAGTGGGGATTATTTGCCAGCCAGATTGGTCGAATAAAAATGACTTCATGAAGCTAGGTCGCCCGAATTTATTCTTTGGTGTTACTGCGGGCAACATGGATTCGATGATTAACCGCTACACCGCAGATCGTCGTATTCGTAGTGATGATGCTTATACGCCTAATGATGAAGGCGGCAAACGCCCCGATCGCGCGGTTACTGTTTACACCCAGCGCTGTAAAGAAGCCTTTAAAGAAGTGCCCGTCGTCATTGGGGGGATTGAGGCAAGCTTACGCCGTATCGCCCATTATGATTATTGGTCAGACAAAGTACGCCGTAGTGTTATTTTTGATGCTAAAGCCGATATCCTAATTTATGGTAACGCCGAACGTCCGCTGGTGGAAGTCGCTCATCGTATCGCTAACGGTGAGAAAATGGCTGACTTGCACGACATTCGTGGTACCGCAGTTATTCGCCATGAGCCATTGCCTGGCTGGAAAGGCATGGACTCACGTAAATTGGATCAATTGCATAAGATTGACCCGATCCCAAACCCATATGGTGCAGATGATGTTGGCTGTGAAAAACTGTCAGGGCCAACTGATAAGAAAATTTTTGATAACGATGCGCCAAAAGCTATCAGTGTCCAGCCGCCAAGACCCAAGCCATGGGAAAAAACTTACGTACTATTGCCAGCCTATGAAAAAGTCGCTGATGATAAATATTTATACGCTCATGCATCACGTATTTTGCATCAAGAGCAAAATCCAGGCTGTGCGCGTGCGTTATTTCAAGCCCAAGGAAATCGCTCTGTTTGGGTCAATCCGCCAGCTTGGCCATTGAATACTGACGAAATGGACGCAGTATTTGATTTGCCGTATCAACGAGTGCCGCACCCAAGTTATGGCAAGGCGAAAATTCCTGCATATGACATGATTAAAACCTCGATTAACATTATGCGAGGATGTTTCGGTGGTTGTTCGTTCTGTTCGATTACAGAACACGAAGGACGCATTATTCAAAGTCGTTCACAAGAATCAATCATTAAAGAAATTAAAGATATTCAAGAAAAAGTACCTGGGTTTACTGGGGTGATTTCAGATCTTGGTGGGCCAACGGCGAACATGTATCGTCTTGGCTGCACGAGCGTAAAAGCGGAAACAACCTGTCGTCGTTTATCCTGTGTTTATCCAAGTATCTGTGGCCATTTGGGGACAGATCATAAACACACCATTGATTTATACCGAGCAGCACGTGACGTCCCAGGAATTAAAAAGGTACTGATTGCCTCTGGTGTACGTTATGACTTAGCCACTGAAGATCCACGCTATGTTAAAGAGCTGGCTAAACACCATGTTGGTGGCTATTTAAAAATTGCCCCAGAGCATACCGAAGATGGCCCACTCAGTAAGATGATGAAGCCGGGTATGGGCAGTTATCATAAGTTTAAAGAGTTATTTGATTTTTACTCTAAAGAAGCGGGTAAGAAGCAGTACTTGATCCCGTACTTTATTTCTGCGCATCCAGGGACTACAGATGAGGACATGCTGAACCTAGCGTTATGGCTTAAATCAGAAAAGTTTAAGCTAGACCAAGTTCAGAATTTTTATCCATCGCCAATGGCTAATGCGACTACCATTTATCACACTGAGCTTAACTCACTTAAAAATGTGAAACACAGCAGTGAAGAAGTGACCGTGCCGAAAAAAGGTCGTCAACGTCGCTTACATAAAGCATTGCTACGTTATCATGATCCCGCTGGCTGGCCTCTTATTCGTGAAGCACTTGTTGCTATGGGTAAAGAGCATTTGATTGGCCACGGCGTCCAACATATTGTTCCGCCAGAAGCGCGTAATGAGCGCCAAGGCTTTGGTGCTAAAAACCGTGGTAGTAAGAGTGACGGCAGTAAAAAAGCTTTCACCCGTTTTTCTGGTAATCAGTTTGATGATAGAAAGTCATCAGGCAAGAAACCCACACCTGCGAATAAAGCGAAGGCAGAAGGCGGCACCAGTGGGAGCGGGAAGCCATCGGATAAGGGTAACAATGCAGGCAAAGGTAAAACTGGCTGGTCACAGAAGAAAAAGCCGTTTAGCGCTAAAGGCACTGGTGGCGCAGGCCAAAAACAAGGAAAACGCCCTGCGAGAGCGAAATAATACAAAGCATGGCTATTGTTAGCTCTATGACTTAACCTTGTTACATTAAAACCGTCTTTATAGACGGTTTTTTTTCAGGTTTAATTAAACAATCACTGTTAGTGTGATGTGTGAATAAAAATAACGAGATCGATACTAAAAGGAATAATAATGAAAAAAATATTGATCGCTGGTGTAATCAGCAGCATGGCGCCTGCTATTGCAATGGCACATGCCCCTAAAGACAACCCACAACATCAATATTTTGATGCAATCGCCGCATACTGTGGTAAAGCGTTTGCCGGTGAAGTGACAGCTGGTAATGAAGCTGACTCTGCTTTTAGTAATAAAGCGTTAATCATGCACGTACGTGAGTGTAGCGATACCGAACTTAAAATACCTTTCCATGTAGGTGATGATCATTCACGTACTTGGGTGATTACCAAAACTGAAACAGGCTTGCGTCTCAAGCATGATCATCGTCATGAAGATGGCACTGAAGATAAAGTCACTATGTATGGCGGGAATACTGCTGATATGGGCACTGCCACTCAGCAGTCATTCCCAGTTGACCAAGAGTCGATTGATAACTTTAATGAAAACGGTTTAACGGCGTCAGTAACTAACGTGTGGCACATGTATATTGAGCCAACCACATTCACCTATCGTTTAACGCGTGAAAACCGCGACTTTAGAGTCGACTTTGATTTAACCAAGCCTGTTGCGTTACCGCCAACCCCTTGGGGTCATGAGTAATATGTCGCTGAAAGCATACATTGACATAAGATAACCATAGTCTGACAAAATCTCGAGCGGCTGTACATTATATGTACTGGTGTTGCTCGAGTTTTTTGTGCATGTATATGCGGAATTTACGTAAGCCTTCGCTCAATAAAAAACGTTTTTAAATTCGCGAGTGCAAAAGTGAGCGAAACAATTACGACTTTTGGCAGTCAAAAAAATACATAGACACCCATAGTTAATGGCATCAATCGTGACTTCCTACTAAGCTTGATTTGAGCATTAAACAAGGAGGTTATGATGCCGCGCCCTCGTAGAAGCCAAGTTAGCCTTGAACTCTTGTCAACGAGATAGTCCTTATTATCATTGCTGTAGCCGTGTGGTTCGCCGCGCTTTCTTAAAAAATACGTAGACCCCCATAGTTTATGGCATCAATCGTGACTTCCTACCAAGCTTGATTTGAGCATTAAACAAGGAGGTTATGATGCCGCGCCCTCGTAGAAGCCAAATTAGCCTTGAACTCTTGTCAACGAGATAGCCCTTATTATCATTGCTGTAGTCGCGTAGATCTCCGCGCACTTTTTCCCAGCAAATAGTATGTGGTGATGATAAATACACAGGTAACAACTATGACCACAGACGTGGATGGATTGAATCACTCATTCTTGAACTGACGGATGTGTTTGCCATTGATATCGCAGCTTATGAGTAAGACTAATAACGATAGAGACTTCTGCGGGCGTAAGCATATCAGGCAGTCTATTGACTTCTGGCAGCTGAATAATATTAAGCCATTGCCATTGTTGGCAAGGACATGTCGATAGACCTATTTACAAGTGAATGTGCAACCCATTACGGTCGAGTTTCACCGTGCTCCACGAATTTAAGGCAATCAAACTGGCAAAGTAGTGCTTCAAATCTTCGGTTGAAAGGTTATCAGGACATGCATCTAAATAAGCTCTAATGCGCCTGACAGCGTAGCTTCGTTCAACAAGATCATTAATGATAAATCACAATCCATACGAATTATCGTACAGCTTATTATCTGATTATTAGTTCTGAATTGTAATCTCATCACATCATCTATTGGTAATGCTTGCATCAATATTGGTAATAGCACATGTTGCAGATTGGTAATAGCTTCACTTGTGGGTTGGTAATGCAGTCTGACCGCTGGTTAAGTTTGTTATGTTATTTGGTCATGTTGTCATATCCATTGGTAGTGAATATAAAAACTATTCTACAACAACAGCTCGGTTTTTATATAAGGTGCTGTTTATATGATTTATTTTTATCAAATAGAAAATGTGTCAAGCCAATGCGTTAGTCTTTTTTTATGCTCTAGTTACTACCAATTTAGTTTTTTGGTAATGCTTTGGTTACTATTTTGGTTGACAGTGATATGTTGTGGTGGTTATATTTTGTTTAACGCAAAGTTATAGATGTGAATAAATTGTTAAGAGCGTGGCTGTGTTAGGTAAGTTATCTATGATTCTATGCATTGCAATTAATCATTGCTCTTTGATCATATACAACAAAGAGTTCTGCTTCTTTTTACTACGAAATTAGATAATTTTGGGTGTTAATTAGAAGCAAAGTCTTACCTATTTTTATTACGTTTTTCGGGGTTAGTTAAGTTCATGTGTAGGTGCGCCACTATATGCTGCGCATATAGGTATTCTAAGAAAGCGTTGAAAATAGTTAAGCCGAACAATACACGAACATATTCAACAAAGAGATCGTAAATTATCAAGGATTCCAATATCAACACATATAAATCTTACCGACATTTTCAAAGGAAAATGTGTGACGTTTTTGCTGCGCTAGTTTTTGCTTTAGCTGTTTTTAGCGCATCACTCAATGCTCAGAAAATTGAGGGGAATACGCTTATTCCTAAGTCACACACTAGTCTTGCTGAAGGTGTTTTACTGGGGGATTTGTCAAAACTCGATCCGCTTAAAAAGCCAGGTGAAAATTTTGACTTACTCGATTGGTCATTAACGTTGCCAACCGATCTCAACGAAGATAAAAAAGCTGATACCGTCTATGAGAAATCATTAAGTAAAGGCTTTAACTTAAAGCCATTTTTTTATACAGCAGATGATGGTGGCTTGGTATTCGCTTGCCCAAACGTAGGTGCCAAGACCTCAAAAAATACAAAATATGCGAGAACCGAACTACGCGAAATGCTACGTAGAGGTAATAGTCGAATAAAAACGCGTGGCCTGACTAAAAATAACTGGGTTTTCAGCAATGCGCATGGTTCGGCGAAAGCTAAGTCTGGGGGAGTTGAAGGCAGTTTGGAAGGGACTTTGGCAATAAATCGAGTATCTACCACTGGTGATGAAAAAAAGGTCGGACGCGTGATCATCGGCCAAATTCACGCCACTGATGACGAACCCATCCGTTTATATTACCGAAAATTACCTGGTAACTCGAAAGGGTCTATTTATTTTGCCCATGAAATAAATGATGGTGATGATATTTGGATAAATATGATTGGCTCACGTTCACATACTTTGTCAGATCCTGATGACGGCATCGCCTTAAACGAAAAGTTCTCTTATAAAATTTCCGTCGAAGATGAAGTGTTGTTCGTCACTATAATCAGGGAAGGTAAGCCTAATATTACTAAGTACTTTGATATGAAAGATAGTGGTTACAGTGCTAGTAACCAGTATATGTATTTTAAAGCGGGTGTTTATAACCAAAACAATGGCGGCGCTGATGGTGATTATGTTCAAGCTACTTTCTATCATATCCATAACACGCATAAAGGGTATAAATTTTAGCGCAGTTAATACATCAATTTAAAATTCGTAACTCGTAACTACAACTATTGGTTATATTTTTATTTAAATTAATAGGTTAGAACTTTTGTTTGGGTTTCGTCTGTTGAAATTAATATAGCGCTAATTTAAATATAAGAATTTAAGGCAGTCACCTGCTTGCAATAATAAATATAAGAATTTAATGGCAGTCACCTGCTTGCAATAATAAATATAAGAATTTAATGGCAGTCACCTGCTTGCAATAATAAATATAAGAATTTAAGGCAGTTACCTGCTTGCAATAATAAATATAAGAAGTAAATGGCAGTAACCTGCTTGCAAAAATAAATATACCAATAAATGGCATTAACATGCTTATTAAAATACTAAGGGGAAGTACGGTATGTCGACGAAGTTAAGTAAAAAAACAAAACCCATCCATAAAATAGGGAAGTTCAAGCTTTCACCTATAGCAAAATGGATGAAGCTTGCTGCATTTACTTCTGTAACCAGTTCTTTTGCATTTTCGGCAATAGCACAAGAAGCCGAAACTGAAAATCTAGATAAAGTTGATAATGATATAGAAGTTGTTGTCGTTACAGGTACACGTAAAACAATTCAAGACCAAATTTCAATAAAGCGTGAATCTACCACGGTTGTTGACGGTTTATCTGCTTCAGATATTGGTGATTTACCTGCACTTTCAATTGGTGAGGCGCTAGAAACATTAACAGGGGCATCATCTCACCGTGAAAATGGTGGTGCTACTGAAATCAGTATTCGTGGTTTAGGTCCATTCTTAAGTGCCACTAACATCAATGGCCGTGAAGCGACCAATGGTAGTGGTGACCGTTCAGTTAACTTTTCTCAGTTCCCATCAGAGTTGATGCAGAAAGTCGCTATTTATAAAACACAAGACGCTTCCATGATTGAAGGTGGGGTTGCCGGTGTTATTACCCTGGAAACACTTAAGCCTTTAGATTTTGGTAAGCAACGTTTTCAGGCTGAAGTAAAAGGTAACTACAACCCAGACCAAGCAAACGTTGACAATTCACTTCAAGGTGATTTGGGCTACCGTGGAACACTAAGTTATGTTGATCAATTTGAGTTTGATAACGGTCAAGCATTTGGTTTGAGTGTAGGTTTGCAGCGTCAAGATATTAGCCAGCCAGAAGCTGAATATAGAAGCTCAAGCCCAACGGGTTCATCTTTGTGGGCATGTTTGAATGATCCAACCGATACCAATACCGGTTTTTTCCGTAGCTCAGCGGGCGATTGTGAAGATGAAATTGTTGGCTCAAATAACCAAGGTTATAATAATGATATTGATCCAGACACAGGTCTTGCAGTAGATGATGGTAGAGAATACGCATGGACTGGCTCAAGCCGAAGCTTCCGTCAAAATGAAACCTCTGATGAAAGAGACGCTTTATTCTTTGCTCTACAATACCAACCCTCAAATAAATGGGATATCAATTTTGACGCGCAAATTTCAGATCGTACCCAAGCAGAAGCGCGTCATGATTTAATTTTCTTACAAAAGCGCGTTACACCGGGTGTAACGGGACAAAATCTGATCACGAACGATGTTGGCGGTATTCTACATTGGGAAGGTGAAGAACGCATCGAGTCTGCGGGCGAGCAATTTTCGCGTGAAGAAAAATATCGTGGATATGGCTTGAACGTTGAACATTTTTTCTCTGATGATCTAAAGATTAGTCTTGACCTTGGCTATTCTAAAACCAGCCGTGAAGAACTACAAATAACAAACCGAGGAAGAACGAGCTCTCGTCCTTTCTTATCTTGGGATTTAGGTGAACATATTCCTCATTTCACAGTGACTGATTTTGATGTGACTGATATTTCCAATTTTACTGATAGCCTTCGTACTCGTATCGACAGAGAAAATGTCCGCGAAAACGAAATTATGGGTGCACGCCTTGATGTTGATTATATTCTAGACAGTGATTTTTTTAGTAGCGTTCAAGCTGGTGTTCGCGTTTCTGAGCTAACATTTGTTCAATTTGGTGGCACGAACGGTAATGGCTCAAGAACTACATATAATTTAGATGAATCTGCAACATCGGCCATCGATGTACTTGAAGGTTGCCAAATAGCCTTCCCTGAGACTGATTTTTTATCCAGTGTTTCTGACGGTGATATTATCACCCATGTTGACAGTTCAGGTAATGTTGTAGAAAGCGGTACAGGCGCTTCGTGGGCAACTTACAATAACGAGTGTTTCTCTCAAGCAGTAGCAGCATCACAAGGCGGCGAATTCGCATACCCAGATGTTACATACGAGAATGCGGGTACTATTGACGTAACAGAACAAACTACCTCTGCTTACGCCATGCTTAATTACGACACTGAAATGTTTGGTAAATATATTCGTGGTAACTTTGGTGTTCGTGTAGTGGATACTGACGTTACCTCTATTGGCTTTCGAGAAGGTTTCGACGTTGTCACTGATCCGGCGACAGGTATCGTCGAATTAGTACCAAACGGAAGTATTGAAAAGATTGAAAGTGGTGGTGATTACACTGAAGTACTACCAAGCTTTAACTTAGTCGTTGATTATGATGACAATATTCTCCTAAGGGCCGGAATTTACCGAGGTATGTCACGTGCAGATCCATCTGATCTAAGTTATAGCCGCACATTCGTAACCGATGACTCGGATGATCCTGAATCAGTTGAAGACTTGTTGGTTGGTGTTAATGGTTCAGGTAACCCTGATCTTCAACCATTAATGTCATGGAACTATGACGCTGCTTTTGAATGGTATCCAAGCGATGACTCTATGGTAGCGCTAGGTGTTTACTATAAGCAATTCAATGGCGGTTACCAACAGCAAACACAGTTAGAGAATTTTATCGTTGACGGTGTGGAAGTTTCTTTACCTATTACTAATTCAGTCACTACTGACGAAAACAGTGACCTTTATGGTTTCGAAGCGACATTTTCGTATCGTTGGGATTTAGGCATTGGTGTGAAGCTTGGTTATAACTACGCCGATACAACCTATGAGTTTGAAGACAGTAACTACGGTAATACCTATACGACTGGTTTAGATGGTGTTGTTACTCAGGAAACCGTAGGTATTGTTCCTCCTGCTTCAGTACCTGGATTTTCTGAGCATGTATTCAATGGACAGGTTTACTACCAAATAGGCGGTTTTGATACTGCTCTTATCTACAAGTATCGTAGTGAATACTTCCAACCATACACTTCTAACGGCACAAGACTGCGTTATGTTGATGAGGCAGGTATTTGGGAAGCTCGTGCTGCTTACAAAATCAATCAACACCTTCGTATTAAAGTTTCAGCAATTAACTTGTTCAGTGAGCCACGCAGTGATGACTTCTATACCCAAGGTAACTTGGGTCAAGTAAGTGATTACGGTCCTCGCCTGTTCGCAGGTGTCAGCTTTAAGTACTAGCCAAGTCTAGTACTTAAATAAAACAAGCTAAATTTGGAAAAGAATCTTTTTGGAGTCATAAAAATGAATAATAAATCTCTTTTATCGCTCATCATTGCGACAGGCCTATTAGGTTGTGGCGGTGATGACGGTGCTGAACTAGATGGAAATACTCGCGGTAGTATAGCAATAACCGGAAGCAATTTTATCGCTGGCGAAACAATCTCTGCAGCAGCTACTGATGCTGACGGAATTCAAGCAGACACCATTACCTATGTTTGGTCAACAGGTACAATCGGCACATCTTACACAATTACTGAAGCTGACGAAGGCACTGTCATTTCTGTTTCTGCTAATTATACCGATGATGCAGGCTTTACCGAAGGCGTAGGTG
Source organism: Shewanella sp. P1-14-1 (assembly GCF_001401775.1). Taxonomy (NCBI): domain Bacteria; kingdom Pseudomonadati; phylum Pseudomonadota; class Gammaproteobacteria; order Alteromonadales; family Shewanellaceae; genus Shewanella; species Shewanella sp. P1-14-1. The sequence continues at coordinate 9,064 of NZ_LKTL01000021.1, read as the reverse complement.
CATCTACACCCACTATCAACCCGACCTTAGATGTTTCTGCTAGCATTATTAAGGGACCTATTGATGGTGCAACTTGTGAGATATTTGAAGTTGATGATAGTGGTGCTGCGGTTCTTCCTGAGCAAGGCACTGCAACCTCTGACACTTCAGGTGGCGTTACTTTTATCGACGTACACTTCGAAGGTGCGGGTTTAATTGCGTGTACTGGCGGTACTTATACGGACGAATCAACAGGTTTAACCTTAGATGCTCCTCAACTAAGATCTGTAGTGAATGTAGTTGAAAATATTATTGAGACTGATGATGAGGGTGTGGAAACCATACTACCACCACCTACCTATGTTGTTTCTCCTTTAACCGAAATGGCTGTTCAAAACGCGGGTAGTGATTTAAACCAGTTTGCTGACGCAGCTGAAATAATTAATGCTCGTTTTGGTATTCGTTTTGATACAACAGAAGTGCTTCCTACTTTAGTTGGTACTGTTGAACTTGGTGCTGATGGTGCTGAAGATGCTGATAGATATGGTTCTGTGCTAGCGCTACTATCACAAGTTGATGCAGACAACGCAGACGCAGATTTATCTACCGTTATGGAAGATCTTGCTAGTGACGTCGCTGATGGTTCTTTTTCTGAAGAGTCTTTAGTTACACTTGAGACAGCACAAATTAATTTGCAAACGACTTCACAAGTTGCTAGTTCTGTTGATGAGGCGTTACTTGACGGAATTGGAGCCGCTGTTGGTTATAACAATGACCCTGTTGCAGCAATCATCGAAGGTGAATTTGGCGGTACTGTTCAACATACAGCTACGGATCCATTAACTGGTTCACTAACCATTATCGATCCAAACTTCGAAGAAGATGCTTTTGTTGCTCAAACTGATGTGGCACTTGATTATGGTACATTTAGTATCAGTGCCAACGGTAGCTGGTCTTACACGGTTAACACTGCAAATGATACTTTAGCGAACCTTGAACTAGGTGAGTCTGTAAGTGATTCAATCACTATCGCTTCTATTGATGGTACCACTGCTGAAATTAATATTCGTGTTGCTTCACTTACTCAAGTTGTAAAAATAAGCGATACAGGCGGCGATACGGGTGAGATTAGATTTAGCGTTGATAACCTTCGTCAAGGTAAGTTGACTGCATCTATATCTAAAGAGGTTGCGCTTGGTAGTGATGGAAATATTAAAGATGCCTACATTACGCTTTATGGCTCATCTGGTAGTTCTAGTGAATCGCTTATAGATTTGCGTATTCAAGGAACTCAAACTCAAGACGACGGCACAGTAATTGACCCTCGTTTCTTTGTTCGAAATACTGACAGTGACGCTTACCCTGGCAATATAATCACTGCCCCATTTGTTGAAGAGCAGTTTTATGATGTAGAAATCACATGGGACTTAGATCAGGCAGATCAAATCACCGTGACTATTGATGGTGAAGTGATTGGTGGAGGTTCATTCTCTACTGCAGCAGTTGTTGACTCTGATTATACAGGCTTAGACCAGTGGTTCGCTGATGGTGTTAAAGCTATCCAATTTAGATTCGGTGATAATGATAGAACGATTCCTTTCGGTTCTTTCTATGCTGATAACATTGAAGTATTTTCTGATACCGCTGGCACTACAAGTATATTTTCAGATGACTTTGAAGGCTATGATGCAGGTGAAACTTTAGATGGTACAGACAGCAAATATAGCCTAGCTATTTACGCTGAAGTGTCTGTATTTGATGCAGGCGATGGCACAGAAGAAGCTACGCCAGCAGCATTCTTTGATTTAACTGGAAGAATTGCAAGTGATGAGGCAACGGCAGCAGGTGCTGTAAGTGTACTTGACCCAGATGATGGCGAAGCTTTTATTGTTCAGACAACCTTAATGGGTACATACGGTACATTAGCAATTTTAGAAGATGGCTCTTGGACGTATACACTTGATACTGCTAATGCCACTATTGCAGCACTTGTTGTGGGTGAAAGTGAAATCGATACCTTTACTATTGAATCTTTTGATGGCACTACCGCTGAATTAGCAATCACAATTACAGGCACAATTGTTGTTGATACTGGAGCAAACAATGTTGCCAGAATGGCTGATACATCATTAACTGCTGACGCTGAGTTACGTTTAACAACGGAGCCACTTGCTGAAGGTTCTATTTCTACAACCATTAAGCTACAAGCAATTTCTGGCTTCACTGCTACACCAGAAGTTTCTGAAGATAATACCGCTTACATCAGTATCTATGGTGGCTCTGCTTCTTCAAGTAACTTAACGGGTGAAATTGTCTTTGCTAAAGACGGTGCTGTTAAGTATCGTGATGCAAATAAAGATCAACAAACCATTGATGGCTTAACTTATTTTGATGATACAGATATTGATGTAGTTCTTGCTTGGACAGCAACAGGTTATTCACTTTCAATTGATGGTGGTACTACGTTCTACGGTCCTTATGAAGCAATCAATACTGGTACAGCGACCGAAACGTATCAAATTCGTATTGGTAGCTCTTCGAAAGAGTCAGCAAAAGAATTACTCGCTGATGATATCGTCATTGCTGATGAAACAGATACGGCGGTTCTATCTGAAGACTTCGAAACTTATGCTGAAGGTGAAGATTTAAGTGCAATGTATTCAAGTTCTGCTGAAGCAACCGTTAAGACCATAGCGGGAAGTAGTGTAAATAAAGTTGCCCGAATGGCTGACACATCACTAGACGCTGACGCTGAGTTACGCTTAACCACGACTCCACTTGCTGAAGGCGCTATTTCAACAACCGTTAAGTTACAGGCGATTGCTGGCTTCACTGCAACACCAGAGGTTAGCGAAGATAATACCGCTTATATTAGTATTTATGGTGGCTCAGCCTCTTCAAGTAACCTAACAGGCGAAATTATCTTTAGTAATGATGGTAGTGTTAAATATCGTGATTCATCTAAATCGCAGCAAATCATTGATGGCTTAACGCATGCAAATGATACGGACATTGATGTAGTGCTTGAATGGACCGCAACAGGTTATTCACTTTCAATTGATGGTGGTACTACGTTCTACGGTCCTTATGAAGCAATCAATACAGGTACAGCGACAGAAACGTATCAAATCCGTATAGGTAGCTCTTCGAAAGAGTCAGCAAAAGAGTTACTCGCTGATGACATTGTTATCGCTGATGCAAACGATACTGCAGTGCTATCTGAGGACTTCGAAAGTTATGCTGTGGGTGACGATCTAAGTACGACTTACTCTAGTTCTGCCGAAGCAACAGTGCAAGAGGACTAATTAATTTGCTGTTGTAAATTAATCTTTTAAATAATGTGTTAAAAATGCCGCTTATTGATAGCGGCATTTTTTGTACTTATTTTGTAGACCAAAGTGTGCTATTTGAATGCGACTTTCGCTTTTTTAAAAGTGATAAATAGCAAACAAAGTATCTATTTTTTCCTCTTTATCTTTTTCGTCTTTAGCGAGTTTTTTAAATATCCAGCTATAAGAATTTTAATAAATAGGTGAGTGAAAATAACAGATTTTAGATCAAGCTTTTAGAGCGCTTGAGATAATTCAATGAAAGGCAACCATACAATAAAGAAACCTTTATGCCGTACCTGATATAACGACCAAAATTGTTAACTGATCAGTATTAGATAATGACTTGATTGATCTCGTCACTGTAATTAAATAACCACCCATTTGCTTTGCTTTACTTTTACACTCATTATGCTTAAACATCTCAATAATATTACTGATTGTCGTTCCTATATAAATCAAGAATATGTTGGGTCAGTGTAAACTTTAATTTATTACCATACATTTTCTAATATCACAGCTCACTTTTATAATTTCTGCATTAACTTACTTTTGTACAAAAGTGAGCTAGAAAGAGCTAATGTCTTAATCGTAATAAAAGAACATGACACTATTCTCGTTTATTAGTGAATATTACAATTTGTCAGCTTATGGTTATATTTTATATCAGGATATGGTTATATCTTTAAGCTAAGAGCTTGAAAGTCAGATAAAGGTTATGTCAACTTATGCTCGCAGCGACAAATAAGCTCAAAAGGGGTTGGCTCTTATTTTAGAGAGTAAAAAGGCTACTATTGCAGCCATTTTTAATGGGTGACAGTTTATTGTTTAAATAAGCTTATTTCGGATCAAAGCTGAAAGCTTGACCGGCAATGGCCGCTTCATACATAAAGCCACCTTTAGCCGCTGTAAAAATTGCCATGCCATTCATATAACTTGCCTTGGCTGCTGTGCGATTTCCAGCATTACCTGCAGCGGCAGAATTACCAGTCGAGCCAACTTGAGCGTTTGCACCAACAGTAATGGCGACGGCTGAGGCTTGGGCGCTAAATTCGAATGTGCCACTGGTAAAGTCGTCGTACGCAGCTTTATTTTTGAAGAAGATAAGCTCGCTGTATGCTTGTCCGCCCAATTGAAAACCAATAGACAGCTGAGATAGGGTTGAGTCACCAGTGTGGCTGCCACCACGATAGACTCGACCTGAACCATAGGCGGCGCCGATACCTACACCACCTTTACCTACTGTTGGATAAACGGCATATCCATAAGCATCATTGAAAAAGCTCTGCACTTCGGGGGCTTTTTTAAAGTCAGCAATGGTCTTTGCGTATTTGTCAGCATATTTATCTGCATGGGCAGTGGTAGAAAAAGTAAGCCCTAACAGCGCAACGCTCAGTGCTAAGACGGATAAAATATTTTTCATGCTAACTCCTGTTAATCGATATCGGATTGGTTTCAGCTGTTATGTAGGGTCACTACTTGCTCATTAATGTTAATGGCAAATCATGTTCGTACTCACAATAAAAATGAGCTGAATTGATGCAAGTTTGCAAGCAGCATATCAAAGCCGTGAGTCAAAGGGCAAAAATAACGCGCTTATTGTCAGCTAAGGTTCAGCCTACTGACGCGAAGCGCACTTAGATACAGTCTTGATATGAAAGGCTGTTTTCTAGTCTTGTATACCTAGCACATAATAATCAAACCATTTCTTGTCCCATTCCATTTTGGCTTTTCGATGCTGATATCGACTTAATCCATGACCTTCATCTGGGTACACAACTAATTCAACGGGCACATTAAGGTAGTGCTTTAAAGCACGATATAACCCTTGAGCATGGCCTAAAGGCACACGTTGGTCGTGTTCGCCGATATGAATTAATGTGGGCGTGTTAATGTTATTGGCATAGGTCAGTGATGACGCTTTTTTATAAGCTTCTGGCTGTTCCCACGGTAATCCCTGCATAAAGTTCACTACATGACCTGGGGTATCTTCTAACATCCACTGTAAACGTTGATCGAAAACGCCTGCACCAGAACTTGCTGCCTTAAAGCGATTGGTGGTGCTGATGAGGGCATTCGTTAAGTAGCCGCCATTACTCCAGCCCATCACTGCCATTTTATCTTCATCAGCGATGCCTTCAGCGATTAAATGATCAACACCTGCAAGAATATCGCTGACTTCAATATCGTGTTCTTGACCCACTAAGTCAGTGAGAAACTTATCACCGAATCCCGTTGAACCACGATAGTTTGGCGATAAGATCGCCCAGCCATCCGCCGAAAATGTGCTGCGTCCGTATGAGCGATGTTGTAGTGCATAAGGTGTCGCAGATGTAGGACCACCATGGATTTGTACTATCAGTGGTAATCTCCCTTGCGACGCTTTATAGCCATGTGGAAGTTCTAATATACCCTCAACGGTAGCGCCATCGGGTGCTTGCCATTTCACGATGGAAATCTGTGGTAATTGCCATTGTTTTACTTGCGAGTTGATGTCAGTGATACGTTTAATTTTAGCGCGGCGATTATCAGCATCAGCAATAAAAAGGTCGCTAAAATGAGTTAAGCCATTATGGCTCAGCACGAGCTGTTTACCTGATGAATTAAAGTCATAGCTGCCGACTACGATGTCAGCATCTATGACTTTACGGCTATCACCTTGCTTGTTCTTGATAAATTCTGTGCAATAAATTTTTACTCGAGCAGACTCTGCACCGCGATAACAAATTTCATCACTGTTTGGACGCCACTGAATATCTTGTCCATTTAAGGTGACCTTACTCGGGCGAGAGAGCTCGGTTATGCTGTTGTTGCCTTTGGCGGTGTCAGCGATAAATAACTTGCCTGGGTGACCGTCAAAGTCGATGCGAAAGGCCAGTTGCTGATTATTATCATGCCAAGCCAACCCTAATAACCAACCGTAAGGTGATGGAGCTTGTTGACGCCATTGTTGATCAGCCAATACCTGATGACGTTGTTGCTTCACATCATAAATATCAATGTCAGACCAACCTTCAAGTTTTACTAATTCATTATCTTCGGTCGTAATTCGGGCAATTTTAGTTTGGGCATTATTAACACTGAATTGCCAGACTACCTTATCGTCATCAATTAAGGTTTGTTGTTTGTAGTGTTCTAAATCAAGCACATAGAGTGGATTTGACTGGTGTTCACCATGGCCATATTGAGGCGCATCATGGCGGCTGCGCATTTCACTCCAGACATCGGTTTCTTCGGTGGTTTTATTGCCAGTAAAATACAAGTTTTTACCATCACGGCTTAACTGAAACGCATTTACCCCTTCAGTTTCTTTGGTCAATGGCTGTAAGTCCGTACCACTATTAGTCATTCTAAATACTTGGTTTTTGCCATTCAGTGGCGCTTTTTCATGGTTGTCAGTACGTTTTGAAAGAAAGTAAATATATTGCCCGTCTGGACTCCAAACTGGACTTGCTTCATTTTCATTACTGAATGTGAGGCGTTGAGTTTGACGGGTTTTAGTGTTGACTTTCCATAAGTCAGATTGGGCTTTATCGAGCGTTTCATCCCAACGACTTTCTACCCAAATCGCTTCTTTACCATTAGGGCTAAAACTCACTTGTTTCATCATGGCGATGTCAAAAAAGTCATCAATAGTGATTTTTTCTAGTGCAGATTCGGCTGTTGTCTGAAAAGAAATACTGAGTAGAGAAATAAGCCCAATTGGGCGAAGGCGGGTTAATAACGTTGACATGGAGCTCCTTTCCTTATTCTTGATGTGTGTTAATGGAGTCGCTTTTCTGAGGCCGTATCTTCATTGATGATGGTTTGTAAATAATTTAATTCTTCAGAATTTAATAACTGCTCACTGGCTTTTTGTGGCTTGTGTGATTGATTCTGATTGGCGTTATTGTTGTTACCTCTGAGGTAGGCAGCACGGGTAATTTGATGCAAACCATATAAGGCAAAACCATAAACCGTTATCAGCAGTGACAATCGTGCAATGGTATGAGCTAAAACTGAAATAGTATCACCGAAATAAAATGGGATTAATACCATCACTATGCGCAGTACCCAATTAAGCAATATTCCGGCAGTAAGTATCAGTAACCAGCGCAATCTAATATCTTTTAAGCTTTGTTGATTGGTTAATTTAAAGCGTTTTTTATGTTTATTGATGGTATTGAATATCAACCCAAAGTAGATGGCACTTTGTAAAATGATGAACCCAGGCATGACTAATGCAATCGTGTTGATATGACGGAGTTCGCTAACTGAATTGACCACTTGTGTTGAAGCGGTGGGATCCAGCCCAATGTTGAAAAACACTGCAAACATAATGGCAATCATAGTGATTAACGTCGGTGATAGGTGTTTGAGAATATTACTATCTGATACCGGAATTTGCAGGCAAGCTTTACAGTATGAATAAAGTAAAGGCATCAATAAAAAGTAAAAGGGCACCATTAAGGTCAAAATGAAATGAATTTGAATCGGTGCATTTTCACGGGTGATTGCCCCAGTGGCAAAAAAAAGTGCAATGAGCAAAAATAACGAGCCTAATAAACGATTACTTTGTGTCGTGCTAGGATCGCTGTTGGCGTATATGTAGCGCACATACAAGCCTACCCCGAAGCAATGAATACCGCCGAGTAAAGATAACCAAATATAAGCTTGCGAGAAAAACGGTCCGAGTTCGATCAGTTACCCCTTATTTCATTCTAAGTGATAATACCTCTAAGCGACTATTTCGACCAGTATCCTAAGCTTTTTTTTGCTTTCTTATGTGACGATTTGAAACGCCTTCAGGTGGCTTACCTGGTGCGGGTTTTCTTTCTGATAATAAATGCTTAATCGACATAATGGGATGGGGGATCAGCATTCGTGGTCCTGAGTAGATCATTATCTCTCGGACTTTTTGTTTCATGTGGGGTTTATAGCAATGAACTGGGCATTTATTGCATGTTGGTTTGTCTTGACCGTAAGGGCAGCGATCTAATCGAGTTTCGGCATATTCAAGTAATGAACGGCATTCCTCACACAACTCTTTACCTTGTGTCTGTTGATGATGAGCACGACAATATATGCCAGCCATGGCTGTCATTGTGTTGAGCTCAAACAGTAATTTTCCTGAGAGAATAGAAGATTCAGACATCAATAAATACCTTAGTAATTTACTCGGGTATGAGTAGTGTAACTAGCTTCAATGATTCAGTTCAATTTAGGTGATTATAAGCTTGAGCTAAAGCACAAAAATCTCAAAATTTGAATTTATCCCCACTTATCATGTTTAATGGCACAAAAGCAGGATAAATACTTGATTTATTGCTGCACAATAGCTTATTAATACTAGATAACCTGCTCAAAAAAGCAGCGTGAAAATTAATCTCTCTTGAATAGACTTTGAGCTTGACTGCTTAGCTATTTAAATACACACAAACATGACACAGGTATGGTGTTATCAATGAAATATATTGTCATTATTTTATTAGTCTTGTTGGGCGTTTATTTGTACCGTCGAACGCAGAAGGTTGCTCAGAACGAATTAGATGAGAAAACATCTGCTCAACAAGAAAAACCGCAAGAAACGACAGTGTCAGAAGATGTGATTGACGTAGAAGCAGAAGTCGTGGAAGAAACAGCTGAAAAGGCTGTTGATGAGGTTGTCGTTGGCGCTAACACTGTCGTGCCAGAGCCAGAGCCAGAGCCAGAGCCAGAGCCAGAGCCAGAGCCAGAGCCAGAGCCAGAGCCAGAGCCAGAGCCAGAGCCAGAGCCAG
>NZ_LKTL01000020.1:0-105121 GCF_001401775.1 Shewanella sp. P1-14-1 | reverse complement strand
CTTGAGGAGGCGTATTCTACACTTCCCGTTGTTGGCGTCAAGCGTTTTTTAAACTAATTTAAAAACTCTTTTCTGCCCGTTAATTAGTAGGTTTAAAAACCGTTCCAATTAACCCTGATACGTTGAGCCTGTTGGCCTGTCGCCGTGTCAGTGGATGCGCATTATAGGGAGATTCTGAATCAGCGCAAGGGCTTTTTTAAAGATTATTCACTTTTACTGTTCGCTTGCTGAGAATTTAAACTAATCAGCTATTTTTTATGCTTTTTTAGCAGCAAACATGGCCTTTTAGCCCTTATACTTAAGCTAATTACATTTATTAGGGATTTTTATATGTTTAGCTCAATTCGTTCTTACCAAGGAATCCACCCTAAATTGGCAGATAATGTCTATATAGATAGTGCAGCAGTTATCGTTGGTGATATTACACTCGATCATGATGCGAGTATTTGGCCAATGGTCGCCGCGCGTGGTGATGTGAATATAATTAAAATAGGTAAGCGCAGTAATGTTCAAGATGGCAGTGTTTTACATGTAACGCGAAAATCACCAACAAACCCGGAAGGTAATCCACTGTTAATCGGTGATGATGTCACTATTGGTCATAAAGCAATGCTTCATGGTTGTACCGTTGGAAATCGTGTGCTGGTAGGAATGGGAGCTATTATTCTTGATGGAGCCATCATTGAGGATGATGTGATATTAGGTGCTGGGTCATTAGTTCCACCAGGTAAAGTATTACAAAGTGGCTTTTTATATGTTGGCAGTCCTTGTAAGCAGGTACGCCCATTAACTGAAAAAGAATTGGCATTCTTACCACAGTCAGCAGATAACTATGTCAGATTGAAAAATGAATACTTGGTCGATTTACAACAATCGAGTTAAACAGATTCTATGTTCATGTCATTATAGTTGAATCATACCTTGCTCATCGAATGCTTCAGATTCGATGAGCTCTTCTGCTAAATCTTCAATGTCGAATCTGATTTGCTCGAAAGCAGCAAGCGCTTGCTGGCTATTTTCAATCTTTATTGCTGCCAGTTTCTCAATGGTTTCAGCCTTAATCATACAAGTAATATTCATACCTTGTACCTGTGCCACAAGTGATAATTTCTGTTGTGCATCGTGCCAGTCAACAATATCAGTAAAGAGGATACTTTGATTCATCGTTATCAGCCTTATGATAATTGAGTCCGCAAAACTTGATGCACAGCTTGAGTCGATGGCATCACGCCGCGCCAAATATTAAAACTGTGTGCAGCTTGTCCAACTAACATACCGAGACCATCTGCTACTTTATTTGCACCTTGAGATAGCGCCCATTGATTAAAGAGCGTCACCTCAGCACCATAAGACATGTCATAGCATTGAGTGTTAGAGTCTATAATGCATGACGGTAACTTGATTAGCTCTCCGGCGAGTCCCGCTGAAGTTGAATTAATAATTAGATCAAAGGATGTGGCTAACTCTTCAATCGATTTAGCTTTAACATCTCCAAATTGATTAAATAAGTCTGCTAGTTTTTGAGCTTTACTACATGTACGGTTACATATTGTTAAACTGACACCTGCTTGTAATAAAGGCTTTATGCAACCTCTCGCTGCGCCACCTGCACCGACAAGCAAAACCTGCTTATTGGCAATATCACCAAAGTGCTGAATAACATCAGTCACTAACCCAACCCCATCTGTATTATCGCCTCGTATTTTTCCGCTGGGTAAATAGATGAGTGTATTGACTGCACCTGCAAGTTTGGCTAACTCACTTAATTCATCACAAGCAGCATAAGCTTGCTCTTTAAAAGGTGCGGTAACATTCGCACCTTTACCGCCATTAGCAAAAAAAGCCATTAATGATTGAGAGAATTGATCGACAGGTGCAAGAATGGCTTGATAGCTAATTGCTTGCTGAGTTTGTTTTGCAAACTCAGTATGTATAAATGGCGACTTACTTTGTGCGATTGGATTGCCAAATACAGCATACTTATCGATCATTAATATTCTCTCTTTCATTAACTCGTTTGGTTTATCTCATGTACCACTACTTAGTATAAGCTTGTGGCATTGAGGATTTTGTCATATAGCGATCACGCAATACATCTTGACGGCTTTCAGTACTTTGCTCTTCACCGCCAATCCACATTTTTTCAATATGGCTACTGTATTCAAACGGATCGCCGCTCCAAAGCACCATATCAGCAGGCATACCGACAGCAATACGCCCCGCTTCTAAGTGGAATGTATCTGCAACATTACTGGTTATCGCTGCCATAGCATCATCGTAATTCATGCCATTAGCAACCGCATTACCTGCGCTGTAACGTAATGCATAGTTATTGTGAGCATCACCCGGAGTGGCTAACACGACTTTGACGCCAGCTTTACTCAATTTGCCAGCGTTATCCAGTGAATTATGCAAAGAATCAAAACTTTCAGGTAAGTTTCGCATTGCATCCATAACCACAGGGATTTTGGCTTTAGCAATTTCATCTGCAAGTAAAACAGCGTCAGCTGCTTGCAGCAACACTAAATCGATATTAAAACGCTGCTTTAGTTTAATCAGCTGCAAAATATCACTACCGCGATCGGCATAAGCAATAACAGGTTTGTCACCACTTAACACTGCATTGATGATTAACGCTTCTTTGCTTGGGGTTTTATCGGCGTCTTTATCAGATTTAGCGAGCGCTTTCTGACCTTCTTCTAATTTATTAATCAGATTCTGCATACCAATGATACGAGAACCTTCGTGTTTTGCGCCTAATGACACAAACAAAGCTTGTTCAGTAGCGACAACACTGTCCCACTCACCGGTGAGAGTAACTTCAATTGTTTGCCCAGAAAATATGGTTTCACCGCCACCAGGAGCGACGATATTACGTGTTATGCCACCTTTTCGGGCGAATGGAATTGCAACACTTTTAGGGTTAAACGCTAAACTTGGATCAAACGTCATGTCAGCCGCTTTGTCATTAGTGTCTCGGGTCATTTTTTCCTGACCCACTTCGACTAAACCAAGCGGGTTCATCGCTCCAATAAAGCCAGGGGTTAAGATACCGCCTTTGGCATCGATAATAATATCTGCATTTACCACATCTGGGTTTAACTGGATGATTTTACCATCTTCTATAATGACAGAGGCATTGCTAAGCACACCCTGCTCAGTTGAGGTATAAATCTTGGCGTTAGTCACGGCAAGGGTATCGGCTTGTACTAACGCAGGCAGTAATCCAGCAAGCATTGAGATAGCAACGAGTGAATAATTAAAATGTTTCAATGTCTTGCTCCTTATTGTTGGCCTAGCATAAAGTCACTTTTTGCACGGTACGCATCATCTTGACGGTCAAATACCTTAGCGCCATCGATAAATACTTTATCGGCTTGAGCGTAAACACTGAATGGATTGCCATTCCAAATGACAACATCGGCATTTTTGCCCGCTTCCAGTGAACCGGTTTTATCTGCAATTCCTAATGATTTAGCCGCATTTGAGGTGATCCAGCTAATAACATGCTCTTCTGTTAAGTTGAAACCATGCTGATTGGCGCTATACATGATTTTCGCTGTCTCTTGATTAAGACGTTGAATAGTGGTGCTTGAGTCAGAGTGCACTACCGCACACGAATTTTTGACAGCATCGACCATGGCAACGTTTTCAACGATCATGTCGTTAGCTTCCATTTTAAAGCCCCACCAATCAGGCCACATCGCAGCACAGTTACCATTCTCTGCCAGTAAGTCGGCAATCTTGTAACCTTCAATTGCATGATGGAATGTACCTGAGTGGTAGTTAAATTCTTTACCTAAATCCACCATCATTGCCATTTCTTCTGCTTTATAACAATGGTTATGGATTAGGATTTCTCCTTCTAACACGCCTTTTAACGTGTCATAAGTCAAATCACGTTCAGGGGCTTTAGGGTTTAAACCTGCAGCATAATCGGCTTCGTATTTATCCCATGCTAGCTTATATTCAGTCGCCTCAATAAAGGCTTGACGGTAACCAGCCATATTGCCCATACGCGTCATTGGTGCAACAGTTTGCTTTCTGCCGTACGCGCCTTTGGGGTTTTCGCCACAAGCCATTTTTAAACCATAAGGAGCATCAGGAAACTTCATTCCTTGCATCGTGGTAGATGGCGTGTTTTTAAGTGTAACCCCACGACCACCAATTAAGTTCGCTGAGCCGGGTAAAATCTGAAGCGTGGTCACACCGCCTTCTCGAGCACGGTTAAAGGCAGGGTCTTGCGGCCAAACGCTGTGCTCAGCCCAAACTTCTGCAGTATTAGGATTAGTCACCTCATTGCCATCACTATGAGCGTCAGCACTTGGGCTTGGGTATACCCCTAAATGTGAATGCACATCAATAATACCTGGGGTAATCCACATATCGGTTGCATCAATAACAGTTGCGCCAGTAACTAACTCATCGGCAATGTTAGTACCAACAGCTTTAATCTTACCATCCACCATTAATACATTTGCTTGTTCAAGCTTTTCGCCTTTACCTGTTAATACTGTCGCATTAGTGAGTAACGTGGCACTGCGAGGCAAGGCTTGATATGTGCTTGGGTATGGATTTTTGTTAATCGTGACTTGAGGGTCTTGCTTTTGGGTTTGATTACACCCAAGTAAAGCAACTGACACTGCAATGACCGTCAAGGACGGCGCAAATTTGGACATGTTTTACTCCCTGTTATTATTGTTATTAACCGACACGGTATAATTTAACGAGGTTAAGCAGGGAAATACAGCCAATGCTTGATAAGATTTGTAGCAAAACATTAACAAAGTGTTACTTTTCGAATCATTCATACATACTGTCAGGTAAGAAATCCCGCTATAATCCAAAACTACTTTACTTAGCAAAGCTTAATAATGAATTGGTTTAAAAAACTTTTTGCCAGCAAACCACAAACTGATGATAGAGGTCCATCGCAGTCGAATGCCTACGATCTTATTGGCGGCGAAAAAACAATCCGCTTGATTGCCCGTTATTTTTATCAACAAATGCAGCAACGACCAGATACTCAGTCATTGCTGAGCATCCATCGCGCACCTATTGCTGATTCAGAACAAAAACTATTTGAGTTTCTCAGCGGCTGGTTAGGTGGACCTCAGTTATATCAACAAAAGTACGGTCACCCAGCATTAAGAGCAAGGCACATGCCGTTTGCCATTGATCAAGCGATGGTTGAACAATGGCTTACCTGTATGGAACAAGCCATTATCAAGGCAATAAAAAAGCCTGAACATCAACAAGTGATATTTCAGGCTATTTCAACTCTAGCTAACAACATGCGTAATAAAGACTAACTTTCGAGTTGTAACCAATCTTGTGGTTTAAGGTAGCGTTCGTACAACTCAGCCTCTTGCGAATCTTCTTCTGGCGTAAAGCCATACTCCCAACGCACCAGTGGTGGCATCGACATCAATATCGATTCGGTGCGACCACCAGTTTGCAAACCAAACAAGGTACCTCGGTCATATACTAAATTGAACTCAACATAGCGCCCACGGCGGTATAGCTGAAACTGGCGTTCATCATCGTTATATTCAAGTTCTTTATTTCGCTCGACAATAGGCGCATAAGCCGTTAAGAAACCACTGCCTACCGCTTGCATAAACTCAAAGCTCTTTTCAAAGCCAGGCTCGTTTAGATCATCAAAAAATAATCCACCAACACCGCGAGTTTCATTTCGGTGTGGTAAGAAAAAGTACTCATCACACCATTTCTTATATTTTGGATAGACATCTTCACCAAATGGTGCGCAAATATCTGCCGCTGCTTGATGCCAAGAAACCACATCTTCTTCAAATGGGTAATATGGTGTTAAATCAAATCCGCCACCAAACCACCAAACAGGATCGGCACCATCTTTATGGGCAATAAAGAAACGTACATTAGCATGCGTCGTCGGAATAAACGGGTTATTAGGGTGAATGACTAACGATACCCCCATGGCCTCAAAACTGCGTCCAGCTAATTCTGGGCGATGTGCTGTCGCAGAAGCAGGCATGGCCGCTCCCATAACATGAGAGAAGTTTACTCCAGCTTGCTCAAACACTTTACCTTTAGTTAATACTCTGCTGGTGCCGCCACCGCCTTCAGCACGCTCCCATGACTCGGCTTGAAAAGTTGCTTTACCATCCAAGGCTTCAAGGCCTTCACAAATGCTTGCTTGAAGTGATAACAAATATTGTTTTACTACTGAGGCATCAGGTAGTGCCATATCAAAATCCTTATTGTCCATTACGTAATACTTTACCACTACGGGCATCAATAATTGTCGAAGGCTGGCGTTGTGAACCTAACTCACCCACGACCAGCGCTGTAATATCGTTAGAGAAAGTATGCTCAATTTCAGCAGCTGACATCGCGGGATCATGACCCGCAATATTGGCACTGCTTGATACAAAAGGCTTGTTAACGGTATCGCATAAAGCTCTGACTACTGGGTGCGAAGAAACACGAACAGCAATGGAATCAAATTGACCGCAAAGTAATTTACTAACGCCTGGCTTTATTGGCATCACAAAGGTAAATGGCCCAGGCCATTTGCTGAAAGCAAACTCAAGTTGGGCAGTGGTTAACTTTGACTCATCGATATAAGGTACTAACTGTTGAAAGTCACTGGCAACCAGAATCAAACCTTTTTGCCAAGGACGCTGTTTAATATCGAGGAGCTTTTGAATGGCTTTAAGATTATCAGGATCGCAACCTAAGCCGTAAACAGCTTCTGTTGGATAGGCAATAACCCCACCTTGGGCATACACTTCAGCGACTTCAGATGCGTTCAACAGCTGCATAAAAAACCTTTAACCTATATAAATTAAAGACAAATTATACAGACTCTGTAGATATGAACAATTGCTGATATACGATTATGGTGAAGCAACGAGTTTACTTATGGCAAACCCAAAATAGACATCCCGCCGTTATATAGGCCGTTTATATTTACAACTTTTTTGTGGGCATTCTAATCGGCTACCTGCGGCGCCTTTGCGCTCAACAAGTATTCCAAAGTCACACTCTGGACAGGTTTCATTATGAGGCGGATAGTTCACTAGGTATTTGCATTTAGGGTACGTATTACAAGCAAAGAAGGTTTTACCATAACGACTTGTTCGAGACTCTAAGTGACCTTTTTTACAATGAGGACAGCTAATCACTTCTGCTTCTGCATCATGATCATGTTTTTCGATATGTTTACACTCAGGGTAATTAGTACAACCGATAAAAATCCCGAATCGACCTGATTTGACAGCAAGTTCACAGCCACACTCTGGGCATTCTGAACCTTCGATCACCTGAGTTTCAATAGATTCATGTTGCACTAATGGTCGAGTAAAATCACATGTCGGGTAATTATTACAACCAACAAAGCCACCATGTTTACTGTTTTTAACTGATAATTCGCAGCCACACTTAGGGCAGAGTTCAAACTCTTTTTCTAAAGCATGTTCATGCACAGTAAATAATTGTTGATCAATTTTAGACATGTCGCTCTCAACTCAAACCATGACTGCAATAGAAAACTGCAGTCATAAGGCTATGATATAAATAACTCTCAAGACTAGTGTAGCAAATATCAAGATCAAAAAAGGAGGCTATGCCTCCCTTTTCATCACTTGGTCAAAACAATCGACTATTTATGAGTGTAATCGGCCATCTGGCTGCTCAAAAATAAGATCTTCCATTTGCTCATAAGCGGATTCATTCCCTGGCACATTAAATAGCACCATCAGAACAACCCATTTTAAATCTTCTAAAATCAAGCTCGTTTCATCAAGTGCCATCACTCGGTCAATCACCATCTCACGAGTCTCAACACTCAATACTTGGATTTGTTCTAAGAACAATAAAAAGCCTCGGCTTTCAACATCCAGTTTTGCCATTTCATCTTTTGTGTATATACGAAATGACTGTTGAGCATGATTACACAAGTAAGGCTTATCGCTTTCTTGCAAATCAGCTAAACGTTCTAACCACGATAAGGCTTTTAAAATATCAGCCTGATGGAACCCTGCTCGAGTTAGCTCTTTGGTAAGTTCATCTTCGTCAACTAATAGCTCAACTTCACTGTGAACATAGTTCTCAAAAAGATACATGAGGATATCAAACATGGTTATCTCCTCTCTAGTCTGACGTAACCACCAGGCACTTGCGCAACCCAGCCCTGCAATTCAAGTTCAAGCATTTCAACTAACACCAGATCTATCGACTTCCCGCTATGCTCAACTACCGAATCTAAACTGGTAGTCTCATAACCTACACTAGCTAACAGCGTAGAAAATGGCAAATTTGTTGTATTATCTTCTATATGGTGACGATTAGCGACATCTTCAAGGTGAAAGCTGATCATTGTGGACAATTCTTCAACAACATCCGCCGCACATTCAACCAATTTAGCCCCATTCTTTAACAAATCATGACAACCTTGACTGTATCCACCAGCCACTGAGCCTGGTACAGCAAACACTTCTCGGTTCTGCTCCATCGCCAGCCTAGCGGTAATAAGTGAGCCACTTTTACGCGTTGCCTCAACCACAATCGACCCTAATGATAAACCACTAATAATTCGATTACGTTTAGGAAAGTTTCCTGCAAACGGACCTATATTTGGCCAATATTCACTTATTACACAACCAGAGTCTTGTATTTGGTGATACAAATTACTGTGCCTTTTGGGGTAAATGCATTCTACCCCAGTGCCCAATACAGCCACCGTTACGGCTTGATGCCCTAGCGCCGCTTTATGAGCGGCGCCATCAATCCCTGTTGCCATACCGCTTGTAATAGAAAAGCCTAGACTTACAAGCTCACCAGCAAGTGCATTGGCAATGTTTAATCCACCTACTGTTGCATTTCGACTGCCAACCATGCCAATAGATGGCAACAGCAAACTTTCTAACTGACCTTTCACAAAAAGCACTGAGGGAGGATCTGAGATTTGCTTCAGTAATGCAGGATATTCCGGATCGGAAAGGCACAGGATATGGTGGTTGGAGGATTGTTGCTGCCAATCCAGCGCGGCATCAACTTTATCAAAGTCTATCTGACATTGTGAAAGCAGCTTTGCCGATAGCGGCAAAGACTGCTTTTCGAACTCTAAACGTTGTCTTAATTCCTCAACATCCATTTGAGTTAATAATTGTTGAATCCGGGCGGGTCCTAGCCCGGATACTGCACAAACAACTAGCCAATCGACCAGCTTTTCAGAGATTTATTCGCCTCGTAAATCCGTTGTTTTTGGTGTAATTAACTTGTCGTCCACTCTTACAGGATGCTCGTTAGCAATAACAATTCCCATACTGGTTTTTTCAAACACTTTAAATACCATTAATTTACCGTGGTATACGTCAGGCATAGTGAAGACTTCATCATCTGAAATCTTCGCTTTTAAGCTATCATAAGCAGTGCGATCTAACGTTGGAACAGGAACACCATCACCATTAATGACGATTTGCTCACCATTTCGATATATCGCAAACACATGACCTGTTTCAATATTGTCTTGCTCACCTTTGTCTAAGTAAACAATATCCAACTTACCAACTTCACGAATGTCCTTTTCTATAGCAATGACATTTGCAGGTACACCTTCTGGCGCAGCCTTAGGAATAAAATAAGCAGACATCAAGGCTTCATCTTCTACAGGCGCAACTTTAAAGCCAGCTTTTGATTCACGCCAATTACTTAACAGTTGAACCTTAGAAATGTCGCCGGACTCAGTCACACGGCCACTTGCCGTTAAAATAATTTCTTGGCCCAAAGTATCACTGGTTTCCTTATCAAGAAACTCACGCCCCTCTTGATACACTGCTAACTTTTGCCCTAATGGTAAATTCGCATTGATATATACAATATCATTCATCACATGATGACGAGATGGACTCTCACCACCTAAAATCATCGGTAAGCCTTCAAACCACTCAGGATCGACAACGCGGTTTTGTACCAAATAAGGTTGAATGAGTGAAAGGTCAATCGCAGGGATCGGGCCACCTTTTGAACTAATACGCCCTTCTGGACCTTTTTTGATATGCTGTTTATGTACCAAGCGAGGTTGACCATCGATAAAGACAAGGGTCAGTCGATCACCTGGATAAATAAGATGTGGGTTAGCAATCTGCGGGTTAGCGCCCCATAATTTAGGCCAGCGCCAAGGGTCCTCTAGGAAAAATGCCGAGATATCCCAAAGAGTGTCACCTTTCTTAACGATGTAAGAATCGGGGTGCCCAGATTTTAATGTTAATGTATCTGCATTAACAAACAGTGTACTAAGTAACAAAAACGCGAGTAAAAATATCCGTTTCATGGTTCATTCCATGTGTTTAGCTCTTTATTAGAGCTTTTGCTGTTATTGATGGTCAGTAAGGATTAAAATTAACCCATTAACTTAGCCAGTATAGCTAACTGGCTGAAATTTGACAGACTTGTTAAGAGTTTATATATGCCATTATTAAAAGTTTTACGTTTTCCAGATGAAAGATTACGCACTGTAGCCAAGCCTGTCACCGATTTTGGTGACGCTCTACAGACTCAAATAGATAACATGCTTGAAACAATGTACGAAGAAAAAGGCATTGGTTTAGCAGCAACCCAAGTTGATTTCCACCAGCAATTAATTGTGATGGATTTACAAGACGATGTTGAACGCCCAACCATTTTCATTAATCCTGAAATCGTAGCGAAAAGCGGCGACTTTACGAATGAAGAAGGCTGTTTATCGGTACCTGGTGTTTACGCCAAAGTTGACCGTGCTGAATTTGTAACATTAAAAGCATTAGATCGTCACGGTGAAGAGTTCACTGTTGAAGCTGATGACCTGTTCGCTATTTGTCTGCAACATGAAATGGATCACTTACAAGGCAAACTATTTGTAGATTACTTGTCTAAAATGAAACGTGATCGCATTAAGAAAAAGCTTGAAAAAGAAGCGCGTTTAGCAGCTAAAGAAGCATAGGACTCCATTTGAAACCGTTAAATATTATCTTTGCTGGTACGCCAGACTTTGCCGCATTGCATCTGCAAGCACTCATTAATTCTGAGCATAATGTCATTGCAGTCTATTCTCAACCGGACAGACCTGCTGGGCGAGGGAAAAAGTTACAAGCAAGTCCTGTAAAACAGCTTGCCGTAGCTAACAACATTCCTGTTTTTCAACCAGCATCATTACGTAAAGAAGACGCTCAAGCAGAATTAGCGTCGCTTAACGCCGATATCATGGTTGTGGTTGCTTATGGTTTGATCTTACCCAAGATAGTATTAGATACACCTAAACTAGGTTGTATTAACGTTCATGGCTCCATCTTACCTCGTTGGCGTGGTGCAGCACCTATTCAACGAGCTTTGTGGGCAGGTGACACTGAAACAGGTGTCACGATTATGCAGATGGACATCGGCTTAGATACGGGTGACATGTTATTAAAAACTTCGCTACCAATCGAAGATACTGACACTTCAGCCACTTTATACAGCAAACTTGCAGAGCAAGGTCCTCAAGCCTTAGTTCAAGCTTTAGTCGGTATCAGTGATGGTTCGATTACCGCTGAGAAACAAGATGAAGCATTAGCTAATTACGCAGAAAAGCTATCAAAAGAAGAAGCGCAGATTGATTGGCGTAAACCCGCCAAACAATTATGGCAAGAAATTCGTGCTTTTAACCCTTGGCCAGCAAGCCACTTCACTCATCAAGGCAATACGATAAAAGTTTGGCAGGCTCAATATACACTTGATAACGTTGCTGCAGAACCTGGCACCATTATCGACAGCACTAAACAAGGTATTACCGTTGCTACAGGTGAAGGAAGTCTGCAACTACAAGTCATGCAACTACCTGGGAAAAAACAAATGCCTGTCGCGGACATTTTAAATTCTCGTGCTGATTGGTTTAGCCAAGGCACTTGCTTTATTTGTCCTGAAGATAAAACAGAGGCAGCACAATAATGAATGTGAGAGCGCTAGCGGCAAAAGCCATTTTTAACGTACTAGAAAAAGGCATTTCATTATCGGTTGCCCTACCAGAGCAACAGCAGCATTTACAAAATGGCAAAGATAAAGCCTTATTGGCAGAACTTTGTTATGGCGTAATGCGCCAACTTCCTCAGCTAGATAAATGTGTTAGTGACTGCTTAAGTAAACCCTTTAAGGGAAAACAGCGTGTATTGCACCAGCTGTTATTGGTTGGTTGTTACCAGCTTTACTTTACTCGTATTCCTGCTCATGCAGCCATTTCAGAAACCGCTGAAGCCTGTCGTCAAATGAAGTTTGATGGTCTGGTTAAAGTCATTAATGGCGTGTTACGTAATATTCAGCGTAAAGAGGCACCCTTAAATACAGATAACGACACATTAAAGTACAACACGCCAGCATGGTTTATTAAGCGCCTTAAAAGTGCCTACCCAGATAATTGGGCGGATATTATTGAGCAAAGCCACCAGCGCCCACCTATGTGGCTTCGCAATAACCAATTATCTCAAACTCGTGAAGAATATTTAGCACGATTAGCAGAGCAAGATATTGAAGCAACAGCTGGTGATAGTGATGACGCCATTTTTCTAGCAAGTCCAAAAGATGTCATGCAACTACCGAACTTTGCTGATGGCGCTGCATCGGTGCAAGACGGCGCAGCACAGTGGGCAGCAACCTTACTCGCACCAAAAGCCAATGAACTCATTCTTGATGCTTGTGCAGCCCCTGGCGGTAAAACCTGTCATACCCTAGAGTGCGAACCAAGTATTTCTATGGTTGCCGTCGACTTTGACGCAAAACGTCTCGAGCGAGTGCAACAAAATCTAGACAGACTGCAATTAAAAGCGCAAGTTATTCATGGTGATGCTGCAGATATTGACAGTTGGTGGTCAGGTGAGAAATTTGATCGTATTTTATTAGATGCCCCTTGCTCAGCAACAGGGGTTATCCGTCGTCATCCTGATATTAAGTGGCTACGTAAAAATGCAGATATTGAAGAATTAGCACTATTACAGCAACAGATTATTGATCATTGTTGGAAGTGGTTAAAACCTGGCGGCACCATGCTATATGCCACTTGCTCTATCTTGCCTCAAGAAAATCGTCAGCAAATAGAGCAGTTTTTACAACGTACACCAGATGCAACGCTTGATCCGATTGCACAACAGCCATCTGCAGATGATATCGGCTGGCAGATTTTACCAGGACAAAACAATATGGACGGTTTTTATTACGCCCGTTTGATTAAAGCGATTTAAGCGTGTTATAGCAGGGATACCAGCACAGTAATGAAGATTATTATTTTAGGCGCAGGACAAGTCGGCGGTACCCTAGCCGAGAACCTTGTCGGTGAGAATAACGATATTACCCTTGTTGATAATGACCGTACTCGAGTTAAATATTTACAAGATAAGTTCGACTTACAAACGGTTATTGGCCACGGTGCTCACCCGAGCACCTTGAAAAAGGCCGGCGCAGAAGATGCTGATATGCTCATTGCTGTGACCAATAGTGATGAATGCAATATGGCAGCTTGTCATATTGCCTACAGCTTATTTGGTACCCCTACTAAAATCGCTCGTATCCGCTCAGAAGCCTATTTAGACCTTCAAGAAAAACTCTTCATTAATACCGAAGTTAAAGGCAGTGATACCAAAACACGTGGTGGATTTGTCATTGATGAACTGATTGCACCAGAGCAACTCGTCACAGCTTATATTGAACGTTTGGTGCAGTACCCTGGAGCGCTACAAGTCCTTGAGTTTGCGAAAGGTAAGCTTAGCTTAGTTGCCGTAAAGGCCTATTACGGCGGCCCGTTAGTGGGGAATGCCCTTGCAGCTTTACGCGAACACATGCCGAATATTGATACCCGAGTTGCGGCTATTTTCCGCAAAGGCAAAGCGATCATGCCACGAGGCACCACGATTATCGAAGCCGATGACGAAGTGTTTTTTGTCGCCGACACTCGACATGTCCGTGCCGTGATGAGCGAAATGCAAAAGCTGGATAACTCTTACCGCAACATCATGATTGCTGGTGGCGGTAATATTGGTTTAGGCCTAGCTAAACGTTTACAAAAAAATCATTCAGTAAAACTGATTGAACACAGTCTAGAGCGAGCAGAAAGCTTATCCGAGAAACTTGAAAACTGCACAGTATTCAATGGTGATGCCTCTGATCAAGAGCTACTCCTTGAAGAACATATTGATCAAACCGATGTGTTTATTGCCGTCACCAATGATGATGAAGCCAATATCATGTCGGCACTATTAGCAAAACGAATGGGCGCCAAAAAAGTCATGGTGCTTATTCAGCGTGAAGCCTATGTTGATATCGTTCAAGAAGCGAATATCGATATTGCCATCTCGCCACAACAAACCACCATTTCAGCCTTACTAACCCATATTCGTCAAGGCGACATTTGTAATGTGTATTCATTACGCCGTGGTGCAGCAGAAGCAATTGAAGCAATTGCTCATGGTAACTCATCAACCTCTAAAGTTGTCGGCAAGCAAATCAGCGATATCAAACTGCCACCCGGAACGACCATTGGCGCAATTGTGCGTAATGATGAAGTGATCATGGGCCACGATAAAACCATCATTGAAGAAGGAGATCATGTGATTTTATTCTTAGTGAATAAAAAATTCATTGGCGATGTAGAAAAGCTATTCCAACCGAGTGCGTTTTTCTTTTAACAGCCCATGCTGAATATTAAGCCGCTACTCTTTGTTGTTGGCATATTCCTGTCGATTCTCACCGGCTTTATGCTGGTGCCAATGGCTTTTGCATTGTTTTATCATGAAGAAACCATCGGCGACTTTATGATGTCCGGGTTATTTACTGGCCTAATTGCCATTTTATGTATTCAAAGTGGCCACAGTAGAAAAATCAACCTCAACATTCGTGATATGTTCTTTTTAACCACAGTCACATGGTTAATTGTCAGTTTGTTTGCCGCCTTACCTTTTACCCTTTATCACGGCATAAACTATACCGATGCCTTTTTTGAAACCATGTCAGGTATCACCACTACTGGCTCAACCGTATTATCCGGTCTTGATAACATGGACCACAGCATTTTAATTTGGCGTTCGCTCTTGCAGTGGCTTGGGGGGATAGGCTTTATTGTTATGGCTGTGGCCATTTTGCCGTTTTTAAATGTCGGTGGTATGCGATTATTTCGCACTGAATCATCAGACTGGGGCGATAAAGCAACTCCCCGTACTCAACACATGGCAAAACACCTATTCAAGGTTTACCTTGTGCTCACCGTTATATGTGCAATGGCATATCACACATCAGGAATGCACTGGTTTGAAGCCATTAACCATGCCATGACAACGCTTTCTACTGGCGGCTATTCCACATCAGATAGTTCGATGTCTTCATTTTCAGCTTCCGCGCACTGGATTGCGGTGGTCTTTATGGCGGCTGGGGGGTTGCCTTTACTAATGTTTGTTCAATCCCTACAGCAACGGTCGATGAAAATTTGGGATGATGAACAAGTAAAAGGGTTCCTTAAATTTATTAGCTTTGTTTCTGTTAGCTTAGGTACTTGGCTTTGGTTTAGCGCCGATATGCCTTATTTAGATGCATTAAGATTAGCCAGCTTTAATGTGGTTTCAGTGGTCACCACAACGGGTTATGGGTTAACTGATTACCAAGCTTGGGGCGCCGTTGCCAGTTTAACTTTTTTGTTTTTAATGTTTGTCGGTAGTTGCTCAGGCTCCACCTCGGGCGGAATAAAAATATTTCGCTTTCAAATCTCTCTTAAAGTAATGTATCAACAGCTTACACAGCAGTTTCATCCTCAAGCAGTCATCAAAAAACGCTATAACAAACGCACCATAGATAACGATATTATTCGCTCAATTATGGCGTTTATAATGTTGTTTTTTCTGGTGATACTCTTATTAGCGATTACATTAGTGCTTTCAGGGTTAGATGCCGTAACCAGTATTACAGGCGCGATCACAGCAGTCACCAATGTCGGCCCAGGACTTGGCCCTGTTATTGGGCCTGCAGGTAACTTTTCAAGCCTACCAGATATCGCTAAGTGGGCATTAGCATTTGGCATGCTTTTAGGCCGTCTAGAAATTATCACGGTAGCTGTGTTATTCGCCCCTAAGTTTTGGCGCTACTGATGAGTATAAAGTCAATAAAACAACCTAGCCTTCATTAAGACTTTGAGTCACGGTTGCCGTGTTATTCGCTCCTGATTTTTGGCGCTACTGATTAGTATAAAGCCAATAAAAAAACTTAATCTTTATTGAGGCTTTAAAGTCACGGTTGCCGTGTTATTCGCTCCTGAGTTTTGGCGCGACTGATTAGTATAAAGCCAATAAAAAGAACTGAATCTTTATTGAGGTTTTAAAGTCACAGTTGCCGAGTTATTCGCTCCTGATTTTTGGCGCTACTGATTAGTGTAAAGCCAATAAAAAACTTAATCTTTATTGAGGCTTTAAAGTCACGGTTGCCGTGTTATTCGCTCCTGAGTTTGGCGCGACTGATTAGTATAAAGCCCAATAAAAAAACTTAATCTTTATTGAGGCTTTAAAGTCACGGTTGCCGTGTTATTCGCTCCTGAGTTTGGCGCTACTGATTAGTATAAAGCCAATAAAAAAGCCTTAATTTTCATTAAGGCTTTAGAGTTTCATGACTCAATGTTAACTGACCGCCTCGCTAGCAATCAAACTGACAATATGGTCACCATAGACTTTGACATCATCCCAATCTGTATAATCAATCACACTTGTCGGATCGGTTGGTCCATCGGTTATCTTCATGATTAGACGAATCGCCAAACTGTCGTACCAAGTCCATGAAGGGTAATTGACTTTACCAGGGATGATTTTCACATCTTGTGGTTTCCAAGGTGAAAGTTCCATGAACTTTTGTAGGTATTTGTTGTTTTCAGGAATGCGTTTTTCAGGCTTGCGCGCCACTACGTTTACACAGAAAAAACTGTTCGGCTTGCTACTTAGCTCAGTTTGATAACGACTAACAAATTCAAATACCGACTTATGATATGAACCATAAAGCACACAAGCACCAAGTGCGATTGCATCATAGCTATTCCAATCAATATCAGCATGATTATTATCAAGAATATTAACGACATCGCACTGATGACCACTCAGAACAATTTGCTCAGCTATCGCGCGACTGATTTGGGCTGTATGCCCGCCTCTTGAGTAATAAATCACTAATGTTTTTGCCATTTGCACACCGATTGTTGCTCTATTGGAATATTATTGTGGCAAAAAAAGGCGATTCAATCGTGCTCTTTGATCACAAATTAGAAACGTCTCATATAATTGAATGATAAAATTGAGATCTCGGTTAGCCAGCAGTATGATGCTAATGGTGTATCCATTTTACAAAAACATATGTGAGTAGCAGGTAGATAAATGTCTGAAAATATTGATGTAGATTCAATGCTAGGCAATGCCGAGATGGCAGCTAAATGGCTTAAAGCAATTGCCAATCCATATCGTTTAATGATTTTGTGTTTGTTGCTGGATAAAGAGCTAAGCGTGACAGAGCTTAATGAAACCGTGCCACTAAGCCAATCAGCCTTATCACAGCATTTAGCCGTCATTCGGGCTCAAGACTTAGTCAACACACGCAAAAGCTCTCAAAATGTCTATTACACTCTAAAAAACGCTGAAGTTACTGAGGTGATTTCCATTTTACACCGCTTGTATTGCGCCAAATAACACAACTCACAATGCAGGCTATTTCAGCACGCTTACTTGAGTGCTAAAAAGCCTTTTGCGAACTCATCGACCTTATGCCAATCCGTAAACTCATAGGTGCCAGAGGTATCTGTGGGGCCTTTGGTCATCCACATGATGAACCGAATCATAACTCTATCGATAGTGCGGTATTTAGGGTAATCGATTTTCCCAGCAAATACCCCTAACAACTTAGGCTGCCATTTGGTAAGCGTTAGGAATTTTTGCATATAAGGATTGGTGTCAGGGGTATTTTTTTCAGGTTTACGCGCCACAACATTGACCGTGAAAAAGCCACTTTTAGCTCGCTCAAGTTCGGTTTGATACTGGGTAATAAATTCAAATAACTGCGGGCGATGCTTACCATAGCGAATACTAGCCCCAATTAATATCTTATCAAAATCAGCGAGTCTGCCAGACTGAGAAAGCGCATTGGCTTGAGCTAATGATACAAGTTCAACCTGTTCCCCAGCATTAACGACAACAGCCTTGATCGCTTCACAAATAGCACGAGTTTGACCGTCCACAGTGGAATAGATTATCAGATTGTTCGACATGTTTTTCCCTGTCATTGGTGTGGTAAACCTAGTTCTTCCAGAATGTAGGCGTAAATAAGACCAGTAAAGTAAACACTTCCAGCCGCCCAAATAGCATTGCTAAAACCAATACCCATTTAGCGCCATCGGTAACACTCGCATAGTTACTCGCCACATCCCCCAAACCAGGTCCCAAATTATTGATACTCGCTGCCGTTGCACTAAATGCAGTAATGGCATCCATATCCATTGCCATCAACAACACCATACAAATGACAAACACCAACGCATAAGCAGAGAAGAATCCCCACACCGCATCGACAACCCTATCAGGTAATGCTGACTTTCCTATTCGAATTGAATACATTGCCTTTGGATGGATTAAACGCTTCATTTCACGAGAGCCCTGAAGCAACAATAAAACAAAACGAATGACTTTCATCCCGCCACCAGTAGAACCAGCACATCCGCCAATAAAGCTTGAGAAGATTAATAAGATAGGCAGAAATAAAGGCCAGGAATGAAAGCTCTCAGTGCCAAACCCTGCTGTGGTCGAGATAGACACCACTTGAAAGAAGGCATAATCTAAGGTTTGTTCTGGCGTGTCATAAATGCCAGAGCTATATAAAGTAGCAAAACAAATTGCTGTTAGTGTCAGCTGAATACCAATTAACGCTTTAAACTCAGCATCTCGAAAATAAACTTTAAAATTGATCCCTCGCCAGCTAAAAGCGGCAAAGTGCAAACTAAAGTTCACTGCAGCAATCAATAAGAAAACAGCACAAATTACGTTAATTAATGGACTATCAAAGTAGCCAATACTAGCATCGTGAGTTGAGAATCCACCAATCGCAATGGTTGAAAATGAATGACAAATGGCATCAAACGCCCCCATACCAGCAAAATAAAATGCTGTTGCACAAGCAACAGTAAGCAGCAGGTAGATGTACCATAATGCTTTAGCTGTTTCTGCAATTCTGGGTTTCATTTTACTGTCTTTTACAGGGCCTGGAATTTCAGCTTTATACAGCTGCATCCCACCAATTCCGAGTAAGGGCAAAATCGCGACAGCCAGTACAATGATACCCATGCCGCCCATCCATTGTAGTAGGTGCCGGTAGAATAAAATGGCTTTAGGCAAGTCATCAAGCCCCACAATCACGGTGGCACCTGTTGTTGTTAGTGCAGAAAAAGACTCAAAGAAACTGTCAGTCCAACTAAGATTTGGTTCGGTTGAAAATATAAAGGGCAGCGCCCCAATTGACCCCAGTACCGTCCAAAACATCACAACAATCAAAAAGCCTTCACGAGTACGTAAATCCCCTTTTTGTCTGCGGTTGGGGTACCACAATAAAAACCCGAGAAATAAACTCACGCAAAATGCCTGAATAAAAGCAGTACCGCCACCATCTTTATAAAGAATGGCAACCAATGCTGGCGGCAACATAGTGATAGAAAATAATCCCATCAATAGGCCGGTTATTCTAATAATTGTTTTATATTGCATGGATTACTTTTGCACTAGTTTGCATAGTATTGGTTCTTAATTGCACTTATTATTCTGCTGGTAACGTTATATTCTGGCATACTTTTTAGCCCCATCAAACGTTAAACTTTGCTTTAAGCTGACCTTGGGTTTGTGTCGCTAATTCGCGATTAAACTCTTGATGAAAAACTTTGGCAATTTCAAACTCAATTTCAATCTCTGCCAAAAATGATTTATTGATGATAACCCCATCAAATTGATTTATCAGGTATTCAATATTATTGAGTTGCGAGTAACTGCAGATTAATGATGACCGGTAACGAATGTATTTGGTTTCAGTAGTTAGCTGGGTTAACCCCGATTTAATGCCGGAAGAATAAGCTCTAACCAATCCACCAACACCTAGCTTTGTTCCACCAAAATACCGAATAACAACCGCGCCTATTTCACCAATATCTGAACCTTGAAGCGTTGCTAACATAGGTCTACCAGCACTGCCTGCAGGTTCACCGTCATCACTACTGCCAATAGCAATGCTGTTAGAAGGATCAGCTGCCACATACGCATAACAATAATGGTTAGCACCAGGGTATTGCGCCCTGAGGTTAGTGAGTGCACACTTAAGCGCTATTTCACTACTGCAATGAAATAGTACAGTAATGAAACGGCTATGCTTTATATCTTCTTCAATCTTTAATGTTTGATTGGGAATTAAGTATTGTTCAGTCAACCAGTCCAAGCTCTCGAGTCATATTTTCATTACGGTCTTGGTGAACAATAACATTATCTTCAATTCGAATACCGCCGAATGGTCGCAATTCATCAATCGTATTCCAATTTACTTGAGTATGGCGTTGATCGTTTTTTAGCTCCGCCAATAATGAATCAATAATGTAGATCCCCGGTTCAATGGTGAATACTTGGTTCGCTGCAATCTCACGAGTACAACGCAAAAATGGATGGCCTTCGGGAGTAGGAATATGAGTGCCACGCTCATCATGGGAAAAGCCGCCCATATCATGAACTTGAAGCCCTAACATATGCCCCAATCCATGAGGGAAAAACACATTGGTTATGCCTTGTTCCACAAGACCTTGAGCGTCACCCGATGCAATATCAAATTGCAGCATTAATTCAGCTAATTTGGCATGCGTGGTTAAATGAAGGTCGGTGTACTTAACCCCCGGCTTCATCATATCGACAATGGCTAACTGCATCTTATTCATTTCTACTATCAATTCGTAAAAGCGGTTTTTCTCAAATGAATAAGTACGCGTAATATCTGACGCATAACCATTATAGTTAGCACCCGCATCAATTAAAAAAGACAACCTAGGCGATGGAATTTGATGCTCAAGCGCAGTGTAATGCAAAATCGCAGCATTTTGGTTTAGCGCGACAATATTGCTATAAGGCACTTCATTTTCAGTTTGGCCAATCGCAGACAAATATTGCTGCTGGATTTCAAACTCACTACCGCCATTATAAAAAGCATTTTTTGCCGCTAAATGCCCTTTTACTGCAATCTGGTTAGCACGGCGTAAACACTCCAATTCATACTGGGTTTTATCGGCACGGTGGTAATGCAGATAATTAAGTACAGAATCAGGATTACGACGGCTCATCCCCAACACTTCAGCTACATCAAGATGCTCGCCTAAATAGGCCCAGTCAGCAATATTGTTTGGCAATAACTCAGCAACCCTATCGGCTTTGGTTAATAATTTAATATCAAAATGCTCTGCCCAAAAATCAGTCGGCTCGTCACTTACTTTGTGCCAAAAATCCACGGGGCGATAAAAAATCAGCGTTGGTTTATCTATGCCATTGGCCACAACCCAACAGTTAGGATTATCTAAAATGGGCACCCAAGCCTTAAATTGTGGGTTCACTTTAAACGGGTAGCTTAAGTCATCTAAAAACTGACGATGAGCTTGGCCAGAATGTATCACTAACCCCGCGAGGTTTTCGCGACTAACAATCTCGGCAACCCGACGATTTAATTCTGCAATGTGAGCATGATAAAAATTAGCTAGCTGATCCATTTTGGCTATCCCTGTGATGTTATTTTTCTTGTTTGACAACTTGTGAAGTGTATCACAAAGGACAAAATGGCCTCTAGCAGATAAATATTTAAACGGACGTTTAAATTGGGTGTTGTAATTTATTTCATTTCGTCGCACACTGTTTGGCAACTGGTCAAATGATGGCCGTCGCTGCTGTGAAACAAAGCTAGATAACAACACAGTAATTGTGATGTGGAAGTCGCTTTTAGCAAAAAGGAAGCAAGCAATGATCTACCAAAGTCCTACAATTCAAGTAGAGTTATTAGAGGATAACATTGCCAAGTTGTGCTTTAACGCACCAGGCTCGGTAAACAAATTCGATAAAGAAACTCTTTCTTCATTAGATGCAGCTCTTGAGAGCATTAAACAAGATGCTAGCATCCAAGGTTTATTACTCACATCAGGTAAAAGTACCTTTATTGTCGGTGCAGATATCACTGAGTTTTTAGGGTTATTCAAACTGGATGACGCCACATTACTTAGCTGGGTTGAACAAGCGAGTGCCGTGTTTGATAAACTAGAAGATCTACCGTTCCCAACAGCATCTGCAGTTAACGGGTTTGCACTTGGTGGTGGTTGTGAAGCCATACTTGCTACTGATTTGCGTATTGCTGACACCAATGCTCGTATTGGTTTACCAGAAACCAAACTTGGGTTAATTCCTGGCTTTGGTGGCACTGTGCGCTTACCACGTGTAATCGGTGCAGATAACGCTCTTGAGTGGATCACCACAGGTAAAGATCAACGCCCAGACGCAGCTTTGAAAGTTGGCGCTGTTGACGCTGTTGTTGCACCCGAGAATTTAGAGGCAGCTGCGCTTCAAATGCTAAAAGACGCTATTGCCGAAAAGTTAGATTGGCAGTCTCGTCGTAACCGCAAACTAAAACCACTGACCTTACCAAAAGTTGAAGCGATGATGTCATTCGCAACAGCAAAGGGCATGGTATTCAAAGTGGCAGGTAAACACTATCCTGCACCTATGATGGCTGTTAGTGTCATAGAGCAAGCTGCAACACTTGATCGCGCAGAAGCATTGAAGGTTGAAAACCAAGCCTTTATCAAGCTAGCGAAAACTGAAGTAGCCACTGCGTTAATTGGTATATTCTTAAATGACCAATTAGTTAAAGGCAAAGCAAAGAAAGCAGGCAAACTGGCTAAAAACGTCGACAGTGCGGCTGTACTTGGCGCTGGTATTATGGGCGGTGGTATTGCTTACCAAAGTGCCAGTAAAGGTACGCCTATCGTCATGAAAGATATTGCCCAACCTGCACTTGATTTAGGGCTCGGCGAAGCCGCTAAATTGTTAACTGCTCAGGTTAAACGTGGCCGCTCTACTCCAGCTAAAATGGCTGCAGTATTAAACAACATCACTCCAGCTTTAGATTACGCACCAATTAAGGATGCTGACGTCGTCGTTGAAGCTGTAGTTGAACATCCAAAAGTAAAAGCGTCAGTATTAGCAGAAGTAGAAGGACACGTAGCAGACGATGCCATCATCGCCTCAAACACTTCTACAATTTCAATAAACTTACTGGCTAAAAGCATGAAGAAACCTGAACGTTTCTGTGGCATGCACTTCTTCAACCCTGTGCACAAAATGCCATTGGTTGAAGTTATTCGTGGTGAAAACAGCTCTGAAGAAACCATTGCTTCTGTCGTCGCTTACGCCAGCAAAATGGGTAAAACCCCGATTGTCGTTAATGACTGCCCAGGTTTCTTCGTTAACCGTGTGTTATTCCCTTACTTTGCAGGGTTCAGTGGCTTACTCGCTGACGGTGCTGACTTTGCCAAAGTAGATAAAGTCATGGAGAAACAGTTTGGCTGGCCAATGGGCCCTGCTTACTTACTTGACGTTGTCGGTCTTGATACTGGACATCATGCACAAGCTGTTATGGCTGAAGGTTTCCCTGATCGCATGGGTAAAAATGGCAAAGACGCTATCGACATTATGTTTGAGAGTGAACGCTTTGGTCAGAAGAATACTAAAGGTTTCTACTCTTACTCTGTTGACCGTCGTGGTAAACCTAAGAAAGATTTGGACCCGACTAGCTATGAACTGCTTGGTAAAGAATTTGGTGAGCTTAAAGATTTCGAATCCGATGAGATTATCGCACGTTGTATGATCCCAATGGTTATCGAAACGGTTCGCTGTTTAGAAGAAGGCATTATTGCTTCTCCAGCTGAAGGCGATATGGGCTTAGTTTACGGTATTGGTTTCCCACCATTCAGAGGCGGTGTATTCCGTTACTTAGATACTATGGGTATCGCTAACTTTGTCGCAATGGCTGACAAATTTGCACACTTAGGTGGCCTATATCAAGTGACTGACGCAATGCGCGAGCTTGCAGCTACTAACGGCACATACTACCCAGCCTAATCAGCAGTAAAGGAATAACATCATGAAAAACGCTGTAATCGTCGACTGCATTCGTACTCCGATGGGCCGCTCTAAGGCTGGAGTATTTAGAAATGTACGAGCAGAAACTCTTTCTGCTGAACTAATGAAATCATTATTAAGCCGCAACAGTAAACTTGATCCAAATGACATCGAAGATGTTATCTGGGGTTGTGTGCAACAAACTTTGGAACAAGGTTTTAATATCGCACGTAATGCTGCGTTATTGGCTGGAATTCCAAAATCAGCCGGTGCTGTAACCGTAAACCGTTTATGTGGTTCATCAATGGATGCGCTTCACCAAGCCACTCGCGCCATCATGACAGGTCAAGGCGACACCTTCATCGTCGGTGGTGTTGAGCATATGGGTCACGTACCAATGAACCATGGCGTAGACTTCCATCCTGGTCTTGCAAGTAACGTTGCTAAAGCCTCAGGTATGATGGGTTTAACCGCTGAAATGCTTGGCAAAATGCATGGAATTACTCGTGAGCAACAAGATGCATTTGCTGTGCGCTCACATCAACGTGCACACGCAGCAACGGTTGAAGGTCGATTTGACAATGAAATTGTGCCAATTGAAGGTCATGATGCTAATGGCGCTTTGATTAAAGTAAGCCACGATGAAGTCATCCGCCCAGAAACGTCACTTGAATCTTTATCTGGATTGCGCCCTGCGTTTGACCCAGCTAACGGTACAGTAACAGCGGGTACTTCTTCAGCTTTATCTGATGGCGCTTCTGCAATGTTAGTAATGGAAGAAGAAAAAGCCAAAGCACTAGGCCTACCTATTCGTGCTCGCATCCGTTCAATGGCTGTTGCCGGTTGTGATGCTGCAATCATGGGTTACGGCCCAGTACCAGCGACTAAGAAAGCTCTGGCTCGTGCAGGTCTAAATATCGATGATATGGACGTGATTGAATTAAACGAAGCGTTCGCAGCTCAGTCTCTTCCATGTGTTAAAGACTTAGGTCTAACCGATGTGGTTGATGAGAAAGTGAACTTAAATGGCGGCGCAATTGCATTAGGTCACCCATTAGGCTGCTCTGGTAC
Organism: Shewanella sp. P1-14-1; assembly: GCF_001401775.1. Taxonomy (NCBI): domain Bacteria; kingdom Pseudomonadati; phylum Pseudomonadota; class Gammaproteobacteria; order Alteromonadales; family Shewanellaceae; genus Shewanella; species Shewanella sp. P1-14-1. The sequence goes on along the minus strand of NZ_LKTL01000020.1, from coordinate 79,871 downwards.
TCGTATCTCAACGACCTTGATTAACTTAATGGAAGCTAAAGATGCTAAATATGGTTTAGCAACCATGTGTATTGGTTTAGGCCAAGGTATTGCGACTATTTTTGAGCGCGTAGAAAGCTAACCTCTGCTGATATAATAAATGTGTAAAAAGCCGTACTTTGAACAGAAGTACGGCTTTTTTTATTGCCAGCACGACACGTGTTCCACGTGGAACAATGGGTACTAGTTCACGATTTACTAATAAAGCTAAGGTTAAGCCCTTGCAACAGTAACTCAGCAGAGTAAAATTAGCGCAATTATTGTTAGTCTGTCGTATATAAGAGTGGGTATGAGCGAAATATTTTCAACAGCGCAGCATCATTTAGATGCGTTAGGTTTACGTTGTCCTGAGCCTGTCATGATGATCCGTAAGACAGTCCGTAAAATGGCTGAAGGTGAAACATTACTTATTACCGCTGACGACCCAGCAACAACCAGAGATATTCCAAGTTTTTGTGAGTTTATGGATCACACTCTTATTGCAAGTGACACAAATCAGACACCTTATAAATATATGATCAGAAAAGGACTTTAATCATGTCTACACTACAAGCTATCGCATACAAAACAGTAAAAAAAGGCCCAATGAAGCCCGTTTTTTGCGCAAATGTGAGTTTGCTTCGTGGTGTAGAAAATGATGTCTTTGGTCGGCCAAGCAAGCGCCAAGTAACTGTAATGTCGATAGAGCAATGGAAAACGGCATGCCAAGAAATCAACGTTAATTTAGACTGGCTTACCCGTCGAGCTAATCTATTAATTGATGGTCATGAATTTAGTGCTGCCGATGTAGGTAAAACCATTTCGATTGGTGAGCACGTTTCTCTAGTTATAACTGGTGAAACCGATCCATGCGCTAAAATGGAAATAGCTCAGCCCGGTTTAGAACAAGCCTTGTCACCACACTGGCGCGGCGGAGTAACTTGCAAGGTCGTTACGGAAGGATTAATTCAAACAGAAGATCCTGTGGTCATTGCATAACGGATTCAGCTGTAATGTATTTTTGATAATTGGTACATGATCACCGCACTTAATCTGCGGTTTTCGATTTTATAAAAAACAAAATCATATTAACCAGTTAAGTAAGCCTACTTATACTTATTCTCCTCCACTTATTCTTTATACATAATGAGTTCACTAACCGTATTCAAACATGTTTACGCAAATTCGTTTTGTTACTCTTTAAACATTTTATACCGTTATCACCATTAATACCCCCGACTTTGCAAACTTATTTCAATCAAATAATCAGCTTTTTCTGTCATCAATTGAAACAGAATAAATGTTTAGTTCTTGCTTAATTTATGCGATAAATATCATCAGTTTTATAACTCGCAAACAACACTTGATTGATAAAAGTGTAACTCCGATCAATAACGATAATCATAATAATGGATTGTGCATGTTTACCTCAAAAATAAAACCATTGTATACCGCTATTGCACTTAGTCTGGCCAGTGCATCACTTGCAGTTAATGCATCAGAAGATACAGCTAAATGGCAAGTTAATGCGCCAGAAAATGCCCCACTTGAAAAAGTAAAAATTGATGTTACTGAAGGTACTTGGATGAACGTCAGTGTGTCTCCTGACGGAAAAACCATCGTGTTCGATTTACTTGGCGATATTTATCAAATGCCAATTTCTGGTGGAGAAGCTAAGAAAATAGTTTCAGGTATCGCTTGGCAAATGCAGCCAGTGTATAGCCCTGATGGTAAATCAATTGCCTTTACATCTGATGAAGATGGTGGTGACAACATTTGGGTAATGGATGCAGACGGTAGTAATCCACGCCCTGTTACGTCAGAAACCTTTCGTTTATTAAACAGCCCAGCATGGAGCCCTGACTCGCAATATTTAGTTGCTCGAAAGCACTTTACCGCTAGTCGTAGTTTGGGAGCCGGTGAAGTATGGATGTACCACGTTGCCGGTGGTGAAGGTGTTAAGTTAACTGAACGCCCTAATGATCAAAAAGACTTAGGCGAGCCAGCATACTCTCCTGATGGTCGCTATATCTATTTCAGTCAAGATGCTACCCCAGGCAAAACATTCCACTACTCAAAAGATTCGGTAAAGGGCATTTATAAAATTAAGCGCTACGATACTCAAACCGGTGATATTGAAGTATTAATTGAAGGCACTGGTGGCGCAATTAGACCGACTCCAAGCCCAGATGGTACCAAACTGGCTTACATTAAGCGTGACGGTTTTCAATCTACATTGTATTTATTAGATTTAAAGTCAGGTGAGCACACTAAGTTATACGACAATCTAGATCGTGATATGCAAGAAACTTGGGCTATTCATGGTGTTTACCCAACAATGTCATGGACTCAAGATAATGAAGAAATCGTATTCTGGGCTAAAGGTAAAATCAATAAACTGAGCATTGATGATAAGGAAGTAAAGAATATTCCTTTTACGGTCAAAACTGAATTAGATGTTCAGCCTTCAGTTCGTTTTACACAAAACTTAGACCAAGACAATTTCGACGTAAAAATGTTACGAATGGCTCAAGTTTCTCCTAATGGTGAAAAAGTGGTGTTCGAAGCTTTAGGGAAATTGTGGATCCGTGATATTGAAGACGGTAAACAAAAACGCTTAACTCGCCTAGACGACGATATTAATGAGTTATTCCCGCAGTGGTCAAGAGACGGCAAAAATATCGTGTTTACCACTTGGAATGATCAAGACCAAGGAGCGGTGAGCATTGTCAGCGCTAAAGGCGGAAGAAGTAAAACGCTGACAAAAGAGCCTGGTAAGTATGTTGAACCGACCTTTTCTCCAGATGGTAAAGTCGTTGTGTACCGCAAAGCTAAAGGTGGTTATGTCACGCCTCGTACGTGGTCTCAAGAGCCAGGCTTGTATAAAGTCGACTTAAAGAAAAAGAATAATGTTAAAATTACAGCTAATGGGTACCAACCACAATTTGGCAGCGATAATAATCGTGTATTCTTTATGGATCACGGTGAAACACCTGAATTCGCGTCAATCAGCTTAGATGGTTTCGAAAAACGTACCCATTACACCAGTGAGCATGCAACAGAATTTAGAGTATCGCCTAACGGCGAACACTTAGCATTTGCAGAACGTTTTCGTGTATATGTCACCCCTTTTGCAAAACACGGTGAAACTGTACGTATTAGCCCTAAAGCGACTAACTTACCTGTCACACAACTTAGTACTCGGGCTGGTGAAAGTATCAGTTGGAACGCAGATAATAGTGAACTTTATTGGACTCTTGGCCCTGAACTTTATCAAGCAAAAGTCGATACCCAATACGCCAAAACTGATGATGAAAGCAAACCAACTGTAACCTCAATTGGTTTCACTCAAAAAGCAGATGTTCCACGTGGAACAGTCGCTTTTGTTGGTGGCAAAGTTATCACTATGGAAAATGACGAAGTCATAGACAATGGCGTTGTTATCGTTAAAGACAACAAAATTGTGACTGTTGGTGATGCAAAGACAAATATTCCAAGTGGCGCTCAAGTGATCGATATTAAGGGCAAAACACTTATGCCTGGCTTATTTGATGCTCACGCTCACGGTTCTCAAGCTGATGATGAAATCATTCCACAACAAAACTGGCAACTATACTCAGGTCTTTCGCTAGGTGTCACCGCAATACATGACCCATCGAATGACACAACAGAAATATTTGCTGCATCTGAACAACAAAAAGCAGGCAATATTGTAGGGCCACGAATTTTCTCTACGGGAACTATTTTATATGGTGCAAATGCACCAGGTTATACCTCGCACGTAGACTCGTTAGATGATGCGAAATTTCATTTAGAGCGTCTGAAAAAAGTCGGCGCTTTCAGTGTTAAAAGCTATAACCAACCTCGTCGTAATCAACGTCAACAAGTCATTCAAGCTGCACGTGAATTAGAAATGATGGTGGTGCCTGAAGGTGGTAGTTTATTACAGCATAACTTATCGATGATTGCTGATGGTCACACAACGATTGAACATTCATTACCAACAGGTTCAATTTACAGTGACATCAAACAATTCTGGGGGCAAACAGAAGTGGCTTATACCCCGACACTTGTTGTTGCTTACGGCGGAATATCAGGTGAACATTACTGGTATGACAAAACTGACGTATGGGCTCATCCCCGTCTAAGTATGTATGTTCCTAGTGATATTTTGAATGCTCGTTCTATGCGACGCACCAAGGCACCAGATGCGCATTACAATCATTTCAATGTTGCTCGCGTAGCAAATGAACTAAATGATATTGGTATCCAGCCAAATATTGGAGCACACGGTCAACGCGAAGGTTTAGCTGCACATTGGGAAATGTGGATGTTCGCTCAAGGCGGTATGAGCAATATGGATGTACTAAAAACAGCAACCATCAACCCTGCCAAAACCTTTGGAATGGATCATCAACTTGGTTCGATTAAAGCGGGTAAATTGGCAGATATCATTGTTATTGATGGCGACCCTTTAACCGACATTAGAGTCACAGACAAAGTCACTTATACCATGGTGAATGGCAAGCTTTACAACTCAGAAACCATGAATCTGTTAAATGGTGATGAACAAGAACGTAAACCGTTTTTCTTTGAAGACACAAAGTAAGTACGTTATGTCATAAAAAAGGGATGTTCCACGTGGAACATCCCTTTTTAATTTCGGCAACAACAATAATTAGTTATTTTCCATAACGAAAACAATCTGTTGTATGATCGTTGACCATTCCTACCGCTTGCATGAAAGCATAACAAATTGTTGGGCCAACAAAGTTAAAGCCTAATTTTTTTAATGCTTTTGACATTGCTTCTGATTCTGGCGTTTGCGCAGGCACGTCTGACATAGAGCTAAAATGATTCACTTTAGGTTGTCCACCGACAAAGTCCCACAGGAATGTTGAAAAATCATTGCCAGATTCGACGAAAGCTAAATAGGCTTTAGCATTTCGAATAATTGAATTCACCTTTAAACGGTTTCTAACAATCCCAGGGTTTAATAATAGTTCTTCAACTTTAGCGTCATCGAATGTGGCAATAACCTTAGGGTCAAAGTTGGCAAACAAAGCTTGATAGTTATGCTGTTTTTTTAAAATAGTGATCCAAGATAACCCTGCCTGTTGACCATCAAGACATAGCTTTTCAAAAAGCTCAATAGGATCATAAACAGGCCTTCCCCAAACATTGTCGTGATAGTCAACATAAAGCGGATCATCACTCAACCAAGCACAACGTTTTAAATCCATTTATAAGGCCCTTTAAAATTTTTAATCTCTACGTTAAAAAATAACCTACATATGCCTTAATCTACAAGGTATAATCAAAACCATTTTCTATTTTTAGCCTCAACCAGTAGATAAGCGGACATGACGACGAAACACGACGTAAAGACATTCCAGGGCTTCATTATGACCCTGCAGGAATACTGGGCGCAGCAAGGTTGCGCAATCGTTCAACCATTGGACATGGAAGTGGGTGCCGGAACATTCCACCCAATGACATTTTTACGTTCATTAGGCCCAGAGCCAATGAGCAGTGCTTATGTGCAACCATGTCGCCGACCTACCGATGGCCGTTACGGTGAAAACCCTAACCGTCTGCAGCATTATTACCAATACCAAGTCGTGCTAAAGCCTTCTCCGAGTAATATCCAAGAATTATACCTTGGCTCTTTAGAAGCTCTAGGCGTTGATATGGGCGTTCATGACGTTCGTTTTGTTGAAGATAACTGGGAATCACCAACTCTTGGTGCTTGGGGCCTTGGTTGGGAAGTATGGCTAAACGGCATGGAAGTATCACAATTTACTTATTTCCAGCAAGTAGGTGGCCTAGAGTGTAAACCTGTCACGGGCGAAATTACTTACGGTTTAGAACGTCTAGCAATGTACATTCAAGAAGTAGACAGTGTTTACGATCTTGTTTGGACTGACGGCCCTATGGGCAAAGTCATGTACGGCGATATCTTCCACCAAAATGAAGTTGAACAATCTACATATAACTTCGAACATGCTGATGTTGAAGTCTTATTTAAACAGTTTGAAGATTGTGAAGCGGCTTGCCAGAAATTATTAGCACTAGAAAAGCCACTACCGCTACCTGCTTATGAACAAGTGATGAAGGCCTCACACGCATTTAACCTACTTGATGCTCGCCACGCTATCTCAGTAACTGAACGCCAACGTTATATTTTGCGTGTTCGTACTATGGCTAAAGGTGTTGCAGAATCTTATTATCAAGCACGTGAAGCGCTTGGTTTCCCAATGTGTAAGTAGAGGTAGAATAATGAACGTTGAAAACTTACTCATTGAAGTGGGTACAGAAGAATTACCACCAAAGGCATTACGTAAATTAGCTGAGTCATTTCTCGCTAATTTCACCGAGGAACTAACCAAGGCAGAGTTAGCGTTTACCAATGCAACTTGGTATGCAGCCCCTCGCCGTTTGGCAATTAGTGTTGAACAACTTGCTGTTGCGCAAGCTGACAAAGTGGTTGAGAAACGCGGCCCTGCCGTCGCTCAAGCATTTGATGCTGAAGGAAACCCAACGAAAGCCGCTATGGGGTGGGCTCGTGGTAACGGCATTACTGTTGAACAAGCTGACCGTCTTAAAACAGACAAAGGCGAATGGTTATTACACCAAGCTAAAGTGGTTGGTGTTGAAACCAAGTCTTTAATTGCTGCAATGGCACAAAAGTCATTAGATAAATTACCTATCCCTAAGCCAATGCGTTGGGGTAGTAATACAACACAATTTATCCGCCCAGTTCATACTGTCACCATGCTGTTAGGTGATGAACTCGTTCCAGGTGAATTGTTAGGTATCGAATCAGCTCGCACTATTCGTGGTCATCGTTTCATGGGTGTTGATACTTTTGAGCTAGAACACGCTGATAACTACCTCACGCAATTAGAAACTGAAGGTAAAGTCTTAGCTGATTACCAACGTCGTAAGGATATCATCAAGCTAAATGCTGAAGCTGCCGCAAAAGAGATTGGCGGTATTGCTGAACTTGAAGATGATTTACTTGAAGAAGTCACCGCATTGGTTGAATGGCCTGTTGTGTTAACAGCAAGCTTTGAAGAAAAATTCTTAGATGTCCCAGCTGAAGCCTTGGTTTACACCATGAAAGGCGACCAGAAATACTTCCCAGTATTTGATGATGCAGGTCAGTTGTTGCCTAACTTTATCTTCGTAACTAACATCGAATCTAAAGATCCTCAGCAGATTATTTCTGGTAACGAAAAAGTAGTTCGTCCTCGCCTTGCTGATGCAGAGTTCTTCTTTGAAACAGATAAAAAAGAGTCATTAGAAACGCGTTTAGCCAGCTTAGAGTCTGTTGTTTTCCAAAAACAATTAGGCACGATTAAAGCCCGTGTTGAGCGTATTTCTGCAATGGCTGGCTATATTGCCACCAGCATAGGTGCAAACAGTGAAGAGGCCGCTCGCGCAGGTCTACTATCAAAGTCTGACTTGATGACGAACATGGTAATGGAGTTTACCGACCTTCAAGGCACTATGGGCATGCATTACGCCCGCTTAGATGGCGAAACAGAAGCTGTCGCAGTTGCCTTAGCTGAGCAATACAAGCCTAAGTTCTCTGGCGATACTGTACCAACGGCACCGATTTCAATCTGTGTTGCGCTGGCAGAAAAGCTAGATACGCTAGTCGGTATTTTTGGTATTGGCCAAGCACCGAAAGGCGCAGCGGATCCATTTGCACTTCGTCGTGCTGCTATTGGTATTTTACGTCTTTGCTTAGAGAACAACTTACCGTTAGATTTAGTTGACTTGATTGCTAAAGCTAAAGAGTTACACGGTGAAAACCTCACAAATGACAAGGTATCAGAGCAGGTTCTTGAGTTCTTTATGGGCCGTTTCCGTGCATGGTATCAAGATCAAGGCGTGGGTGTTGACGTGATCCTTGCTGTTCTCGCACGTAAACCAACCGCACCGGCAGATTTTGAAAGTCGCATCAAAGCTGTGGCTCACTTTAGAACCCTAGAGCAAGCCTCAGCGCTTGCGGCAGCGAACAAGCGTGTATCGAACATCTTGGCTAAGGTTGAAGGAGAAATCCCAACCAATATCGATTCAAGCCTATTAGTCGAAAGTGCTGAAAAAGCATTAGCAGATAAACTGACTGAGCTTCAGCCACAGCTGGCACCATTATTTGCAGCAGCAAACTACCAAGAAGCGCTCGCATTATTGGCGAGTCTACGTGAAAGCGTTGATACCTTCTTCGAAGATGTAATGGTTATGGCAGATGATGCAGCACTTAAGAATAACCGTTTAGCACTTCTTAATAGTCTACGTGAGCAATTCTTACATGCCGCTGATATTTCATTATTACAATAATGATATCTGAGTCATCACAAAAAAACGCGCCTTAAGGCGCGTTTTTTGTGGCTAACGTCAGTGTAGATTAAACGAAAATCCAACTAAAGTTACATTATAGAGTGATTAACTTTTGATGCAGTAACTCAAACTCATCATGGCTAATAGCGACTTGAGAAAGTAACTGTGACTGCGTCTGCTCTGTCAGCTTATCCACCTGTTTAAGCATCGAACATTCACTAATGATATTGGCACGCCATATAATCAAAGCCATGCTATCTGTTGGCTTGTGATGACAGTTAGCCAATTGGGTTAACGGCACTTCAAATTCAGCGGGTAATTGCCAATATTTAACAAGCAATGCGCTGAGTCCTAATGATTTGGTCGTCATGACTTGTTTGAACAATACCGAACTAGGCTGCTCACCAGGTTCAGCTTGTCGAAACGCTTCAATCATCATTTTAAAAATAGCTATTTTGCCAACATCATGTAGTAAGCCTAAAAAGAATGCCGTATCACCATCATGTTCTGCAAGTTCATTAGCCAAAAATGCAACCTGCATAGAGTGGCGCCAAATTTCAGCGCCAAAGCGTCTGAAATAAATAGGCTTAATGTTAATCATTTCCTTCATTAAGCTTGTTCGTACAAATAGTTGTAATTGGCTTAAACCAATCTGCACAACAGCTTGTTGCAAGCTGGTGATTTGCTTATCAGAGCGTTTGAAAGCACTCGAATTACACAGCTTCAATACTTCAATACTCAATACCGGATCTTGCTCTATCAGCAGAAGCAAAGCCTTGGTATCGACATCTGATTGGGCTATTTGTCTGTCTACTTCTGATAATCGACTAGGCAGTTTAAGCACCTTTTCAGCAATCGCTTGCGGCGCTGTAAAAGCCTGTTCAATTTTAGCCAGCACACTGCGCTCTAAGTCATTTGCCATTGCACCAGTATCTTGGCTACTTGATGGAAATAACAAACTATAAAACAGTGCACTAGCATCAAGAACACTTGTCGGCACGGCAACGGAGACTTGCTCAGAAGTTTGCTGATGACGAGCTTGTTTTGGCCTAGACGCAACTTGGGCATTAGCTGAACGTTTTAATAATACAGATTGTTGACTGTCTAATGATTTAGCCGCATTAACCTCTTGGGCCGGACGAACATTAAACAACTTATAAAATAGCTTTTTAAACATAACAAAATACCACTTAGACAGGTAACAACATTGGAAAAAGCAGATTTAAAATGGTTTAAAACTAAAAATGGGTGCCACTTGGCACCCATTTAATTTAACACAGACGCATTATACGTCTAGGTTAGCAACGTTTAATGCGTTGGTTTCAATAAAGTCACGACGAGGCTCAACTTGATCGCCCATCAAGGTCGTAAATAATTGATCCGCACCGACAGCATCTTCAATAGTCACTCGTAGCATACGACGAGTTTCAGGATCCATTGTGGTTTCCCACAACTGCTCAGGGTTCATCTCACCCAATCCTTTATAACGTTGAATGTATAAACCACGTTTCGCTTCAGACATCGTCCAATCAAGCGCTTCAATGAAGCTCTCAACTTCTTTCATGCGTTCGCCACGCTTGATGTAACCACCTTCTTCAATCATACCGTCTAACGCTTTGCCTAATTTGGCAATAAGTGCGTAATCGTTAGATTGGAAGAAGTCGTAACTAAATAGGTAGTTAGTATCAATACCATGCTTACGGATCGTTAAGCTTGGTAAGTAAACTTGACGTTCTGGATCTAATACAGGTTCAATACTGTAAATCACACCGTCAGATTCAATTTCAATTAAGTCAGCGACGAATGCATCACACCACTGCTTCATTTGCCCTTCATCAGCAAGCATTTCATTACTAATGCCAGGATGATGGATCATACGATTGGTAATTGACTCTGGGTAGCGCTTAGCAAGACGCTCAATAATCGCTTCAACTTCACGGTACTGACTTACTAAACGCTCTAATGGTTCACCAGACATACCTGGCGCACCTGGCGCTGGATAAATATGGGTACCATCTAACGCTTGAGTCGTTAAATATTCTGTCAACGCAGGTTCATCTTTCAGGTATTGCTCTTGCTTACCTTTTTTCACTTTGAATAAAGGCGGTTGAGCAATGTAAATGTAACCACGCTCAATAAGCTCAGGCATTTGACGGAAGAAGAAGGTCAACAACAGCGTACGAATGTGCGAGCCGTCGACGTCAGCATCGGTCATGATGATGATGTTATGGTAGCGTGTTTTCTCAGGGTCGTAATCGTCACGGCCAATACCACAACCTAATGCAGTAATCAGTGTGGCAACTTCCTGTGAAGATAACATTTTATCAAAGCGCGCTTTTTCAACGTTTAAAATTTTACCTTTAAGCGGAAGAATCGCTTGGTTTTTACGGTTACGTCCCTGCTTGGCTGAACCGCCAGCAGAGTCCCCTTCCACTATGTATATTTCAGAAAGACCAGGGTCTTTCTCTTGGCAATCTGCAAGTTTACCTGGCAGGCCACCTAAATCTAATGCGCCTTTACGACGAGTCATTTCACGGGCTTTACGAGCGGCTTCACGAGCTCGCGCGGCATCAACGATTTTGCCTACAATTAACTTAGCATCGACTGGGTTTTCTAATAGGTAGTCATTTAGCTGCTCACCCATTGTTTGTTCTACCGCGCCTTTCACTTCACTAGAAACCAACTTGTCTTTGGTTTGCGAGCTAAATTTAGGATCTGGCACTTTAACTGAAATAACCGCAGTCAAACCTTCACGAGCATCGTCACCCGTAGCATTGGTTTTGCCTTTTTTATTGAAGCCTTCTCGCTCCATGTAGTTATTTAAATTACGTGTTAGTGCACCACGGAAACCCGCTAAGTGAGTACCACCATCACGTTGTGGAATGTTGTTTGTGAAACAGAAAATGCTTTCTTGGTAACCATCGTTCCATTGCATTGCCACTTCAACAGTGATGCCATCTTCACGTTCTTGGGTAAAGTGGAAAACATCTTTGTTGATTGGGGTTTTGTTACGGTTTAGGTAATCAACGAATGCACTGATACCACCATCGTATTTGAAGAACTCATTTCGCTCATCGCGTTCATCAACAAGACGAATACCAACACCTGAGTTTAAGAATGATAATTCACGCACACGTTTGGCAAGAATATCAAAATGGAACAGGGTATCAGAGAAGGTTTCTGGGCTAGGCCAAAAACGGATAGAGGTACCCGTTTTATCTGAATCACCGACAGGTGTGATAGGAGTTTCAGGTACGCCCATTGTATAAAACTGTTCGTAAACCTTACCATTACGACGAATGGTCATTTGCAGTTTTTCAGACAGTGCGTTTACTACCGACACACCTACACCGTGCAAGCCGCCTGATACTTTATAAGAGTTATCATCAAACTTACCACCAGCATGAAGTACTGTCATAATAACTTCAGCAGCAGAAACACCCTCTTCTTCATGAACCTCAACAGGAATACCACGGCCATCATCCTGTACTGACACAGAGCCATCAGCATGAATGGTAATAGTAATGTCATTACAGTGGCCAGCTAAGGCTTCATCGATAGAGTTATCGACCACTTCGAATACCATGTGATGAAGACCTGTACCATCGTCTGTATCACCGATGTACATCCCTGGTCTCTTACGAACTGCATCAAGGCCTTTTAATACCTTAATACTCGAAGAATCATAACTATTCTCTGACATATTTCTCTCTCGTTTTTATTCAACTACCGTGACTTGCCCATGTTCCACATGAAACATCTTACTTGGCGGGCTTGCCAGCGAATCGACTATTGCTACAGGATCAATCGCTGTGACAAAAATTTGTGCACCGGTTTCGGTTAACTGTTTTAGCAATAGTTGCCTATGTTGTGCATCCAACTCAGATGGAAGATCATCCACAAGGTAAATACTATGCTTGTTCTGTTGTTCTTGAAGCAACTTGCCTTGTGCAATGCGCAGTGCACAGACTAATAATTTTAACTGTCCTCGGGATAATGCATCCTGCACAGGTAAGTTGCCTACACGCAATCTCAAGTCCGCTTTATGCGGTCCACTACCCGTATTTCCCGAAGATAAATCTCTGTGATATTGAGTTTCGAGTAACTCAGCAAAATCCGTTTTGCTATCCCAGCCACGAGTAAAAGAAACCTTAATATCAACTCGTGGTAAAAACTCTCCGATTATACCCTTAAGTAGCTCATTTAACGAGTCTACATATTGATTTCGTATCGAAGTAACTTGTTCAGCATACCGCACCAATTCCTTATCCCAAAATTGAATTGTTGCATAAGAAGAACCATCTCTAAGAAGTTGATTTCTTTGCTTTAAAATCCGTCTTGTATTCACCCATGCTTGATAGAAACTCGCATCAGAGTGAAACGCGCCCCAATCGATAAATTGTCGACGAGCTTTTGGCCCTTCAAAAAGTAATGAAAAACTTTCTGGCGTGATAACTTGAATCGGTAAAGTTTCTGCCAAAACAGATAAACGCTTCACTTTATCGCCATCTAATTTGACATCAATTTCGCCATTGCGAAATCGTCTTAAGCCTAATTTCGCTTCACCGGTTTGCATCTCAAGTTGTGCAAATAAAGTAAGGTTATCCTGTTCAATATTGATCACTCTTTGAGATAAGTGACTACGAAACGAACGCCCCATGCCTAAAAAATAAATCGCCTCCAATATACTGGTTTTTCCACTGCCGTTTTCTCCATAAATCAAGTTTAATCCTGATTCAGGTTGCAATGACGCAGAAAGGATATTGCGAAAGTTGGCAATATTAAGACGGGCTAAACTCATGGGTGCTAATTTCTCAAACCTATGGTGATGCAGTAAAACTAAAAAAGGTGCCTTAATCTAGCACCTTTTTGGGTTCTAAAACGTCGTGAAACGTTATCTTACATTATAAACGCATAGGCATAACCACATACATTGAATCTTCTTCGACGTGGTTTTCTATTAATGCGCTTGAGTTTCCATCAATCAGCGTGATTCTGACATCATCACTGGCTAAATTGTTCAATACATCGAGTAAATAACTCACGTTAAATCCTATTTCTAGGTTGTCAGCATTGTATTCAACATCAATGATCTCTTCCGCTTCTTCTTGCTCTGGGTTATTCGCAGTTATACGTAATAATCCTGGTTCAAGCTGAATACGCACGCCACGAAACTTTTCATTGGATAAAATCGATGCACGTGTGAGCGCTTGTTTTAAATGATTACGGCTCGCCACCACAATTTTATCGCCGCCTTTTGGTAATACTCGGCGGTAATCAGGGAAACGTCCATCAACAAGCTTACTGGTAAATACAGCATTTTGCGTTGTTGCACGAATGGCGCTGTCACCAATAGCAATGGTAATTTCACTGTCTTCACTTTCAAGTAAGCGAGACATTTCAACCACACCTTTACGTGGCACGATGACTTGCTTTTCAGGAAGGCTAATGTCGATATTACGATGACTTAATGCTAGACGGTGTCCATCTGTCGCAATCGCTTTTAACGAGTTACCCGCAGTTTCAAAAAGTAAGCCATTTAAATAGTATCGAACATCTTGGTTCGCCATTGAGAACTGGGTCGAATCAATAATCGACTTCAATGTACCTTGTTTAAGACTAAACTCGATATCGGCTTCAAAGGCTTCAACATTGGGGTAATCACTTGCAGGTAAAGTCGCCAGTGAAAAACGACTACGACCAGAACGTAATAGCCACTTGTTATCTTGCTGCTCAATTTTGATTTCGACTTGTTCAGGAAGTGACTTGACGATATCGAGTAGCTTTTTAGCTGGCACGGTTGTTCGGCCAGTTTCAACTTCACCTTGAATAGCCGCTTGGCCAACAAGTTCTACTTCTAAATCAGTACCTGTAAGCTTAAGTGAGGACTCACTAACTTCGACAAGTAAATTTGATAAAATAGGTAAGTTGTGGCGTCTTTCTACTGCACCACACACTAATTGAAGTGGTTTTAATAGGGCATCCCTATCAATTGAAAATTTCATTCGTCTCAATTTCCTGATATTAAGAAGATAATGTACGTATCAAGTTAGCATAATCTTCTTTAATGTCATGACTTTCTTCACGCAATTGGGCAATTTTTCTGCATGCGTGTAATACGGTAGTATGATCACGACCCCCAAAGGCGTCACCAATTTCAGGTAAACTTTGGTTTGTTAACTCTTTTGATAATGCCATAGCGACTTGACGAGGTCTCGCTACACTGCGAGAGCGACGTTTAGATAGCATATCAGCCATTTTAATTTTGTAATATTCAGCAACCGTTTTTTGAATATTATCTATGGTCACTAACTTTTCTTGTAGCGCGAGTAAATCACGTAATGCTTCACGGACAAAATCAATCGTAATTGGTCGGCCGGTGAAGTTAGCATTCGCAATAACACGATTTAACGCCCCTTCTAATTCACGCACATTTGAACGTAAACGTTTGGCAATGAAGAATGCCACTTCATCAGGCAAATTAATGCCGCTTTCCTGCGCTTTACGCATTAAAATCGCGACACGAGTTTCAAGCTCAGGTGGTTCGATAGCAACTGTTAAACCCCAACCAAAGCGTGATTTTAAGCGATCTTCAACCCCATCAATTTCTTTCGGGTATTTATCCGAAGTCAAAATGATCTGATGGTTACCCTCTAATAGTGCATTGAAGGTATGAAAGAATTCTTCTTGTGAACGATCTTTATTGGCAAAGAATTGAATATCATCAATAAAAAGCGCATCAACACTACGGTAATAACGTTTAAAGTCTTCAATAGCATTATTTTGTAGCGCTTTAACCATGTCTTGCACAAAGCGTTCTGAATGCATGTAGACCACTTTTGCATTGGGATTGTTTTTGATAATCCCGTTGCCTACAGCATGTAATAAATGGGTTTTACCTAAACCGGTGCCGCCATATAAAAATAACGGGTTATAAGCACCGCCAGGATTTTCTGCCACTTGCAGTGCAGCAGCTTTACCTAATTGGTTTGATTTACCTTCAACGAAATTATCAAACTGATAAGTAGGATTGATATTACTGCGGTGGTTAGCATGCTCAACGGGTTCCGCTTGAGTGTTAAACGCAGTGCTAACACGTTGCTTAGTTTGTGTGCTTTGTGTTGGCCTAACTTCTGCTTTTACAGGCTCAGGCGCTCTCACTGCAGACGGGCGGCTACCAATATCAAAGCGCAGTTTAGGGGCGTTACCACCTAACTGTTCGGTAAAAAATTGATTAATGATATTGATGTACTTATCTCGAACCCAATCAAGTACAAAACGATTAGGTGCATAAAGTACCAAGGTATCGCCATCCATTTCAGCCTGTAACGGACGGATCCACATACTGAATTGCTGCGCAGAAAGTTCGTCTTGCAGCCTGCCGATACATTGTTGCCAAAGTGAAACCGCCACTTAATATTCCTTAATATCGTTTGTTGAAGGAGGGCTATTCTATCGTTAGATCTCAATGATCGCTATCGATAAAAAAAATTTTATCCCCAAGCAGATCATTGTATGTGGATATCTGTGATCTTTAAAGATCAAAAACGATCCAATTAATGTGATTTGTTCACAGATCCTGCTTTATTAACCGATCACTCTTGATCTATAATAGCCGCGCTTTGATCTGGTTAAACAGCCTTTGATCCACTACATATAGTGTTGGTACACAGAGTTATCCACACTGTATAGTGCATTTTTGATGTTTGCCTCAAAGTTAATTAGGTAAAAATTGTTCATATAGCCACTTTCCTTGTTGACGGTAGTGATTAAAGTGATTACAATTCGGCCTCTTTTTTGCCCTTACCTCTTATTTTAAGAATGTAAGGTTTATTAACTACTAAATATACGGATTGCCAAAATGAGTAAACGTACTTTTCAACCAAGCAACCTGAAGCGTAAGCGTTCTCACGGCTTCCGCGCACGTATGGCCACTGTAGGCGGCCGTAAAGTGATTGCACGTCGTCGTGCAAAAGGTCGCGCTCGTTTATCTGCTTAATCAGTAGATAACCATAGTGACTAGCTATGCTTTTACGCGGGAGTTACGTCTGTTAACTCCCGCGCAATTTAAATCTGTATTCTCAAATCCTATCAAAGCATCTTCTGCTGAAATAACTCTGCTCGCTGTACCTAATTCTGAACAACATCCTCGTATTGGATTAACAGTTGCAAAACGTTTTGTTAAAAATGCCAGTGATCGCAACCGAATTAAGCGAATAATCAGAACAAATTTCCGTTTAAATCAGCACGACATTCCAAATCTTGATATTGTTGTCTTGGTTAGAAATGGTGTGGTCGATATGGAAAATGCAGAATTACACAAGTTAACAGAGAAGTTATGGCGCAAGCTCAGTCGCCGTTACAATGGCTAGCCATTAAGGCTATTCGTGGTTACCAACTTCTTATCAGCCCCATGCTGGGTCCTCGCTGTAGATTCAACCCAACGTGCTCTTATTATGCGATTGACGCAATAAAAACGCATGGAACAGTGAAAGGTTGTTGGCTTGCAGCGAAACGCATACTAAAATGTCACCCTTTACATCCCGGCGGAAGTGATCCCGTCCCCCCTAAAAATGACAGGTGTAACAAATAGGCTATGGAATCTCAACGCAATTTAATGCTTATCGCACTACTGTTTGTCAGTTTTTTACTTTGGCAAGCATGGCAAGACGATAAAGCACCGCAACCAGTCGCGACACAAACTACGGTTGCTCAAACGAATGATGTACCATCGCACAGCAATAGCGATGTACCCGATGCAGATTCAAGTATGCCTGTTCAATTACCGGCAACTCAAAATCTGATTGAAGTTAAAACCGATCAGTTAGACATTAAAATTGACCCAGTCGGCGGTGATATTGTTTATGCTGCTTTGGTTGACCATAAAGTTGAAATTGATAGTAATGACCCATTTGTTCTTTTAGAGCAAAATGGCGCATTCAACTATATTTCTCAAAGTGGTTTAATCGGTCGTGATGGTATTGATAGCAGTACTCACGGACGTGCACACTTCTCTGCAGAGTCAGAACTTTATCAACTAGCTGATGGTCAAGATACGTTATCTGTACCATTAAGTTATGTGGATGCAAATGGCGCAAGCTATACCAAAGTATTTACTTTCACCCGTGGCCAATTTGATGTGACTGTTGATTACAACGTAAACAACACCACTTCAGCGCCGCTTCAAATGCAAATGTACGGTCAAATTAAACAAACGGTACAAGCATCTGAAAGTAGCATGATGATGCCAACATACCGTGGTGCAGCATTCTCGACTCAAAGTGTACGCTATGAAAAATATGACTTTGAAGATATTGCTAAGAGTAACCTAAACCAACAAACATTAGGTGGTTGGGCAGCGATGCTTCAACATTACTTCGTGTCAGCTTGGGTACCACCAGCAAACGATTCAAATACTATCTTCTCTAGCATGAGTGCGGGTGGCCAAGCTAATATTGGTTTCCGCGGCGCAGTACATGATATTGCTCCTGGTGCACAACAAACGATTAGTGCTCAGTTCTTCGTTGGTCCTAAAGACCAAAAAGCACTTTCAGACATTTCTGAAACATTAAACTTAGTTGTTGATTACGGCTTCCTTTGGTGGTTAGCAATTCCTATCTACAAACTATTGATGTTCTTCCAGTCGATTGTCACTAACTGGGGTGTTGCAATTATCCTAATTACGCTTTCTGTACGTGGTATTTTATACCCACTTACAAAAGCGCAATACACTTCAATGGCTAAGATGCGTAACTTGCAGCCTAAGCTTGCAGAGTTAAAAGAACGCTTTGGTGATGACCGTCAGAAGATGGGTCAAGCAATGATGGAGTTGTACAAGAAAGAAAAAGTTAACCCTATGGGCGGCTGTCTTCCAATCTTGCTACAAATGCCAATTTTCATTGCACTATACTGGGTATTACTAGAAAGTTATGAGTTACGCCATGCGCCATTCATGCTTTGGATTGACGATTTATCGGTTCAAGATCCTTACTACGTATTGCCACTACTAATGGGTGTGTCTATGTGGTTAATGCAAAAAATGCAACCAATGGCACCAACTATGGATCCTATGCAAGTTAAAATGATGCAATGGATGCCAGTTATCTTTACAGTATTCTTCCTATGGTTCCCATCAGGTCTAGTACTTTACTGGTTAGTCGGTAACTTAGTCGCAATCACACAACAAAAGATTATTTATGCAGGTCTTGAGAAAAAAGGCTTAAAATAAGTCATAGCTCAAACTGATATAATCTTTAAAGGCGGCTATTGAGCCGCCTTTTCATTTATTAAATTTAAACAAAGGTTTTCCTCAATGACAGACACTATCGTGGCACAAGCAACCGCACCAGGTCGTGGCGGTGTAGGTATCATTCGTATTTCGGGTGATAAAGCCGCTGATGTAGCACAACAGGTGTTAGGCCATTTACCTAAAACCCGTTATGCCGATTATTGCGATTTTAAAAATGCTGCTGGTGATGTTATTGACCAAGGAATTGCTTTGTTCTTTAAAGGGCCTAACTCCTTTACTGGTGAAGATGTATTAGAGCTTCAAGGCCATGGTGGTCAAATCGTTTTAGACATGCTCATAAAGCGTGTAATGGAAGTGGATGGTCTTCGCATTGCTAAACCAGGTGAGTTTAGTGAGCAGGCCTTTATGAATGACAAGCTTGATTTAACCCAAGCTGAAGCTATCGCTGACTTAATTGATGCCACTAGCGAACAAGCTGCTAAAAGCGCCTTAAACTCGCTCCAAGGTGAGTTCTCAGATGAAGTGCACCAACTTGTCGAACAAGTCACTAACTTGCGTTTATACGTCGAAGCAGCGATTGACTTCCCTGATGAAGAAGTCGACTTCTTATCTGATGGTAAAATTGCTAATTCACTTTATAACATCATCGACAAACTGGATTCAGTTCAAGCCAGTGCTAAACAAGGCTCGATTATCCGTGAAGGAATGAAAGTTGTCATTGCAGGACGTCCTAATGCGGGTAAATCTAGTCTGTTAAATGCCCTTGCTGGTAAAGAATCAGCCATTGTAACCGAAATTGCGGGTACCACACGTGATGTACTGCGTGAGCATATCCACTTAGATGGCATGCCATTGCATATTATCGATACTGCAGGCTTACGTGATACAGCCGATACAGTTGAAAAAATAGGTATCGAACGTGCTTGGGATGAAATAGCCACAGCAGACCGAGTGCTATTTATGGTTGATGGCACTACAACCACAGACGTAAATCCACATGAAATATGGCCAGATTTTATCGACCGCCTCCCCGCTAAACTTGGCGTTACTGTGGTGCGAAATAAAGCCGACTTAACTGGTGAGCCTGTCATGACAACTGATGAGCACGGCTACAATGTTTACCGTATTTCAGCTAAGACAGGTTTAGGCGTTGACGAACTTAAACAACACCTAAAATCCTTAATGGGTTATCAAAGTAACCTTGAAGGTGGTTTTATTGCCCGTCGTCGTCATTTAGAGGCATTAGATCTCGCTTCAAGCCATTTGCAATTAGGTAAAGAACAACTTGAAGTTTACTTGGCAGGCGAGTTACTTGCAGAAGAACTCCGTATGGCGCAAATGGCCTTATCAGAAATCACAGGTAAATTTACCTCCGATGATCTACTCGGTAAAATCTTCAGTTCATTCTGTATTGGTAAGTAACACAATATGTCAGCAAATAATGTCGTCGTTCTTGATTTCGAAACCACAGGTTTATCACCCGATAATGGTGATAGAGCCATTGAAATTGGTGCAGTAAAATTAGTAGATGGTGTCGTGGTTGACTCATTTCAAGAACTGATGAACCCAGGCCGACGGGTAAATAGTTTCATTGAAAACTACACAGGAATTAGCAATCAAATGCTACAAACTGCTGATGATTGCGAAACGGTCATGGCACGCTTTGCAGACTTTATGGGCGACTTTAATCTCGTTGCCCATAACGCCAGCTTTGATAAGAAATTTTTAGACGCCGAGTTCAATAGGATAAATCATCAATACTCAGGTCAATTTGCTTGTTCTTTACTCTTATCTCGTAGGATCAATCAAGATGCACCTAATCATAAACTGGGGACATTGGTTGATTATCATCAATTGCCAAATGATGGTGTTTTTCACCGAGCATTAGCAGATGCAACCATGACAGGTCATTTATGGCTCCATCAACTTGAAACTATTAAGCAATATAAACCTCAACAAGCGATCTCTTTTGAGCATATCCAAATGATAACAGGCATGCCAAAAGCTAAAGTTATCGCTTTTCTTAGCCAATAGAATAGTTATGCCGCAGATTGTTGTTGCGGCATTTTGTTTAGCCAATCTTTAAATACAGTAAGCTTAGGTAATCGCTTGTCTGAATGGCCGAGCAATTGGGTAATAGCGTAGCAATATTGATAATATAAATTAGGATCAAGACCATCTTTACCCGCATCGTCAGTATTGATGATGGCGCCACGTAAATAATGAGTCACCAGTTCAGCTCGATTAAAACCAACAATCTTACCTATCTTATCAATCACATGGTGAAACCAAGCAAAATACTCATCATAGCGCTGCTGATACGCTTGCTGATATACCTCACTTGCATGGGATAAAATATCTTCATTTGGCATCACTCGTTCAATCACAAAACGTTGATTTACTAACGCATCATGTAAACGCCTGCATTGATGGAACAGAAACATATTGAGTGGATCTGCATAAGCTTGTTCATCAAGTTTTGCTTGAGCTAAGCAATGGTTTAAATCATCAATGGCCATTGCCACAATTAAATCAGCTTCATTGGGAAAATGGTTATACACAGTTCCTTTTGAAATTTGGCTAGCCTTTACTAAATGCGAACGACAAAGATCGAAGGTTTTATGTCCTTTTAAATAGCGCTGTGACACTTCAACTAAGTAATCACCTCGTTGTTGCCAGCTACTCATAATGCATCCCTTACTTTTCATCAATAATTTGTTATCACTTCACATTCGTACAATAACAAGCTTCTTACTTATTCGATATTAAGTAATACTGATACCACTATGAACAATTCCAATAGCCAATATTCCTAAAAATAATGCTAAAAATAGAATTGCTTGAAAGCTTTATTGCTGTGGCAGAAAATGGCAACTTATCAAAGGCTGCTGAACAAATTTGCCGCACTCAATCTGCATTAAGTTTGCAGATTAAAAAGCTTGAAGAAAGCGTTGGTCAACCACTGCTTATCCGTGATAACAAAGGGGTCACCTTGACTGAATCAGGTGTCACTTTGCTTAACTATGCTTATAAAATGATGCAGTTAAGTTCACAAGCTTTAGATGATTTAAAAGATGGCCAAAATCGAGAAATCATTCGATTAGGTGTTCCAACAGATTATATAAAACGATATTTAAGCAGCTGTTTATTAGAATTTATTCGTGAATTTACGCGAATTGAATTAGTGATTGATACTGACGTAAGCGGAAATTTATACAAACGCTTACAACAAGGTGAATTTGACGTCATCGTTGCAACTCATTGGCAAACACCGGCTAATGGAGAGTTACTTTTTGAACGACGCTTTCATTGGGTAGCAGCCAAGAATGGTAATGCCCATAAACGCAGCGCTATTCCTATGGCACTGTACCCAGAAAATTGCCCTATTCGCGCACAAGTCTTTGCCAATCATCAATTAACAATGCGCTCGATCAATGTATTACTATCTACCCCGTCACCACAAGCATTGTGTATGGCCGTTGAAAACGATCTTACCATTGCCCCCATTGCTGAATTTCGGATCAGCGACAAAATGCAAATACTCGATCCCGTTGAGCATGGACTGCCAATATTACCGGTATTCAACGAAGCACTTTATCTCAATCCTGATACCCAAACAGATGCAACCTTACAGTTAATTTCGTTGATTAAAGCCAATGTAGAAAACCTAGCACATCATAATGATGACAGTGAATAAGTGAACTCGCCTTGCTGAAGGTTCGATATCAAAGCATAAGTTGTACTTATTAATAAAACCTACAAATAAACCTCAATAAAAAACATAAAAAAAGCCCCTAAGATGATGAATTAGAGGCTTTGATTATCAGCAATTATCTTACCCAAAGGGGGAGGCAATTGATAAGCAACTGCTGACTTATCTGCTGTTATAAGTTAACTAAAACAGTAAAGAACTATTCTTTATGTTTGTCGTATTTAAACGTGTGACAATCACTACAAATAGGCTTTTTCGCTTTATGTTCACCATGACACTCTTGACAAGGTAACTCTTTGCCATAATGCAAGTTATTATGTGGATTCTGCCACTTGTCTTCTTCACTACGCGCTGTTGTTTCAGCTAACTCATCAACATCATGACACTGCTGACAAGCTTGATCTGAAGGGAATTGTTTAATCCCCTGATCATGACAAGCTTTACAATCCTTACCAATCACTTCCTTATGATGGTCTCTAATTTCTACTGCTTGAACGCTGGCACTACTTAAACATAATAATCCCAATGCAAGCATTATCTTTAATGTGTTCATCAATAATTCCTCTTGTAAATTGGGTTACGCTTTCATCATGCTACGAGCAGCAGTCATTCCCATGACCATACACTCAGGAATAGAGCAACTTCCTAAGCGGCTTACACCATGGATACCACCACAGACTTCACCAGCAGCGTAAAGCCCTGGAATCGCCACACCCGTGAAGCTGTCTTTTACTTCTGCTTTGGTATTAATTTGAACGCCACCTTGGCAGTAATGCACTTTTGGCCATAAACGCACAACGGTAAAAGGCGCTTCAATATACTTACCTGCAGCCTTAGTCATATTTTTACCAAACTGCTTATCTTCACCAGATTTAACGTATTGGTTATATTCTTCAATTTGAGTTTTGAGTGCTTTTAACGGCACATTAAAATGCGAAGCTAATTCCTCAACAGAGTCAAACTTCCACCCCACGTTGTACTTAATGACTTTTTTGGTATTAGGATGCTTTTTAGAATCTTTGTAGCTAGTGATTAAAATAGGTGGTAATGCATTTCCTTGTTCATCACGGCACGCAAGTTCAGCATCAGCTCGCGTTTTGCGGTCAGCAATTTCATCCATAAAACGTTGACCAGTTAAACGGTTAATCGCAATAGAATGAGGGAAGTTATAGATAGAATAGTTAGATACATAACCAAAACCACCTTCATCAGGTGACGCCCAAGGGCCAGACTGAATATGTGCTAAATGAACGGGGACGGCACCAAGGCGGAACATTTCATACATGCCTTCGCCTGTAGCACCTGGTGCATTGGTACAACCTACTTCAGAGGTTAACGTTGGATCTTGCGCCATACGCAGATTTACATTTTGAGCAAAACCTCCTGTCGCCATAATCACGCCACGTTTTGCACGGATATTAATCACTTTGCCTGGTTGATCTTCGCCAAAGTGATAGTTATCACGCATTTTAACGCCTAACACTTCACCTTTTTCGCCGACAAGGAAGCCTTCAAACTTAGAACGGTTATGGGTGTGCACACCCAATTCACGGCATTTATGTAACAAAGGTTGAGTAATACCAGCACCACAACTCACCGTTGTTTGGTAAGTTCGAGCAACCGAATGACCGCCGAGTTGCTGTAAATATGGATGATATTCAGACCCTGCATCAAAGGTCATTTGCAATGCTTCCATAGCATGCTCAGCAACATGGCGTAGTAAAGCTTCGTCAGCAATACCACGTCCAGCCGCTAATTGGTCTGCAACCATACGATCTACAGAATCATTTACGCCTTCTTTTGATTGCATTGGCGTACCTGGTGCAGCAAATAAACCACCATTAATGGCTGAGTTACCTCCAAAATAGGACATTTTTTCAAAAATATGAACGTCCTTGGCACCCAATTTCGTCGCTTCAATTCCTGCTGCTAACCCTGCAAAGCCAGAACCAATAATGACGATTTCAATTTCTTTATCCCACTTAACACCGTCTGCTTTTTCAGAAACAGCCATCGCTGGAGCCACCATTGCAGCACCCGCTGCAACACCAAGCCCTGCGATAAATTTACGGCGTCCTAACAGATCTACATTACTCATAGGTCATCACCCTTTTTTTAAATTGACTCCTTCATCATAAAGATGGAATCAATTCCAAAAAGGGAATCAACCAAGGTTTACTTATATCTAAATAGGTAGATTTACAGAAATGAACCACAGCGCATATTTTAATCAAATATGGATGTGAGATAGCGATTTGGAATAGGTTCCAAACCGCTACTTCAAAGCAAGATGAATCAATAACAGATTACTGCTTAGGTAAACATTCAGTGAGTTTATCTACCAATAATCTGACTTTAGGAGATAGATGACGGTTTTGTGGATACAAAGCCCATATGCCTTCTTTTTCTTGTTGAAAAGATGCCAGTAGTACATTTAGCTTATTGTCAGCAATAGCCTGTTTAACGTAATAACCTGGTAATTGCACAATTCCCAGGCCTTTTAATGCCGCATCCAATAAACTAATACCGCTACTGCATTGCAGGTTCCCATGTACTTTTATACTTCTCGGCTTACCTAATTCATTAAAGTGCCAGTGAGATTGCGAGCCGATTAAACAATTATGCTGACTCAGTTCCGATAAAGAATATGGCGCACCAAAGCGATTAATATACTCAGGTGCAGCACACACAAATTGCTCACGACTGGTTAGCCGCTTTGCCATCATACTAGAGTCAGGTAATCGGCCTAAGCGAATAGCCAAATCATAACCGCCCTCAACTAAATCTAATTGCCTGTTTGTTAATTCACAAATCACTTCGACATCAGGATATTGCTGCATATAGTCAGTCACAATCGGCATGATAAACTTCTCACCATAGGTCACTGGTGCAGTCAGCTTGATTAACCCTTGCGGTTTATTTTGCAGGCTACTGATGGCTCGCTCAGCTTCTTCGAGACCATCAATCACCTGCCTACAATGCCGATAAAAAACTTGCCCTTCTTCTGTCAGAGAGACTTTTCTGGTGGTACGGTAAAAAAGTTTAGTATTTAACCTATTTTCAATCTGACTAATTTGACGGCTAACTTGGGCTGTTGAAATAGACAAACGCTTACCAGCAGCGGTAAAACTGTCCGTTTCAGCTACTGCGACAAACTCATAAACCCCTTCCCATGGCAGCATTATTACTCACCTGTAAAAGTCATTTGTAATTTAAGCTTATTATCAACTGACAGAAAATAAATACAATAGATCTATCACTACAAAATCTCATCTACACTAAGTAGATTCAATTTAGTCGTTCATCTTTAATAAGGACAAACACAATGTCAGCACAATTTATTAAGTCTAAAGCCGCTGTTGCATGGGGACCAGGACAACCTTTATCAGTTGAAGAAGTTGATGTCATGTACCCAAAAGCGGGAGAAGTGATGGTAAAGATTATCGCTTCGGGTGTTTGTCATACTGACGCATTTACCCTATCAGGTGATGATCCAGAAGGTGTTTTCCCGGCAATTCTGGGCCATGAAGGTGGCGGGATTGTTGAAATGGTCGGTGAAGGAGTCACTAGCGTTAAAGTCGGTGACCATGTTATTCCTCTTTACACCGCTGAGTGTGGTAAATGTAAATTCTGTACATCAGGTAAAACCAACCTATGTAGCGCAGTACGTGAAACCCAAGGTAAAGGCTTAATGCCTGATGGTACTACTCGCTTTTATAAAGATGGTGAGCCAATTTTCCATTATATGGGTTGTTCAACATTCTCCGAGTACACCGTATTACCTGAAATCTCACTTGCAAAAGTGAATAAAGATGCGCCACTAGAAGAAGTCTGTTTATTAGGTTGTGGTGTCACTACAGGTATGGGCGCCGTACTTAATACCGCTAAGGTTCAAAAAGGCGATACCGTAGCCATATTTGGTTTAGGTGGCATTGGTTTATCAGCAATTATTGGCGCTACCATGGCTGGGGCTTCACGTATTATTGGTATTGACTTAAATGAATCTAAATTTGAGCTAGCTACTAAACTTGGCGCGACAGATTGCATTAACCCTAAAAACTACGATAAACCTATTCAAGATGTCATTGTAGAGCTAACCGACGGTGGTGTTGATTTCTCTTTCGAATGTATCGGTAACGTCAATGTGATGCGCAGTGCACTTGAGTGTTGTCATAAAGGTTGGGGAGAGTCTGTGATTATTGGTGTTGCTGGTGCAGGACAAGAAATCTCAACTCGTCCATTCCAGTTGGTGACAGGCCGAGTCTGGAAAGGCAGCGCATTTGGCGGTGTTAAAGGGCGCAGTGAATTACCAGGCATTGTTGAGCAGTATCTAAATGGTGAGTTTAAATTAGATCACTTCATCACTCACACTATGGGGCTTGAAGGAATTAATGATGCTTTCGATTTAATGCACAGCGGAGAAAGTATTCGCTCTGTCATTCATTTCGACAAGTAAGCTCTGCGCAAATGTTATCCATTCAGAACGCTAACATATTCTGAATTGAACACCTTAAGACAACCATATGCCTTATCAGTTGATAAGGCATTTTCAAAAGAAGTGATAACAACATGACGTTAGAAAATGTCAGCAGTAATAAAGTTTTCGGTGGCTGGTTAAAGCAATATAACCATCATTCAGACACGGTAAATTGCCAAATGCGTTTTGCCATTTACTTACCACCACAAGCGGCAACTCAAAAAGTACCTGTGCTTTATTGGTTATCAGGTTTAACCTGCACCGATGAAAATGTTATGCAAAAATCAGGTATTCAACGAACAGCTGCGGAACTGGGTATTGCCATTGTGGCACCAGATACTAGCCCACGTGGTGAGAATGTCGCAGACGACAGCGAAGGAGCTTATGATTTTGGTCTAGGCGCAGGTTTTTATGTCAATGCAACTCAAGCCCCTTTTAATACCCATTATCAAATGTATGACTACGTTGTGAACGAGTTGCCAGAACTCATTGAACAACACTTTCCTGTTTCTCTGCAGCGCAGCATAAGTGGTCACTCAATGGGCGGTCATGGTGCTATCAGTATCGGTCTTAAAAATCCGCAGCGTTATCAGTCAATCTCAGCATTCAGCCCGATTTGTAATCCTATTAATTGCCCTTGGGGACAAAAGGCTTTTACTGGTTATCTAGGTACAGATAAACAAGATTGGCTTGAATATGACAGCACGGAATTAATGAAGCTTACTCAAGCCGCTATTCCAATGCTGGTGGACCAAGGTAGCGATGATAATTTCTTAGCAGAGCAGTTAAAACCACAAGTATTAGTCGATGCAGCCAAAGAACAGGAATACCCTTTAACCCTGCGTATGCAAGAAGGCTACGATCATAGCTACTACTTCATTAGTAGTTTTATCGAAGACCATTTAAGGTTCCATGCAAAGTATTTATAAATAGAAAACGACAATGATCAATGAGCCTTTACCTAAAAAAGAGGTCATTGTTCCATGTGAAACATAGTTAGAGTTTCAAAATAGAAATAACAGCCTTATAAAGATAGTAAAGCCTCAATGTGAATAACATTGAGGCTTTTATATAGGCAGTTACACGCATTGATAATGAAGAAAATAACTTGATAGAAAGACTAATTAACGCAATAACTCATCTTTGTCTCAGTCATTTTTCTGTTAAGTGCATTAGCCTTTAATGTCGCTAAAAGTGCAATAACCGAACATCCAAACATGATCAGCACCATGGGCCATAAAGCGTCTTTCAACAGTAATGCTGTTATACCACTAATAATTGCGCCGATGAAAAACTGCATAGCTCCCATTAACGCTGAAGCAGTACCTGCACTTCTACCAAAGTGCTTTAAAAAGCTTACACTTGCATTAGATATTGTCCCACCAGTCGCCGCCATACAGATAACAAAGCCAGAAACAGCAAACCATAGATTATTTGGCATAATCAAAATTGAACAGAACAAAACAAGTCCACCGAACACTTTTAACCCTAAAAATGCCAACAGCATTTGTTCAGCATCATAACGATTAAGCAAATAAGCATTTAAACGATTGATGATCACAACTCCCACAACATTAGCAATAAATAACCCTGAAAAGAGCGTTTCGCTAACACCAAACTTAACTAAATAAGCAAAAGGTGCATTGGTAATAAACGTGATTAATAGCGCATAAGAAAACACTTGTGCAATTAAATATCCCCGTGCAGGTTTGAACTTAAGAACACTTTTAAAGCTAGTACTAGGCATAGTATTACTAGCCTTTATATGCTTTGGCATAATAAAAAATGCACAGATTGCCACAAGGATTGCGAAAATTGCAGATGATAAGAAAATCCAATGCCAGCTGGATATTTTCATGATTAAGGTGCCAATGGCGGGAGCAATAGAAGGGGCTATCATCATAATTAGCATAACAAGTGAGAATACTTTCGCCGCTTCTTTTCCTTCTGCATTATCACGAATAGTTGCAGGTACAACAACAACAGCCATACCACCACCAATTGATTGCAAGCAACGCCAAAGCCAAAAAAACGCCAGAGAATCGACTAAAGCCAACACTAAACTGCATACACCAAACACCAGTAAACCTAATGACATAATTGGCTGACGGCCATATTTATCAGATAGTGGTCCGCCGACTAACTGACCAATTGCCATCCCGAAAACATACATGCTGACGGTAATCGCAATCAAAGAAGTGTCGACATTGAAATCAGTTGCAATGATTGGAATCGCTGGCAGATAACTATCGATCGCGTATGGAGTCATCGCAAAAACAGCAGCAAGTAACAGAATTAAGCTTTTAGATATGGATTGTTGCATTTACACCTCTAAAGTACCTTTCCAGAAAGATACTAGCTAGATTTTACCTTTCTAGCAAGATATATTACTTGCAACACCCACTGATTAAATGAATAGATTTTGCCAAAACAGGAAAGTGTCGATAGCATTTTACAATCAACAAAAATTAATTGGCCTGAAGCATACGACCATATTTCTCCGTCGATTCTGAAATTGCTCAGAGCTCATCATCACATCAGAACAGATCTCGAAGAGCTATTAGGTCATTACCAAATACAAGGTGCAGACTTCGGTATTCTGGCAACCTTAAGAAGAAGTGGCGAGCCTTATTGCTTGTCACCAACCACCCTTTATCACTCTCTGCTATTCAGTTCAGGCGGTTTAACAAAAGTCCTAAACAGGATGAAGCAAGCTGAGCTAATAGAAAGACTGGATAATCCAGACGACAAACGTAGTAAGCTGGTTAAGTTATCACCAATGGGAAAAGAACTGGTTGACGCTATCATCGTTGAACTTCATAAAAATGAACAAAAAAAATTAGCAATTTTGTCAGAAGATGAGATAAAACAGCTAGATACACTACTTAGTAAACTACTCTTGAGTTGGAATTAACACTCAACATCAATAAAAAATGCCAGCTAAATGTTAGCTGGCATTTTATCTATTTCTATTCATTAATGATGATTTGTAGTCAATGACTTATTGGTAAGTTTAGCAAAGTAACGTTTAGATTCTGCCCTCACCTTTGGCGCAAGTAAAATAGCAGACGTCATCGTCGGAATAGCCATTAAGGCATATGCCGCATCAATAATATTAACAATTTCTTGAATACTTGCCGTTGCAGCAAATAAAATCGCACACAAGAAAAAGTACTGATATAAACGTAACCGTTGACGACCAAATAAAAATGCAAAGCACTGTCCACCATAAAATGCTTGAGTAAAAATGGTACTGATACTGAAAAACACCACACACAATATCAACAGATAAGGCCCTACTCCTGGCATTGTCATTTCAAACGCTTGGGCAGATAAATTAACACCTTGTGCTTCACCTGTTTGCCAAACCCCAGAAATCAAAATTATCATTGCTGTTGCAGTACACACTAACAAAGTGTCAATGGCTGGACCAAGCATAGCGACAAGGCCTTCTTTAACAGGTTCATTGGTTCTCGCACTACCATGAGCCATCACTTCGGTACCAATACCCGCTTCATTTGAAAAAGCCGCACGACGAATGCCAATTAGCATCGTACCTAATATGCCGCCCCCAACTGAGTTTAATGAAAAAGCCTCAGTAAAAATTAATGCAAAGTAATGAGGTATTTCAGTTATATGAGTCGCAATAACATAAAAAGCACAGCTCATATAAATGAGGATCATCAATGGCACCACCTTTGATGCCACAGATGCAATACGTTTGATCCCGCCTAAAATAACGCTAGCAACAATCAGCATAACGACGATACCCAGTGATAAATCGATCCAAAAAGTAGATTCATTAGCTGGAAAATATCCTGGTTTTACAATTAGCCATTCACGAATAATCTGTACCAGTTGATTAGAGTTAAATAATGGAAAGTTACCCACTAGGCCTACAACACAAAAGAAAACTGCTAAAAAGTGCCACTTTTTAGATAACCCTTGAGTAATAATGTACATAGGGCCACCTTGTACATCGCCATTTTCATCTTTACCTCGATACATTATCGCTAAGGTACAAGTAAAAAATTTGGTCGCCATTCCAACAATGGCGCTGATCCACATCCAAAAAATAGCGCCTGGACCACCCACCATGATTGCGACAGCGACACTGCCGATGTTGCCCATTCCAACGGTACCTGCCATTGCACTGGAGAGTGCACCAGCGTGACTAATATGCCCTTCTGCACCTTTATCTGGATGTTTACCCCTTACAATATTAATGGCATGACCAATATATCGAAACGGAATAAACCTCGAATAAATAAGGAAAAAAAGCCCTCCACCCACAAGTAATACCAACATATGTGGGCCCCAAGCTAAATCGGCTATTTGGGCAGTAATAGAAACAAGAGACATGAAAAGTTATATTTTTGTTAAATGTAACTATTGAAAATACGGACAAAAACCGCTTTGTGCAATGATAAATCAGCGTAAACTATGACAATTAACGGTTAATTCAAAGGCAATAATATGGCAAAAATCGAAATTTTAGTCGGTACAACGCAAGGTGGTACTGAATATGTAGCAGACGATATGGCTGCAGAATTAGACAAATTAGGCCACGAAACTCAAATACATCTCGCTCCTAATTTATCTGAATTAGACCCAAAATCTCTATGGATGATCGTCAGTTCTACACATGGAGCTGGTGATCTTCCCGACAATATAGCGCCTTTTTATCAACAATTGATCGCCACAAATGATGATCTTACAGAGCTAAAATATGCGTTATGCGCTATTGGTGATTCAAGTTACGATACTTTTTGCCAAGGCCCAGAAAAAATAATTTCAAGGTTAGATCAACTCGGTGCAGTCTCATTTGTGAATAAGATCCAAATCGATGTTCAAATGGATCCAGTACCTGAAGATGCCGCGCTTGCTTGGTTAGCTCAATGGCAATCGTCGATCACTCCCACTAACTAAGTTAATATCTTCATTTATACTCACAATAATAGTCAACCTTATCCACAATAAGTTAATTTACAAGATAACTATGTGGATAAGGTATTATTTTATCCGATCATAACTTTGTATTGATCCACACCTGATCTGCTTAAAGATCCCCCCTGTGGATAAGTAGCCGATCTATCCCCAACTTATATTGAATTAGATCGCAGTTAGATCACAAGATCGTTTATCTATTACCCTTTGAATATAAAGAAAAATTAGGCTTACCCACAGAAAAGTACGATCCTAATAATAAACATAACAAAGAGATCTTTAAAAAGATCTTAAGATCTATTAAGCAAACCTCCTCTGATCGAAAGACGAAAATTGATCATTCCCGAAAAGCAAACCAGGTGCTAAAATACTCGGCTCAGAGAGTCTTTCGTTTAAAGATCTAAATTAGAAATTTATTTTATCCAAGGTTACAAAATGCATTTTCATGAACGGTTTGATGTAATTGTTGTTGGTGGTGGTCATGCCGGAACCGAAGCAGCCTTAGCTGCTGCCAGAATGGGATCAAAAACCCTATTACTGACACACAATATTGATACCCTTGGACAAATGTCTTGTAATCCAGCCATTGGTGGGATTGGCAAAGGCCATTTGGTAAAAGAAATTGATGCCTTAGGCGGTGCAATGGCAACCGCAACTGACTTTGCAGGTATCCAATTTAGAACATTAAATTCAAGCAAAGGCCCAGCTGTTAGAGCGACTCGTGCACAAGCTGATAGAGCTTTGTATCGTCAAAAAATACAACAAATTTTACAACATCAACCCAATCTACGTATTTTTCAACAAGCTGTAGACGATTTAGTTGTTGAAAACAATAAAGTTTTAGGTGTTGTTACTCAAATGGGCTTAGCATTTGAAGCCCCAAGCGTTGTATTAACAACCGGTACTTTCCTAAGTGGTAAAATTCATATCGGCTTAGAAAATTACAGCGGCGGAAGAGCAGGTGATCCACCTGCAATTGCACTCGCTAATAGACTAAAAGAATTACCAATTCGTGTTGGACGTCTAAAAACGGGCACGCCACCAAGAATTGATGCAAACACGATTGATTTCGATAAAATGCAAGAACAAAAAGGTGACAGTCCGTTACCTGTCATGTCATTCATTGGTGATGTTAGCCAGCATCCTGAACAAGTTTCTTGTTACATCACACATACCAATGAAAAAACTCACGATATTATTCGTGGAGGACTCGATCGTAGCCCAATGTACTCAGGTGTTATTGAAGGAATTGGTCCAAGATATTGCCCATCGATCGAAGATAAAATTAATCGTTTTGCAGACAAAAACTCCCATCAAATTTTTATTGAACCAGAAGGGTTAACCACTAATGAGATCTACCCTAATGGGATCTCAACAAGTCTACCTTTCGATGTACAATTAAATTTGGTTAGATCTATTCAAGGTATGGAAAATGCTGAGATCATTCGTCCTGGATACGCCATTGAATATGATTATTTTGATCCAAGAGATCTTAAAAACTCTTTAGAAACTAAAAATATTGATGGTTTATTCTTTGCTGGACAAATTAACGGCACAACCGGATATGAAGAAGCGGGTGCACAAGGTTTGTTAGCTGGTATGAATGCATCGTTGCAAGTACAAGGCAAAGAAGTTTGGTGTCCAAGACGCGATCAGGCATACATTGGCGTATTGGTTGACGATTTATCAACACTTGGCACAAAAGAACCTTACCGCATGTTTACCAGTCGTGCTGAATACCGTTTGTTACTTCGTGAAGACAATGCTGATTTACGTCTCACTGAAAAAGGCCGTGAATTAGGCTTAGTTGATGATGAGCGCTGGCAGAAGTTTAGTGAAAAACAAGAGTTAATTGAAACTGAATTACAGCGTTTACGCAGTAATTGGGTTCATAAAAACTCACCGTTACTGGATGTATTGAATCCTGAATTAAATACACCTATTTCACGTGAAGCATCATTTGAAGATTTATTACGTCGTCCAGAAATGGATTACAGTAAATTAATGAGTTTAGAAGGTTTCGGCCCAGGTGTTGACGATCCGCGTGCTGCAGAGCAAGTTCAGATCCAAGTGAAATATTCAGGCTATATTCAAAGACAGCAAGGTGAAATTGACAAAGCAATCCGTCATGAAACGACTGTTTTACCATTGGATTTGGATTATCAAGAAGTGCAAGGTTTGTCGAATGAGGTCATTGCTAAGATGAATGAGCATAAACCTGAAACCATTGGCCAAGCTTCACGTATTTCTGGAATGACCCCAGCCGCCATTTCAATTTTGCTTGTACACCTTAAAAAACGTGGTTTATTACGTAAAAGCGCATAAATCGCAGTAAAAAGTTGTGTTTTAACCAATAAGGGAAGCATTGAGACTTCCCTTAGTCATTTCTGCCATTCATAATACCCGATGATTAACGATTCCCTTTGATTTAGAGGTCACTTAGCGTGTTAGCCGATCAACTTAAGATTTATCTTGCTGAAACTGGTATATCAGCAACAGAAACTCAACAACAACAGCTTGTTGGGTTTGTTACCATGCTAAACAAATGGAATAAAGCTTATAACTTAACTTCGGTTAGAGATCCTGAACAGATGTTAATCCGTCATGTTATGGACAGTTTAGTGGTTTCTCCTTATCTTAAAGGGCAGCGTTTTATTGATGTTGGGACTGGACCTGGTTTACCTGGGATCCCACTAGCAATTCTTAATCCCGATAAAGAGTTTGTGTTACTTGATAGTTTAGGAAAACGTATTCGTTTTCAAAAACAGGTTCAATTTGAATTAAAGATCAATAACATTACTTCAGTTGAAAGTCGTGTTGAGGCTTATGAGCCCGAGCAAAAATTTGATGGCGTAATTAGCCGTGCTTTTGCATCAATTGAAGACATGTTGACTTGGTGTCATCACTTACCAGCTGACAATGGCCAATTTTATGCGCTTAAAGGCCAACTTAGTGATGCAGAAATGGCCAGTATTCCTAACGAGTTTACAGTCACTGAAACCATTTCGTTAACAGTGCCAAAGCTCGATGAACAAAGACATCTGTTAAAACTGACCAAGAAATAATAGTCAGGAAAAAAATAAATATTATCGGACATCGTAAATAAGTCCTTAGGGTGAACACGTGGGTAAAATCATTGCCGTAGCCAACCAGAAAGGTGGCGTTGGAAAAACAACAACTTGTGTTAATTTAGCAGCATCACTTGCAGCCACAAAACGCAAAGTGCTGTTAATCGATCTTGATCCGCAAGGTAATGCCACTATGGGCAGCGGTGTCGACAAATATGAAGTTGAAAATACCGCATACGAATTGCTTGTTGAAGAAAAGCCGTTCGAAGAGATAGTGATCAAAGATACGACCGGTAAATATGATCTTATTGCGGGTAATGGTGATGTAACTGCAGCAGAAATTAAGCTGATGGAGTTTTTTGCAAGAGAAATTCGATTAAAAAATGCTTTGGCAGCAGTAAAAGATGATTATGATTTCATTTTTATTGACTGTCCGCCGTCGCTCAACATGTTGACGGTCAATGCGATGTCTGCCGCTGATTCTGTATTAGTGCCAATGCAGTGTGAATACTATGCATTAGAAGGCTTAACTGCATTGATCGATACCATCACCAAATTAGGTGCGATGGTTAACCCTAATTTGAGCATCGAAGGGATCTTACGAACCATGTATGATCCTCGAAATCGTTTATCTAATGATGTGTCCGATCAGCTAAAACAACATTTTGGCGAAAAAGTATATCGCACCGTTATTCCAAGAAATATCCGTTTAGCTGAAGCGCCTAGTTTTGGTGCTCCTGCGATGTATTATGATAAATCAAGTGCTGGCGCCAAAGCCTATTTAGCTTTAGCGGGTGAAATTATTCGCCGTGCAGAGCAACAAACAGAATCAAAGTAAGCGTAAGGGAATAAAATGACGTTAAAAAAACGTGGTTTAGGTAAAGGTTTGGATGCATTACTAAGCAATAGTAGCGCTGCGAATAGAAAAACAGAACAGACTCAACCTAACATCAATATCGACCAAGCGCCGAAAGAAGATGGTTTATTAATGCTAGATGTGGATTTATTGCA
Source organism: Shewanella sp. P1-14-1 (assembly GCF_001401775.1). Lineage (NCBI taxonomy): Bacteria > Pseudomonadati > Pseudomonadota > Gammaproteobacteria > Alteromonadales > Shewanellaceae > Shewanella > Shewanella sp. P1-14-1. The sequence goes on along the minus strand of NZ_LKTL01000020.1, from coordinate 44,040 downwards.
ATCTGGTAAATATCAGCCGCGTAAAGATATGTCACCAGAAGCACTGGATGAATTAGCTGAATCTATTAAGTCACAAGGTATCATTCAGCCTATTGTTGTTCGTAAAGTTGATGCTGAAAGATACGAAATCATTGCTGGCGAACGTCGTTGGAGAGCATCGCAAATTGCTCAATTAGAGCAAGTTCCTTGTATTGTTAAGCAAGTACCTGATGAATCCGCCGTAGCAATTGCCTTGATTGAAAATATCCAGCGTGAAGACCTTAATGCAATGGAAGAAGCCATTGCATTACAACGTTTACTTGAAGAATTTGAATTAACCCATCAACAAACGGCTGATGCTGTCGGAAAATCTAGAGCAAGTGTTTCTAACTTATTACGATTAAACAGTTTAAATGAGCCAGTAAAACGTTTATTAGAGTATGGCGATATTGATATGGGTCACGCTCGAGCATTATTGGCTATTGAAGGTGATGAGCAAACAAACCTTGCTCGATTAGTCGCTTCTAAAGAAATGACAGTTCGTGAAACTGAACGATTAGTGAATAAAGCCCTAAATCCTACCAAAGAAGCCGAAAAGCCAGCTAAAGATCATGATGTAACCCGCTTGGAGCAACAGTTAATTGAAAAATTAGGTGCTAAAGTGGCTATAAATCATGGCAGTAAAGGTAAAGGTAAAATTGTAATAAACTACCAAGATCTTGCTGAATTAGATGGAATACTTAGCAAAATCCACTAAATCCTCCAACAAAGTCATTTCAATAGTAACTTTGTAACAAGGCGTAAATTTGAGATTTTAGAAATTTAGTCTCAAATCACGCCTAATATCACTGTTTAACCTCTCATCAAAGTTGCAAACAAGGTGTGAAAAGGTATACTTTGCATGCTTTTTTTCCTGTCTGAGTTGTTAATGATCACATTAACCGCCCAGAAGAGAAATAAGCATTAATGCGGAGATTAAAAATTGAGTAAGGTTTTAGCGCGTCGTGGCCGGTGGTCAGCCTATAGAATAGTGTTGTTGCAGGCGGCGGTAGCTGGGGGAACTTCAATTTTATTTTTCGCTCTGTGGGGAGCTCAGTATGGCTTATCTGCTTTAGCAGGTGGTCTCATTGCTGTACTCCCTAATTTTGTATTCGCAACCCTTGCTTTCTCTCATGCGGGAGCTAAAGCGTCAGGAAAAGTCGTTTGGATGTTTTTCTTGGGGGAAGCGGTAAAGTTGCTGCTAACCATTGTGTTATTCGCCATTGCATTTGGCATGCTGAAAACGCCATTTATGCCGTTATTTAGCTGTTATTTGTTGGCGCTATTAATACCTTGGACAGCCCCTTTATACTTCAAGCAAAATTAAGTGAGATTAATCATGGCGACAACTGGTGAAGCATTAAATGCTTCCGAGTATATCCAGCATCACCTGACTAATGCGAAAATGTGTTCTGCTGATGGCGGAATTGCTTTTAACTATGCATGTCAAGATGCCGGGTTTTGGACTTGGCACATTGACTCACTTTTGTTTTCAGTAGGTCTTGGGGTTCTATTTTTGTGGGCATTCTTCAAAGTAGGACAAAAAGCAACAACTGGCGTTCCAGGTAAATTTCAATGTTTCGTTGAAATGTGCGTGGAAGGTGTAGATAAAATCGTTAAAGACTCATTTCATGGTCGTAACGCGGTTATCGCACCATTAGGTCTGACTATTTTTGTCTGGGTTTTCCTGATGAATTTAATGGACTTAATTCCGGTTGACTTTGTACCTGAAGCCGCAAACAGATTTTTAGGTGTTCCTTACCTTAAAATTGTACCAACAACTGACTTAAACGTAACTCTAGGTATGGCCTTGAGTGTGTTTGCGTTGATTGTTTTTTACAGTATTAAAGTTAAAGGATTTGGTGGTTTCACAAAAGAAATGACCTTACAACCTTTCAACCATTGGTCACTGATTCCAGTTAACTTGATTTTGGAAACAGTTACTTTGGTTGCGAAGCCGATTTCATTGTCGCTTCGTCTGTTTGGTAACCTGTATGCAGGTGAGTTGATCTTTATTCTGATAGCACTGATGCCTTGGTGGGCTCAGTTCGCATTATCAGTGCCTTGGGCTATTTTCCATATTTTGGTTATTGTGCTGCAGGCGTTTATCTTCATGATGCTTACGATTGTATATCTAAGCATGGCACATGAAGAACATTAATTTAATAAAATTAGTTATTTATCGGAGATAAAATGGAAACTGTAATTAGCTTTACAGCAATAGCTGTTGCAATCATGATTGGCTTAGCAGCGCTAGGTACTGGTATTGGCTTTGCTATCTTAGGTGGTAAGTTCTTAGAAGCTTCAGCTCGTCAACCAGAACTTGCTCCAGCATTACAAACTAAGATGTTCATCGTAGCTGGTCTACTTGATGCGATCTCAATGATTGCAGTTGGTGTTGCATTATTCTTCGTATTCGCTAACCCATTCTTAGGTCAATTAGCTGGCTAATCGCCCCCCTTAGAAGGAGTTGTCGTTATGAGTATTAACGCTACCCTGCTAGGCCAAGCGATTTCTTTTGCACTCTTCGTGTGGTTTTGCATGAAGTTTGTATGGCCGCCATTGATGAACGCTATCGAAGAACGCCAGAAGAAAATTGCCGATGGGCTAGCTGATGCAGGACGTGCTGCAAAAGATCTAGAGTTGGCTCAAGCGAAAGCTAATGAGCAACTAAAAGAAGCGAAGGCGACTGCTAATGAAATTATTGAGCAAGCTAATAAGCGCAAAGCTCAAATAGTTGAAGAAGCTAAAATTGAAGCTGATACCGAACGTGCGAAAATCATCGCTCAAGGTCAAGCTGAAATTGAAAACGAACGTAATCGCGTTAAAGATGACTTGCGTAAGCAAGTTGCTACTCTTGCCGTAACTGGTGCAGAGAAAATTCTTCAACGTTCGATTGATCCAGAAGCTCACAGTGACATAGTTAATAAACTTGTTGCTGAAATTTAATTAAGGAATCGGAGTTATGGCTGAAATAAGCACCATTGCTCGTCCTTATGCAAAGGCAGCTTTTGATTTTGCTGTTGAACACAAAGCAATTGAAGATTGGGCAGAAATGCTTAACTTCGCGGCATTGGTAAGTGAAAACGAATCAATTAAACCGTTGCTTGGTGGTTCATTGGCTAGTGCACAACTTGCCTCACTATTTATCGAAGTATGTGGTGAGCAAATGAATGCGCAAGGTCAGAACCTTATTAAGGTGATGGCTGAAAACGGTCGTTTAGAGATACTACCAACAGTATCTTTACTTTTTGCTGAATACCGCAATGAGTGGGCTAAAGAAGTTGAAGCAACTGTTGTTTCAGCGACTGAGCTGAGCTCTGAGCAACAAGAGCAAATTAGTGTTTCTCTTGAGAAACGTCTCGCACGCAAAGTTAAGCTGAATTGTAGTGTAGATGCATCGCTTATTGGCGGTGTAATTATTAAATCAGGCGACCTAGTCATCGATGGCTCGGTTAGCGGTAATTTATCGCGCTTGTCTGATAAGCTACAATCGTAATTGGGAGTTTGAGCATGCAACTGAATTCCACTGAAATCAGCGATCTGATTAAGCAGCGGATCGAGCAGTTCGACGTCGTTAGTGAAGCTCGCAACGAAGGTACAATCGTTGCAGTAAGTGACGGCATCATTCGCATTCACGGCCTTGCCGATGTAATGCAAGGTGAAATGATCGAACTGCCTGGTGGCCGTTTTGCAATCGCGTTGAACTTAGAACGTGATTCTGTCGGTGCCGTAGTAATGGGTCCTTATGCTAATTTAGCAGAAGGCGCAAAAGTTAAGACCACTGGTCGTATTCTTGAAGTACCAGTAGGTCGTGGTTTATTAGGCCGCGTAGTTAACACCCTTGGTGAGCCAATTGACGGTAAAGGACCAATCGATAACGATGGTTTCTCTCCTGTTGAAGTAATTGCTCCTGGTGTAATTGAGCGCCAATCAGTAGATCAACCAATCCAAACTGGTTATAAAGCCGTTGACTCTATGATCCCAATTGGTCGTGGACAACGTGAATTGATCATTGGTGACCGTCAGACTGGTAAAACAGCGATGGCTATCGATGCAATTATCAACCAGAAAGATTCAGGCATTAAATGTGTATACGTAGCTGTAGGCCAAAAGGCTTCTACAATTGCTAACGTAGTACGCAAGCTTGAAGAGCACGGTGCACTAGCTAACACTATCGTTGTAGTAGCAACAGCTTCTGAAGCTGCAGCATTACAATACTTAGCACCTTACTCAGGTTGTTCAATGGGTGAATACTTCCGTGACCGCGGTGAAGATTCTTTAATCGTATATGATGATCTATCTAAGCAAGCAGTTGCTTACCGTCAGATCTCTCTACTATTGAAGCGTCCACCAGGACGTGAAGCATACCCAGGTGATGTATTCTATCTACATTCTCGTTTATTAGAACGTGCTTCACGTGTAAACGAAATCTACGTAGATAAATTCACTAACGGTGAAGTAAAAGGTAAAACCGGTTCTTTAACTGCGTTACCGATTATTGAAACCCAAGCAGGTGATGTATCTGCATTCGTACCGACCAACGTAATTTCTATTACAGATGGTCAGATCTTCCTTGAGACTGACTTATTTAACTCTGGCTTACGTCCAGCTGTTAACCCTGGTATTTCTGTTTCTCGTGTTGGTGGTGCGGCTCAGACTAAGATCATCAAGAAACTGTCTGGTGGTATTCGTACCGCGTTAGCACAGTATCGAGAGCTTGCTGCGTTCTCACAATTTGCATCTGACTTAGATGATGCAACTCGTGCTCAACTTGAGCATGGTGAGCGTGTTACCGAACTTATGAAGCAAAAGCAATATGCTCCAATGAGCATCGCTGCCCAAGCTATCTCAATCTTCGCGGCTGAAAAAGGCTACTTGAAGACTGTTGAATTAAGTAAAATCGGTAGCTTCGAAGCTGCTCTGCTTTCATTCATGAACAGCGAACATGCTGAGCTTGTTAATACTATTAATGAAACTGGCGATTACAACGCAGACATTGAAAGTCAATTAAAAGCTGGCCTGGACAAGTTCATTGAAACCCAAACCTGGTAATAATTATCGAGGTGTCGTAAGGCGCCTCAGGTCCCAGATTGGAGAGTAGAAATGGCCGGCGCTAAAGAGATTAAAACCAAGATCGCGAGTGTTAAAAACACTCAAAAGATCACTTCTGCAATGGAAATGGTGGCTGCCAGCAAAATGCGCAAAGCGCAGGATCGCATGGAGTCGAGCCGTCCATATGCAGAGCATATGCGTAAGGTGATCGGTCACGTAGCGCAAGGTACTCTTGAATATAAACATCCATATTTGGAAGTTCGAGATGCCAAGCGGGTTGGTTACATTGTTGTGTCAACCGACCGTGGCCTTTGTGGTGGTCTGAACGTTAACCTTTTCAAAAAGGTTGTGTCAGATGTGAAGGATTGGAAAGACCAAGGGGCAGAAGTTGAATTTTGTCCAATTGGTGCACGAAGTGTGCAATTCTTCAATAGCTTTGGTGGAGAAATCTCTGCCCATGCCTCAGGTTTAGGCGATGCGCCTAAGTTAGCCGATTTAATCGGTACCGTGAGAGTTATGCTACAAGCTTACAACGAAGGCAAACTGGATCGTCTGTTTATCGTATTCAACAAATTTGTGAATACTATGACTCAGACTCCTGTGATCGAACAGCTGCTACCTTTACCTAAATCGGAAGAAGAAGTAGCTAAGTATCCTTGGGATTACATTTACGAGCCAGATCCAAAAGATATTTTGGAAGTATTGTTGACTCGTTATGTTGAGTCTCAAGTTTATCAAGGTGTTGTTGAGAATATTGCGTCTGAACAGGCTGCCCGTATGGTAGCAATGAAGGCTGCAACTGATAACGCTGGTGAGCTGATCGATGATCTGCAATTAGTCTATAACAAGGCACGACAAGCTGCGATTACGCAAGAATTGTCGGAGATTGTTTCAGGCGCTGCAGCGGTTTAGGTTAGGTAACTAATAAAGTTTAGAGGATTAATCATGAGCACAGGTACTGTTGTCCAAGTAATTGGCGCGGTTGTGGACGTAGAGTTTCCACAAGATTCTGTACCTCAGGTATATGACGCTCTGAAGATCACAGGTGAAGGCGACTGTAATGGCTTGGTGCTGGAAGTTCAGCAACAGCTAGGTGGTGGTGTAGTTCGTGCCATCGCTATGGGTTCTTCTGATGGTCTGCGTCGTGGTCTAGAGGTAGCAAACTCAGGTTCACCAATTTCTGTTCCGGTTGGGGTTGCAACCCTTGGCCGTATCATGAACGTATTGGGTGAGCCTATCGATGAAGCGGGTGACATTGGTGAAGAAGAGCGTTATGAAATTCACCGTGAAGCACCTTCATACGAAGATCAGTCAAACACAACTGAACTTTTAGAGACTGGTATCAAGGTTATCGACCTTGTTTGTCCATTCGCTAAGGGTGGTAAAGTTGGTTTATTTGGTGGTGCTGGTGTTGGTAAAACCGTCAACATGATGGAATTAATCAACAACATCGCAAAAGCACACTCAGGTCTTTCTGTATTCGCTGGTGTTGGTGAGCGTACTCGTGAGGGTAACGACTTCTACTACGAAATGAAAGATTCTGGCGTTCTCGACAAAGTAGCCATGGTATATGGTCAAATGAACGAGCCTCCAGGAAACCGTTTACGTGTAGCATTGTCTGGTTTGACAATGGCTGAAAAATTCCGTGACGAAGGTCGTGACGTACTGTTATTCGTTGATAACATCTACCGTTACACTTTGGCCGGTACTGAAGTATCTGCACTATTAGGCCGTATGCCTTCTGCAGTAGGTTACCAACCAACACTAGCTGAAGAAATGGGTGTTCTACAAGAACGTATTACTTCAACTAAGTCTGGTTCTATTACCTCTGTACAAGCGGTATATGTACCTGCGGATGACTTAACCGATCCGTCACCAGCAACAACCTTCGCTCACTTAGACGCGACTGTTGTACTGTCTCGTAACATTGCTTCGCTAGGTATTTACCCAGCGGTTGACCCACTGGATTCGACTTCTCGTCAATTAGATCCATTAGTTGTTGGTCAAGAGCATTACGATGTAGCAAACGGCGTACAAACTGTACTTCAACGCTACAAAGAGCTAAAAGACATTATTGCTATCTTGGGTATGGATGAATTATCTGATGAAGATAAAACAACTGTATTCCGCGCACGTAAGATTGAGAAATACTTATCTCAACCTTTCTTCGTAGCAGAAGTCTTTACAGGTTCTCCTGGTAAGTACGTTTCTCTTAAAGACACTATCCGTGGCTTCAAGGGTATCTTGAATGGTGAGTTTGATCACATTCCAGAGCAAGCGTTCTACATGGTTGGTTCAATCGACGAAGCTGTCGAGAAAGCTAACAAAAAGAAATAACTGAGCATTAGCTTAGTATTTTAGGAGATCTTGATGGCAGCCATGACAGTCAAACTTGATATAGTAAGTGCAGAGAACAGCATGTACAGCGGTGACGTGACCTTCTTAGAAGTGAGCGGTACTGAAGGTGAGTTAGGTATTATGCCTAACCATGCTCCTTTGCTAACTAAAATCAAACCTGGCATGGCGCGCATGATTAAGGAAGATGGAAGTGAAGATGTATTGTATTTATCAGGTGGTATCCTGGAAGTACAACCAACTTCAATTTCTGTACTTGCTGACGTCGCTATGCGTGCCGATGATATTGATGAGCAAGCTGCACTTGAAGCTAAGCAACGCGCAGAAGCGAGTATCGCTAATGCAGGCGCTGACTTTGATTACGAAGCTGCAACAATCGAATTAGCTAAATCTTTAGCTCAACTTCGTGTTGTTGAAACCATCAAAAAGAACATTGCCAGATAAAGGTTATTGTTTTAAAAAGGCGACCCTTGGGTCGCCTTTTTTGTGTCTGTTATTTAAATGTCTCTCACCAGGTGTATCACTAACCATAGCTAATGAACCAGAATAAGCAGAGAACTGCACATTTCCATTTCTAACATTCAATATCTGCGATAAAATAAACGGCTACTAACTCAATTGTTGCTCAAGGAATCCTGATGTCATTAAATGTTGTCATTCTCGCTGCTGGTAAAGGAACACGGATGCGTTCAGACTTGCCAAAAGTACTACACCCCATTGCTCATAAAAGCATGGTACAACATGTTATTGATACCGCTAATTCGCTTGGTAGTAATGCTATTCAGCTGGTTTATGGTTATGGCGCAGATAAACTTCAAACTGTTTTAGGTGAACAAGCTGTAAATTGGGTTCTACAAGCTGAGCAATTAGGTACTGGCCATGCTGTGGCTCAAGCTAATCCAAACATTAATGACGACGACACCGTGTTAATTCTTTATGGTGATGTGCCTCTAATACAGCAGTCGACCTTAGAAAAGTTATTAGCAGCAAGACCAGAAAACGGTATGGCTATTTTAACGGTCAATTTAGTTAACCCAACAGGTTATGGTCGAATTGTTCGCGAAGCGGGTAACGTGGTTGGTATTGTTGAGCAAAAAGACGCTAATGCTGAGCAGTTACTGATTCAAGAAGTAAACACAGGCATCATGGCGGTTCCTGGTAAACAACTTAAATCTTGGTTAGGTCGCTTATCAAATGCTAATGCTCAAGGTGAATACTATCTAACGGATATTGTTGCCATGGCAAAAGAAGATGGTGTGGCCATCGATACAGCCCAACCTGAATCAGCTGTAGAAGTTGAAGGGGCGAATAATCGCATTCAACTTGCACAACTTGAAAGAGCTTATCAGGCAAGAGCGGCTGAAAAATTAATGCTTGAAGGTGCAAACCTTCGTGATCCTGCTCGACTTGATATTCGCGGTGATGTCAGCGTCGGCATGGATGTAATGATTGATATCAATGTTATTTTCCAAGGAAAAGTGACGATTGGTAATAACGTGACGATTGGTGCTGGTGCCATTCTTATTGACTGTGAGATTGCTGATAACGCTGAAATTAAACCTTATTCAATAGTCGAAGGCGCCAAGCTAGGTAAAGCTGCTAGTGCTGGGCCATTTGCTCGTTTACGCACAGGTGCAGAACTCAAAGAAGATGCCCATATTGGTAACTTTGTTGAAATGAAAAAAGCGGTATTGGGTGAGGGGTCTAAAGCGGGTCATTTAGCTTACCTAGGTGATGCGAGTATTGGTCGCGGTGTAAATATTGGTGCTGGTACTATTACGTGTAATTACGATGGTGCAAATAAATTCCAAACGACTATTGAAGATGATGTGTTTGTCGGTAGCGACTCGCAACTTATTGCACCTGTGACCATTGGTAAAGGGGCCACATTAGGTGCTGGCTCTACGATTGCTAAAGATGTCGGTGAGGGTGAGTTAGTTATTACTCGTGTTAAACAGCGTCACATTAGTGGTTGGGCAAGACCAGTCAAAAAGCCTAAATCATAAAGTTGAGCTTTAAAAACTGACATAAAATCAGTTTATTAATCAAATTTATAAACGGTCTGTTAAAACAGGCCGTTTTTTTATGCCTAATGAAACTGGATATTAATTGTTTGAAATATTGTCTAAAAAGTTTCGTTTGTTTATAATTATCTTTCGAATCGAAACTTATGGTTATTATGAACAAACGTAATACACAACAACGCAGACATAATATTATCAGTATTTTATCTCAACAAGGTGAGGTGAGTGTTGATGAGTTGGCGTTACGGTTTGAAACTTCTGAAGTCACAATCCGAAAGGACTTAGCGACATTAGAAGAAGCAGGATTATTGCTGCGTCGTTATGGTGGCGCAGTTGCTGTTCCTGATGAGGTTACTCAACAGTTTAGCTCCAAAATTGCTCCAAATAAGTTGTCTATTGCTAAAAAAGCTGCGCAACTTATTAAAGATCATAATCGCATTATTATTGATAGTGGCAGTACAACATCAGGTCTTATTCAGCAGCTTGATAATTTGCGGGGCTTATTAGTCATGACTAATTCCCTGCAATTAGCGAATGCTATTCATGAATTAGAAAATGAACCGACTTTATTGATGACCGGTGGTACTTGGGATCCGCATTCTGAGTCTTTCCAAGGACAAATTGCCGAACAAGTACTGCGCTCTTATAACTTTGATCAACTCTTCATTGGTGCTGATGGTATTGACCTTGAGCGTGGAACAACTACGTTTAATGAATTAACTGGTCTCAGTAAAGTGATGGCTGAAGTATCACGAGAGGTTATTGTGATGCTTGAATCAGATAAGTTTGGTCGCAGAATTCCCAACCTCGAGCTTGCCTGGGGAAACATCAGTGTTTTAGTGACTGATGACAGATTACCTGCGGATATGGTCAACAAAATTACTCAATATGGCGTTAAAGTCTTATTAGCGCCATATAAAAACAAATAAATCAGTTTTATAAATTAGGTATTAAATTATGTGTGGAATTGTAGGTGCAGTAGCGCAAAGGGATGTGGCAGAAATTTTAGTAGAAGGCTTAAAGCGTCTTGAGTATCGAGGTTATGATTCCGCAGGTGTTGCCATCATCAATCAAGGTGAATTAGGACGGACTCGTCGAGTCGGTAAGGTACAAGAACTAGATGATGCACTAGCAACTTCTCCTTTAGCAGGTGGAACGGGTATTGCTCATACTCGCTGGGCAACTCACGGTGAACCGAGTGAACGTAATGCACACCCTCATTTATCGGAAGGTGATATTGCGGTCGTGCACAATGGTATTATTGAAAACCACAACAAACTGCGTGAGATGTTAAAAGGCTTAGGTTATACCTTCGCATCAGATACTGACACAGAAGTGATTTGTCATTTAGTTCACCATGAATTAAAAAGCCATGACACGTTACTGGCTGCAGTTCAGGCCACAGTAAAACAGCTTGAAGGTGCATACGGAACAGTCGTTGTAGATCGTCGTGATAGCGAGCGTATGGTTGTTGCTCGCAGTGGTAGCCCATTGGTTGTCGGTTATGGCCTAGGCGAAAACTTTGTTGCTTCTGATCAGTTAGCCCTATTACCTGTAACACGTTCATTTGCTTTTTTAGAAGAAGGTGATGTCGCTGAAATTACTCGTCGTGAAGTCAGTATTTTTGATGTTGATGGTAATCCGGTTGAGCGTGAGGTAAAAGAATCTGAAGTGACTCATGATGCTGGCGATAAAGGCGAGTATCGTCATTACATGCTTAAAGAAATTTATGAGCAACCAACAGCAATTGCCCATACTCTTGAAGGCCGAATAGCTGCTGGTAAAGTGTTAGATTCAGCATTTGGTGAGAATGCGGCAGAATTTTTAAAAGACATAAAGCATGTGCAAATCATAGCATGTGGTACCAGTTATCATGCTGGTATGGCAGCCCGTTATTGGTTAGAAGACTGGGCTGGCGTATCGTGTAATGTTGAAATTGCGTCTGAGTTCCGTTACCGCAAATCACATATGTTCCCTAACAGCCTGTTAGTGACTATCTCTCAGTCTGGTGAGACTGCAGATACCTTAGCGGCGATGCGTTTAGCAAAAGAGATGGGCTATAAAGCGACCTTAACTATCTGTAATGCGCCAGGTTCTTCATTAGTTCGTGAGTCTGATATGGCTTATATGATGAAAGCCGGTGTTGAAATTGGTGTGGCATCCACGAAAGCCTTTACAGTACAACTTGCTGGTTTATTAATGCTAACCACTGCAATTGGTCGCCATAACGGTATGACCGAAGAGATGGAAGCTGAGATCACTCAAAGCTTACAATCTATGCCTCCTAAAGTAGAGCAAGCGTTAAGTTTAGATGATGCGATTGCTGAACTTGCAGAAGACTTTGCTGACAAGCACCATGCTTTATTTTTAGGTCGTGGTGATCAATATCCAATCGCGATGGAAGGTGCGCTTAAGTTAAAAGAGATTTCTTACATTCATGCTGAAGCTTATGCATCGGGTGAGTTAAAGCACGGCCCATTAGCACTGATTGATGCCGATATGCCGGTTATTGTTGTCGCGCCAAATAATGAATTGCTTGAAAAGCTTAAATCAAATGTTGAAGAAGTCCGTGCCCGTGGTGGCTTAATGTACGTCTTTGCTGATAAAGATGCAGAGTTCGAATCTGATGACACCATGAAGGTGATTCCGGTTCCACATTGTGATGAGTTTATGGCGCCGCTTATCTACACCATTCCATTACAGTTATTGTCATATCATGTGGCATTAATTAAAGGCACTGATGTGGATCAGCCACGTAACTTAGCGAAATCAGTCACGGTAGAATAATATTTTGGCGTGTTAGCAACAGTTAAGGCAAAACTCACGCATCAAAACTGTTATTAGTGCAGCCTTTAAACCTCCTCGTAAGCCTTGCTTATGTGGAGGTTTTTTATTTGTATTTCTTAAGCGCCAAAATGCGCTATTTTTACTCAATTTTAAGTAGTTTAATTTCAGAATTGATATACCAATAACACAATTAAAAGAGCGAAATTTTGCTTTATTGAATATGGCTTCTCTACAGGGTGAAAAGTGAATGTTTACACATCTTATGGATTGGTTTAGAAATGTTTGTTTTGTGATTTTTATGTGTTTTTCATATTTGTTAAATGCAGTATTTATTTTGGTTTTTTAGGTGCTATTTCGGCATTTTCTCCACATTCTTATCTTTTACTAAAATAGTTATTTTTGACGACAAACAAGGCTTGAGTCCGTTTATTTGCTCGATAAACTGCATGTATCAAATCGTTTCACGAGTCAAAAATGTATGGAAGTTTTCATCAGTTTACTAGGCATGTGTGCCTTGATTGGTTTAGCTATTTTATTGTCAGAAAAACGCAGTGCAATTAAGCCAAGAACGGTAATCGGTGCACTCGCATTTCAAATCGCATTTGGTGCATTTGTCATGTATTTACCGATGGGGCAAAGCATGTTGGATGGCGCATCTAGCGCAGTAATGCATGTGATCAACTATGGTAATGAAGGCTTAGCGTTTGTATTTGGTGATTTAGCTAAATTCAGTGTTGGTTTTATCTTTGTTATTAACGTCCTTTTTGTTGTGGTCTTTATCAGTGCGCTAATTGCTGTGCTGTATTACCTCGGCATTATGCAACTGATTATCGGCGTTATTGGTGGTGGGCTTTCTAAACTATTAGGCACTAGCCGTGCTGAATCATTATCAGCAACCGCCAATATTTTTGTCGGCCCAATTGAGGCGCCATCTATGGTGCGTCCATTTGTAAAACATATGACTCGCTCAGAATTGTTTGCTGTGATGACTGGTGGCCTCGCTTCTGTTGCTGGTGGCACCATGATTGGTTACATACAAATGGGCGTGGACATTAAATACGTTCTTACCGCAGCCTTTATGACGGCTCCTGCTGGATTACTCTTTGCTAAGTTAATGTGGCCTGAAACAGAAACGCCACGCAATGATATTAAGCAAGTCATGGATGAACAAGAAGACAAGCCTACCAATGTCTTGGATGCAGCAGCAAGCGGCGCAGCTATGGGGATGCAACAAGTGCTTGCGGTCTCAGCTTTGCTCATTGCCTTTGTTGGCTTAATAGCCATGGTTAATGGCTTAATTGGTGGTGTTGGTGGTTGGTTTGGTCATGGTGATATCACCATGCAAGCAATCTTAGGTTATTTTTTAGCACCATTAGCTTGGATAATGGGAGTGCCGTGGAGTGAGGCGACTCAAGCTGCTTCGTTTATTGGCCAGAAAATGGTGATCAATGAGTTTGTTGCTTATATTGATTTCTTAAAAGTCGCCGAAGATTTGTCGCCTAAAACTCAAATTATCATCAGTTTTGCTTTATGTGGTTTCGCTAACCTTGGCTCATTAGCCATGGTGATTGGTGGACTGGCCGCTCTGTGCCCTGAGCGCCGCCATGATTTAAGTGAAATTGGTATGAAAGCATTGATTGCTGCAGCACTAGCTAACTTAATGAGCGGAACCATTGCAGGCTTATTATTTAGTTTAGCTAACTAGAACACTAATATTTTTATGCCAGCTAAGGTCTTAGTTGGCAACATTGGAGTAAGAGCATGACCCCACACATTAATGCCCCAGAGGGCGCTTTCGCTAAAACAGTATTAATGCCTGGCGATCCGTTACGTGCAAAGTACATTGCAGAAAACTTTTTAGATAACCCAAGACTTGTGACAGATGTACGTAATATGCTGGGTTACACCGGCGAATATAATGGTAAAACTATCTCTGTTATGGGCTCAGGCATGGGGATCCCTTCGATTTCTATTTATGCCAAAGAGCTTATTACAGAGTACGGCGTAGAAAACATTATCCGTATTGGTTCTTGCGGCGCCGTTAGCGACAAAATCAAACTAATGGATGTGGTAATGGCAATGGGCGCGAGTACCGACTCTACCGTTAACCGCACTCGCTTTGCTAATACTGATTTTGCCATGATTGCTGATTTTGGTTTACTGCGCTTAGCAACAGATGCTGCAGAAAAACAAGGTGCGAGTTATCACGTAGGTAATCTATATTCTTCGGATTTATTCTATTGTGAAGATGAAAGCCGATATGACTTGATGGAAAAATACGGCATTTTAGGTGTTGAAATGGAAGCAGCAGGTCTTTATGGCGTCGCAACAGAATATGGCGCACGAGCACTTGCTATGATGACGGTGACCGATCATATTAGACAAGGTCTTCACTTAACAGCGGAAGAGCGTCAACAAACGTTAAATGAAATGATTAAACTGACTTTAGAGGCAGTTAGTCATATCGATTAACCGAGTTCATTCTGCTTGAACATAAGCTTGAACATAAGTATGCCGAACTTACTTCTTTTACGAAGTAAGTTCGGCATTGTTGTTTTATCGGTGATGACACTGAATATTAAAAGCCGAATTTACCGTTACTGTTTTGCCACTCTGTTTGAGCGGGAATGGTTTCAATGGTGTCCCAATGTTCAACGATTTTGCCGTTATCTAAGCGAAATAAATCGTAAAAAGCAACGTGTTGATTCATAAAGGTTCCTTCACTAATCGATAATACAAAGTTACCTTCTCCGAGTATTTTATGGTTTTTACTGACCACCATAGGCATATTCGCAGCAGCAAGTTCACCTAACGCTTTACCTAAGCCACTAAGGCCGTCTGCAATTGCTGGGTTGTGTTGAATATAAGCATTGTCATCATTATCAATAAATTGATTAATCTTACTCATATCACCTTTCATTAATATGGTTGCGACAAAATCAGCAACAATCGCTTTATTCGAATCAGTTTTATCTAAATCGGTTACTTCAGTCGCACCGTCGAGCTGCGTTCTACCACTTGGATTAGCGGGGGCGATTGCTTGCAGGTTATCCCAGTGCTCAACAATTTTACCTTCTTCAAAGCGAAATACATCAAAACCTACTTTGGGACCAAAAAAGTTATATTCTGTGTGAGTGAAGGTGTAATCACCATCTTGAAATGCACGTTTAACTTTGGCTTTTGCACTTCCTTTTGGGAGTTGCTGCAGTACAGCCCCGAACCCTGCTAATCCGTCCGCAACAGCTAAGTTATGTTGGATATACTTTTCTGGATTGATGTAACCAATCGCTGTTTGCTCGCCCGTTTCGATACTTGATATAACCGCTACTGCTTTTTGCTTATTAGATAATGTTTGTGCGCTTGAGTCTGTCATAGTGATTATTTCCTGATTTGATGTGCATGCGATAAGGCTAAAAAGGCTGGCCGCTAAAAGTGAATGTTTAACAAGATTAGGTGTTGTCATTGTGTTGTCCTCAATTTGCTTGAGAACAATATTAGCGATCACAGGAGTCACTTGGCAGAGTGTATTTGAGTGTAAAAATGGTGAATATCGAACCTAAAGCAGGATGTTTATTATTAACCAACCTGCTTTAAAAACTGACTTGGTGTGATATTAGTTTGATTTTTAAAGTACTTAACAAAATTGCTGGCATCGTCAAAACCAAAATCATAAGCAACTTGCTGAGAAGGCTTTTTACAAATGACTATATGTCGTTTGATTTCTATAACAGTAAAAGCATCAATCATTTGTTTAGCGGTTAATCCTGTTGCCAGCTTGCAAATATGATTTAAGGTTTTATAAGTAGTATTAACTTGGTTGGCATACCAGCTTGCATCTCGAGTTTTCCGGAAGTGTTGCTGCATTAACTCAAAAAAGCGTGCAAGTTTTACATTTTGCTCTAATGACATGTTGTCATGTTTCGCAGCAGGCCTTAATCGATGTAGTATCAATGCCAGCGCTGAGAACAGATACATAACGATGAGAGGATCAGTTTGTTGATGATTAAACTCAATAGTGATTTGCTCAATCAATAAACGGGTTCGCTGGTAAGTTTGTTTATCAAGTTTTAATAGTGGTGAGTGCTGTTGATTAAGGTGTGTTGGGGTGTATTTAGGTAAGCGCATATTGGCATGGACTTGATCTAAAAATGCCTGTGTGAAAATAAGCACTTTACCTTGCGGCTTAGTAGAAAAATCAAATGCATGAACCTGTTCTCGCTGAACCAGTAAGACAGAGCCTGCACAAAAAGGGTAATCATTGAAATCAATCATGTGAACGCCTTCGCCTTGCTCAATATAAATGAGCATAAAGAAGTTCACTTTATGAGGAAGCCGTGGGTCGTGGTCGATATTGGCTCTTTGATATAATGATGCAAGATCAATTATCTCAAGTTCTTCCTCATCTGATTGCTGATGGTTAAAGCCAATATCGGGTATATTCAACGTTAAACTCCACTAGTTCAATCATAAAAGTGTAGTGGAATTAGACACTCCCTAGCAAGCCATTATATGAAAG
Source organism: Shewanella sp. P1-14-1 (assembly GCF_001401775.1). Taxonomy (NCBI): domain Bacteria; kingdom Pseudomonadati; phylum Pseudomonadota; class Gammaproteobacteria; order Alteromonadales; family Shewanellaceae; genus Shewanella; species Shewanella sp. P1-14-1. The sequence continues at coordinate 27,285 of NZ_LKTL01000020.1, read as the reverse complement.
TTCATCATGATTAGGTTGCGCGATAATATGTAAATACTTAGCTAAATTCTTAGGTTATAAAGTGATTACCTCATTCCTAAACTTGCGACAGTACTGTCTTGCGTGTAATTAATTGCATCCTGACATAATTGTACTTTCTTGGGCTCATCTGATGCTTTAAATTGAGCAATATAAAGATCTAATTCATCGCTGGTCTGTTGCGTCATCATCATGTCTTCTATACCCGTTTTATATTGTTCTGTTACCAACTTTTTGATGATGGCAGCCTGTTGTGCAGACTCCTTAGTATCAATGTCACTATAAAATACATCGCATATCATTAAGCCTGCCATACCAATTGCATCTTCTGTTGAAAGTTGTTTGGCTGCAAACACTGGACTAGTAAATAAACTACTGACAATAGCTGCGGTTATTAGTTTTTTCATAATTTCAAACCTTTATTAATTGGATTGGTTTTTCATAAAAATAGATGTTGATAACGCAAAATGTTAATTAAAGAACGATACGGATTTTGTTAACAAGCTCCTTCTGCAGATTTTTTTAGGCTTTTTTATCTATTAAAATCCGTAAATGCGTATATTTTGAGCTTGTTTTATACGCAATGATCAATTTACTTTAGCGATTAAAGGACTGGGATCAGCGTATTTTTCAATAAGCTGTTCAATAAAAGGCTGCACATCTTTATTTCCCCAATCTAAATAACCTCTTAAAAAACCGACTAAATGGCCATTTCCATCAAATATATAGGTCGCTGGTACCACATTGATGGGCAGCATTTTGTTGGCATGTTGCTGGGGATCTATCAGAGTTGGGTAACCTTCAAGTTGATGACGCGTTAAAAAAGCGGCGACTTTTTCATGTTCTTCATCAATTGATAAAGGCAAGACAACTAAGTTTCGATGTTTATTATCGACTCTTATTTTATCCATCATGGGGATTTCTTTGATACAGGGAGCGCACCACGTCGCCCATAAATTCATAATAACGAGATTACCTTGATGAGCTTGAAGTGAAACTTCATTACCTGAAAGATCAGTAAATGGCACATGTTCGACTTTACGTGCATGGGTCATTTCAATAAACCGAGACATTATCATCGGCTTTTCAATATTCTCACCCGTAGAATATATTTTCTCCTCAGGCATTGTCGCTTGAGAATAAGGTAAGTAACAGGCAATAACGACACCGAACGTTGCAAATAACTTATTCATTAGTAGACTCCATATTTTGATAATGCAGGGAATGTCGAGAGGTTTGATTAAGTCGAATAAACCAGGCCATCATGAATAAAACCAATAAAAGTGGAAGTAAAAATAACCCCGCAGTAGCCCATGAAAATATCGGCATGTAATGAATTTTTTCGCCGTATCTGTTGACCATGAAATCGATAATTTGTTGCTTCGTTTTACCTTGCTGTAATTGCAAAAAAATTTCGCCTTTGAGCTCATGAGCTATTTTAGTTTGGGACTCAAACAGACTTTGATTGGCTGAAACTGGGCAGCGCAAAGATTTAGCAATATCAAATGCAGTTGTTTTAATTTCTGCTTGGCTATTTGATTGAAAGTGTTCGGGAGTAATCTGCTCTGCCGCAATACTTGCTGCACTAAATAACATTAGCGTAAACATGAGAAGTTTAATCATGGCTTAACCTTATTAACCAGTAGTGATGGATGGGAGTTTTGCGGGTTATATGTTTTAACGAGTCTTTGTTGCCGATGGTGCACCACGCATGCGATTCCACCAGCTAACATCATCATAAAAGCACTTAACCACAAGCCATTTACGAAAGGTTTATAACTAATACGGATCAGGTATTCATCATCACTGAGTTGGGTTCCCATAGAAATGTACATGTCACTTAAAAAGCTGTGATAAATGCCTGCTGCAGAAAGTTCTACAGCATTGCTTTTAAAGGTTCTACGTTGAGGGGTGATGTAACTGATAAGTTTGCCGTCAAGATCTTCAACTGCAATAACGGCTTCAACAGCAGTAAATGCTCGAGTATCGACATGTCGAGTTTGTTGATAAATAAAATTATACCCAGCAACCTCTTTTCCTTGGCCGGGCCCCATTCGTAGCAGTTCATCTTGCTCAAAATAAGAAACAATAGTTCCCGCAGTAATGGCGACTAGAACACTTGTATGCCCTAATAACATGGCAACAACATTGAGGGTTAGTTTTTGAGTTTGTAAATATCGCTGAAGTAGCAATAAGCCAGTACAGGTGGTCATCCAAATAATACAAAAAACACCACATATAAAATTAAACTCGATTTGCTCTAGTAGATGGAGATTAACTGATATTGATAACAAAAATACGATAGCGCCAAGTACGAGCAGTACTTTTGAATTGCGTTTGTTTTCCTTTAACCAAGGTTGAAAGGGGGCTGCGCCCATGGCAATACTCATTAATGTTAATAATGGTACGAATACACTATTAAAATAAGGTGCGCCAACAGAAATAACTCGCCCGGTAACGGTCTCAAATAAAAGTGGATAGCAGGTGCCAAGCAACACCGTTAGCGCAGTGATTAATAGTAAGCAATTACCAATGACCATTAATGTACTCTTGGTCATTCCCTGGGTAGGCTTTATGCTGGCAATCACAGGGATTTTGGCTACTAATAACGTAAAACCAAGTGTTGAGTAGATTAACATTAGCGATAATATTGAAGCACCTCGGGTAGGATCTGAGGCAAATGCATGCACTGATTGAACAACACCAGAGCGCACTAAAAATGTGCCAAGTAAGCAGACAAAGAAACCAAAAATACACAGGAACAAGCTGCTCAAATACGCTTGATTCGTTTTTTGATTTAACCTTAATGAGTGGATTAATGCGGTGCAAACTATCCAAGGAATAAATGAAGCATTTTCCACAGGATCCCAGAACCACCAGCCACCCCATCCTAATTCGTTATATGCCCACCAAGAACCAAATGCATTACCGCCAGTTAAAGCTATCCAAGTGATTATTGCCCATGGTTGTATGCGTTTACAATGCTCTTGAATATTCGATTTATGGCAAAGTAATGTGGCTATAGCCCCTGAAAAGCAAATTGATAAACCAACATAACCAATGAAAAGAAGCGGTGGATGAAAAACCAGTCCAATGTCTTGCAAAATAGGGTTTAAATCTCTTCCTTCTATCGGTATTTCCGGCAATAACCGTTCAAATGGATTTGAAGTAAAGAGTAAAAATAATAAGAAACCAAATAAGATGCTAGCTATGACGGCGTTAAAGTAATAAGCAAAGTGGTTCATTTTTGGGGTTCTGAAACAAGTAAAACTCCCCCAAAGTGCAGTTACGACAATCCAAAATAGCATTGAGCCTTCATGTCCTCCCCATACAGCAGCAATTTTGAATATGTTGGCTAATTGCGTATTTGAATGGTTCGCCACATAAGTAAGAGAAAAGTCATTGACCCAAAAAGCATGCCCCAGAATCAATATCGACATGGTTAGAGCAAACGCATTGAGATGCACTAACGATGGGATGAGTTGGTTAGCTGATGCACATAAATGATGGCTTTTTTCAAATTGAGGGGCGATAAATCCTAGTGTGGCCACTAAGAATGATATTACTAAACTGATGATGAGTAATAGTAAGCCTATCTCTGCAGCCATAAAGTCACCTAATAGATTAATTATTAAAAAACAGTGTCATAAGCACTGCTTCATACTCTTCTGCTTTACGCTACCTGACGATAATTCAATTTCCTTAATCATTTTGTGAGCGGCCACAAGTTAACTTTATGGTGTTTTGTTGGTGGCAACTTTTTATTTCTTAAGTGGCTAATTGTTAAGTTTTGAGAGTTTAAAGTCATGCTTAAACGTTTCAAAAATCCACTGCTTGGTTATTTATCTATCTGTTTTATATTGATTATTTGTTTTTGGTAACTTTTGATATTGGATCAATTTTTTGTTGTGCTCTAGGTCAAATTTTTAGCGGTTTTTTTATGAAGAATAAGCCTTGCTCAGTTGTAAAGAATCGTTTGATGGACGGTTAGGTTTAGTTAATCCAAGTGACTAATAGCGAAATGGATGAACTGTTAGTGACAGGTATTACAAATAAAAAAACCAAAAGAAATTTAGGAGTGAATGATGAAACAATGGAAATTCAAGGTGGCGTTAAGTGCGCTATGTTGTTTTGGTGCCATTGCCAATGTAAATGCTGCAGGTAAATACAATAGCATTCCAGAAATGGGAAAAACTGCAAAAAAATCATTAGCAAAGTATGAAGGTACAGAACAAATTAATGGTGTAAAAACACTTCAAGACTATATTGTTCAAGAAGCTGAGTTGTTTGATTTTCTTTTTGAAAATCATCCTATGTTTAAATATCAGCAAGCTGGGAATTTAGTTGGCGATTACCATATTAGTGACCGCGGTGAAGAGTATCTAGATACCGGTTACAGTCAAGACTACAGTAAGTTAGATGGTAAGCCTCGCGCTATTCAATACCGTTTAGGGGCCAAATCAATTCTTGATTACCCAAATAACTTTGTTGGCCCAGAAAAATGTGCTGAATGTCATGCGCTGCAATATGAGAAATGGTCGCGCTCACGTCATGCGAAAACCATCCGTTTTCCAGGTGAACACCCTGAAGTGGATAATGACCTAAATAAAACCATGTATGACACCAAAGATACCTCAATATTGCCTGATGGTATTACCCCTGATGCAATCTATGCCACGGTGGGAACACCGCGAACAAAATATGGCTTTATTGATAGCTGGTTAGTGCGTGGTACTTATCATATTGAAGGTGGGCTACTTCGAGATGGCACTGGTAAAATGGTGGCAGGTGCAAACCAATTCTCACGTGGGTGGGCTGAGTGGCTTACACCAGAAATGTCTAAAAAAATTAATGATGTTATTCCTGAGTTTCCTCTCACAGTGGCGGACTTCGGTGCTTCAGGATCTCACCAACAAGGCATGAGTTCTTACGGTGCAAAATACCGTACAGAAATGTTGTTCCAGCCGGCAAGTTCTTATTGTGAAGTCTGCCATACCTTTAAGTTTGACTTTAAATCTAAAGATGAGTTCTTTGATGCATTAGGTGATCCTAAAAAATTACAAGAACATACGATTTCACGAGGTATTGCTTGTGAAGAGTGTCATGGCGCTGGTGGTCACTTAGATGGTGGTACTGGTGGAATGCAGTCTAACTGTGAACGTTGTCATCAACGTTTTGAGTATGACCCAACCATGACAGAGTATGCGGCAGAGCAAGGCAAACCTGAGCTTGCTTTTGGGGTGAAAATGAAATCCCTTTGTCCATCTTGTGGTACCGAAGGTTCACAAATGTTTGGTTCTAAGCATTATGAACAAGGTATGCGTTGTACAACATGTCATGACCCACATGAGGTGACTGATGGCAGTTGGATGTCAGGTGTAACCAAACCTAAGCTCAAAAAAGACTGTACAGACTGTCATGCTGCGCAAACATTAATTGCTAGCAATACCGACACTCACTCGCAGCAGACCTGTCAAAGTTGTCACATGCCTAACATGGGTAGTTGTGAAAACTTTAAAGCGATGCAATTCCCTGATCAAGCAGGCTTTGACGCCGTGCGTAAATCCCACATGTGGAAAATTGATGTTGACCCAGAACGTAAAACATTAAATCCACCAGAAGGTGAACCACGCATTCAAGGCCCTGAAGGTGGGAAAGGCTGGACAGTGGCTAAGAATGAAGAAGGACGCACTTATTTAGACTTAATGTGGTCTTGTGCGCGTACCGCAATCTCTGATCACGACGTGGTCGAAAATAAAGGTTGTCACAGTCAATTCCAGTCTGAACTCGATACGGGTCTTCACTACAAGGACCAAGTTCAAATCTACGGCGAAGTTCAAAAATGGCAGAAGCCAATTAAAGAAACGTTTGCTGAAGTTGAACAAGCACTGGTTCGCATCGATAAGCTACTAGAAGTCACTAAGTTATCAATCGAAGACAAAACTCAGGTCTTGTTATTGACTGAAAAAGCACAAGAAACGGTTGATCTAATTAAAGCCGATGGTTCTTGGGGGGTTCATGGTTTCCGTTATAGCCAAAAACGCCTTGATGCAGCACTGACTTACGTAACACAGGCACAGAAAATTATTGATAAAAACAGTATTTAAAACCCGTTTAATCAATATGGCTTAGCCAGTAGCTTCGGTGTTGCAGGGCACCGCAACACCGAAGCTCTTTAAGTCGCTTAGAAGGAGAGTGAGATGGTCAAATATATTGGCGTTGCTATCGCAGTCATGCTGGGAGTAACAGGCTTTAATGCGAATGCTGGCAGTGGTGGCGATTTTGGGCCTGCGCACCAATATGAACATACATTGCAAACCATTAGCTTAGCGCAAGGCGAAGCTTTGCTAGAGCAACCTGAAGTACTGTTTTTTGATGTGAATACCCTAGAGCTTTGGGGTGAGGGTTATATCCCTGGGGCAACCTATTTCAATGTGAGTAATTGGAAAGAACTTTTACCTGAAAACAAACAAACCTACATGGTTTTTTATTGTGCTAACCGCTTATGTAATGCCAGCGAAATCGCAGCACATGAAGTCATGAAGTTGGGCTATAGCAATGTCATGCAAATGCATGATGGTATTTATGGTTGGCGATTATCAGGTAGAGCCGTAGAGATGCCGTAAGCCATAAATAGTGCGTTGGTTAAAAAATTGAAATCAATTAAGTGTAACTCAGAGAGAAATATGATGAAAACAATGATGAAGAAAACATGTAAAACCACCAGCGTTGCTTTGTTATGTAGCGTGGCATTTATGACTACAGCTGCTAGTAGTCAACAAGAAACTGAAAACGTCTCTTATGCCTTGGGAGCGTCAGTGGGTAAATATATTTCGAGTCGAATTTACGATCAAACGGAGTTAGGTGGAGATATTACCGTTGATACCGTTATTAAAGGTGTGGTGGATGCACTAAAAGATGAAACCTCAATGTCAGATGAAGATATTCTGACTCATTTAAATACCCGCGCTGAAATGCTCAATAAAGAAAAAGAAGCGCGTTTAGCTGCCCTTTCAAGTAAAAATTTAGCTGAAGGGCGTGCATTTTTAGCGAGCAATAAAACCAATGACAACATAAAGGTCACAGAATCTGGTTTGCAGTATGAAATCATTACGCAAGGTGAGGGAAAAGTCCCACTTGAATCAGATGTGGTCACTGTGCATTACAAAGGCCAGCTCATTGATGGCACTCAATTTGATAACTCATATGAACGTAATGAAACTAATCGTTTCCCATTACTTACCGTTATTGACGGTTGGAAAGAAGGCATTGGATTGATGCCGGAAGGCTCAACATATCGACTGACTATTCCCACAGAACTTGCTTACGGCAATGATACTGTCGGCATTATCCCGCCAAATTCAGTTCTGATTTTCGATGTTGAATTATTAAAAGTTGAGTCACCTAGCGAGTCTTCTCATGGTATGGGACTTAGCGGTATGGGCATGGGTGGAATGATGGGCTCTTCAAGCAATTAATTTCAATGAGTTTACCTATCTGTTTGTGGTATCAGCAGTCGAGATAAATATGAATAGTTTATTGATAGCCATCATTGGAACCTTGTGCTTTTTCATCACTATCGTATGGCGTTCTGTCCAATACGTTACTCCAAAAATGCAAGGTTCATCCGAGTCATCTGTTCCCCTTGCCAAGCAAGATGACAAGGTGCTGTTTGTTGTTTGTCTCATAATTCTGCTGGTACCCATCGTCATTTATAGCCAATTGGGGCGTTTTAATGATTGGAATACAGGATACGTAGCAGAGCACATTGATTACCTTATTGCTGCGGATATTAATAAAAATGCCCGAGCAGTTAATATCGACCCCAATAATCGCCTGGCATTAATTAACTTGGCGAATGCATATGCAGAAGGCGGTATGTATGACAAGTCGGTACAAACATTAAATGAATTACTGGAAATAAAGACAGATGCTGAAGTGTTAGGCATGAAAGCAAATGCGCTTTATTACCGTGATGGTCGAGACATGAGCTTGGAGGTCACTATCGTGTTATCTCAAGCGCTTGCAATTGACCCAAATGAAGTTCAATCGCTGTTACTCATTGCGACAGATGCATTTTTGAATAAGGACTTTCAAAAGGCAATTGAGCATTGGCATCAGTTATTGGATAGCAACAACCTAAGCGTTAACCGAACATCTATAAAAAATGCGATTTCTAGAGCTGAGCAAGAAATAGCTAACCAAGCCGTGACTGCATCTGAGTAGAGTCACCCAATAAAGGTTGCAATAAGTCAGCAATATGGCTGACAGATGGAGGATGTTGTGAGTGAAAATATAGAAAGAAGAAGGTTCCTAAAATGCTTAGGAGTGGGTTCATTGATACTTGCCCCCATGGGGTGTAGTTCAACCAAAGACAGTGATGCCGAGAATAAACCTCACTATGTCATGGTTTTTGACCAGAACAAGTGTGTCGGCTGTGGTGACTGTAAGTTAGCTTGTAATAAAGCTAACCATTTACCCGAAGGTGAAGCAAAGCTGAAAACGGAGCAGCAAAACGGCGGAATAGATGGGCAAAAATGTGCTCAGTGTGGTCAAGATAACTGTGAGTGTCAGCGTAAATATGTGCGGGTATCTTGCCAGCAATGTAAAAATGCCCCGTGTGTAGCAGTATGTCCGACAGGGGCTGCTCATCGCGATCCTGACACTGACATTGTCACCATGGATGATAGTAAGTGTGCGGGTTGTAAATACTGCATTGCTGCCTGTCCATATAATGCTCGCTTTATTAATAAAGATACTGATGTTGCCGACAATTGTGATTTTTGCTTGAACAGCCAATTAAGCAAAGGTGAACAACCAGCGTGTGTGCAGCAGTGTCGATATGATGCATTAATCTTTGGTGATGCCAATGATCCCACTTCATATGTAAGCCGGTTATTGAAGGTTAAGGACTCTGTGCGAATAAAGTCGCATTTAGGAACTGAACCCAGCTTACGTTATATCCCAATTGTTAAATTAGGAGTGTAGTCATGGATGGAACAATTGAGTTCTCAATGGGGTTATCTGAAGGGGTCGCATGGCCTTGGCCAATTGCTGTTTATTTGTTTTTTGCAGGGATTTCAGGTGGCGCATTAGCTGTTGCACTGTTTATTCGCTTTTATAAAAAACAAACTATCAATACGCCATTTTTAAAAGCTGCTTCTTTGGTGTCATTTGTAACCATTGCGTTAGGCATGTTGTGTTTAGTCTTGGACTTAACCAATCCATTGTTTTTCTGGCGGATTTTGGTTTATTACAACTTGAACTCAGTGATGTCGGTCGGGGTGATTGCGTTGATGGCGTATATTCCACTGGTGGCATTAAATCTGTTGTTTGCCTTAGAAGAAGAAATTGCTGAATCATCAATGTTAGCGCCATTGATGCCATTAATTGAAAAACTACGTGGTATTCGTCGTCCTTGTGAAATGGCGATTTTGGCACTGGCGTTAGCCGTTTGTGCATACACAGGTTTTTTAATTTCGGCTTTAGTGCGATTCCCTATGATTAACACGTCAGTCTTACCGGCACTGTTTGTTGCTTCTGGCTTATCCGCTGGTGCAGCAGCTGCAAAAATGGTGGCTGTGAGTGTTTTTAAAGAAGACTTACATAGCCAAGATATGAAAGTGCTTCACGGTGCTGAATGGCCAATTATGTTTGCTGAAGCCTTGTTTCTATTCATGATTATTATGTCATTAGCGACAGGGAATGCAGGCGCTCAATATGCCTTTGATGCTTTTATAACAGGATCATGGGCTGCTGTTTTTTGGTTTGGTGTTGTAGGAATAGGTTTTGGTGGTCCACTTTTACTTAATTTTGCAACAGGCACAAAGTTTAGTCATTCGGCTAAAGCCTTCTACCTATCTGGCATCTGTGTTGTCAGCGGTATGATGTGCTTACGAATGTTCATCCTTTACGCTGGCCAAAACTTCGCTATTTAACGCAAAGCAAGTCCTCAGCCAAATACTTTATCCTTTTTATGTTAGGCGGATAAGTTATCGGGTTGAGGGGTTGCTCTCATTTTCGGTGATTCTATGTATAACGTGTTTTCTCCAATGTTAGTTTCTGTTGTCATGTTGAGCATATTTTTAATGGGTTGTTTAAGTCCTAATGATGACAATTCTCATGCTTACCACCCTCATATTGGCGAACATGATCGCTGTCATATGTGTGGCATGATGATCACCAAGTACCCTGGCCCTAAAGGCGTGCTTGAGTTAGCCAATAGTTCTGTTAATCCGAAATTTTGTTCTACCAGAGATATGTTTAATTATGCTTTGCAGCCAGAAAATACTCGGCGAATAGTACAGATGTCTGTACATGATATTGAGCAAACAGATTGGGCAAAGCCAAGTAATCATCATTTCATATCTGCTAACTCTGCTTGGTATGTGTATGGGTCTAGCAAAGAAGCAGTTATGGGGACTGCTGTGGCAAGTTTTGCTTCTGAACAAGGGGCGAATCAGTTTGCTGCTAATTATGGTGGTAAGGTCATTCGTTTTGAGCAGATTGATTTAGCATTACTGGCTGAGGATTAATGGAATGTGCTCTGGTAATGCTGCTGTAATAAGTAAAGTATTCGTATTTATTTGTTTGTTAGGAATGATGCAAACAAGCATGGCGGCACAAAAGGGCCATTCTACAGTATATAAAGTGACGACTGCGACTGAATTAACCGATACATTGAAGCGGGTGGATCACGGTGACACCATTAATCTGGCTTCTGGTACTTATCGCGGCAACTTTTTGATTAACCATAGCATTTATTTAACTGGTGAAGGGGCAATTATAGAGGCCAATAGTCAAGGAAATGCGATTAGCATTTATGCTTCTAATGTTCATTTGAGCCATTTGCATTTGCAGAATTGGGGGGAGGATTTATATCAACACAATGCAGGGATTTTTATCGATAAAGGCCAAGAAAATATTGTTATCGAACACATTGTTCTATCAGGAGATGGATTTGGCATTTATGCCGAAGAAATAGAACATATTTTAATTCAACACAATCAGTTTATTGGTAATCATCAGTTAGCAATACTTGATCGCGGTGATGGTATTCACCTGAAAAAGAGCGAAAATGCCCAAATTCTCAATAACCAAATCATTAATGTCAGAGACGGTGTTTATCTCGAGTCGGGTGGTCATAGTGTAGTGAATTATAACCACTTCAAAGGGTTACAGTACGCTATTCATTATATGTATACCCAAGGAGATATGGCTAGCCAGAATATCGCCACCCAAGTTTTAGGTGGGTATGCATTAATGAGTGCGAATAATATTCAGCTAATTGACAATCAAGCCAGTCATGCAAGCGAATTTGGTGTGTTACTTAATCTGACCCAAGACTCCTTGATAAAAAATAATGATGTACGCCATATACATTGGAAAGGTGGGGATCCGACAGATTTATTTGAGTCAGGTAAAGGGATATTTATTTATGGCTCTCAAGGAAATATTTTGCAGTCTAATCTGATAAGTGCTTGCGATATCGGTGTCGCTATGGCGTTAGGCGGAGAGTTAAATCGAGTTTTTTTAAATCACTTTATCAATAATCAAACTCAAGTGAGATATGTTGGCGACATACGCGTTGAGTGGAGCGAAAATCAACAAGGGAACTATTGGAGTGATTATCAAGGATGGGATATGACGGGTAATGGAATAGGCGAGCAGTTTCATTTACCTAATGATCGACTTGATAAGCTTTTTTGGCTTTATCCTGAGGCCCACTTTTTGATGGAAAGTCCTGTAGTTATATTGCTCAAGAGGTTAGATAAGTTATTGATAAAAAGTGATTATAACGGGGTGATAGATAGTTACCCTTTAGTCTCTTCATTAGATTTGTCAATTAAGGATTAATCATGACCTATACAATTGAACTAGATAAGGTAGGACATTCATTTTCTGGTAAACCTGTTTTGAAAAACATTCAGTGTTCGCTCGCTAGAGGTCAGTTGATGGCATTGCTTGGTCATAATGGCGCTGGCAAATCGACACTCATTAAAATTCTATTAGGCTTGATCGAACCACAGCAAGGAACGGTTAATATTCTAGGCTTGCCAATAAAACAATTATGTGGCGGAGTGGAAGTTGGTTATTTGCCTGAAAATATTCAGTTTTATGACAATATGACAGGTAAACAAGTGTTGCAGTTTTTTGCTGACTTAAAAGGCGTGAATACTCAACTTGTTACTTGTACGCTTGAAGAGTTTGGCCTTTTGGAAAGCCAGCATAAACAAGTCAAATATTACTCTAAAGGTATGAAGCAAAGACTGGGCTTTGCTCAAGCAATTATTGCCTCTCCTCAATTGCTCCTATTGGATGAACCTACTGTAGGTTTAGATCCACAAGCATCTCAATTTTTATATCAAAAAATAAATCAGTTAAGAGAGCAAGGATGCTCAGTGGTCATTTGTACTCATGAGTTAGCCTTGATTGAAGAACACATAGATGTCGCATTGATGTTAGGGCGTGGTGAGCAATTAGCTTATGGATCTATTAACGCCTTGGCGGCTCAAAGTGGCTGCATGGTGACGTTTATCGTGCCAAATATAGAGACTCTTGTGTTAAAAAAACCGGTATTGTCCCCATATTATTTTCAAGGAACTTTGCGTTGTTTTCCTGAAGATAAATCGATAGTTATTCAATTGCTTACTGAAATATGTTCAACATATGAATTTGATATTAAGTTACCTAGTTTGACTGATATTTATCATCACAAAATGAAGGTGCAGCGACTTACAACAGGCGGGTTGAGTTTTGCCAATCAGTCTTTTCAGCAGCAGGAGGTAAAAGATGTCATTGCATGTTGAAATGGTCAACATTCTTGCCAGAAAAGAACGTCAAGAATGCATACGTAACCACTGGAGCGTTGTACTATTTGTGTTGTTTGGCGGCTTATCATTTACGGTAACTTTAGCTGGGAGCGCTGTGAGTGGTGAACTGGCTGGTGGGACCCTTATTTCCACAATTAGTAGTTTAACCAGTTTATCGGTATTTATTATTCCGCTCGTAGCAATACTAATTAGTTATGATGCTTTTGTCGGTGAAAGGGAGGCGGGTACCTTGTCCCTTTTACTCACCTATCCGATAAGCCAGATTGATATTTTATTGGGAAAATTTGTTGCTCACGGAGGTTTACTGATAATCGCGATTACACTGACCTATGGTAGTAGTGGACTATTATTTTGGTTGTTAAGTGAACAAGCGGATACAGCACTAGTTATTCGCTTATACGGCCAATTGATTATCAGTAGCTGTTTACTCGCTTTAGTATTTATTTTACTGAGCTATCTCGTGAGTGTTCATGCTCAGCAAAAGGGGAAAGTGTTAGGTTTTTTATTTATGGTGTGGTTTGCTTTTGTTTTGGTATTTGATCTGTTGTTGCTTGCATTACTTGTTGCTGATTTTGGCCTGCAGGCACAGCGCTTCGTTAGTTTGATGATGCTTCTTAACCCTGCTGACATATATCGAGCGATTAATATGTTAGGAATAGATGCCAGTTTTGCTGATAAAGGAGCCTTAAGCCAAATACAGTTAACGGTTCCATTCTTGTTTGGCTTACTTTGTTTGTGGCTTGTTTTACTGTTATTTGCGCTGAAGCATTGTGTTACAAGTGTTGCATTTAAATCCAGTTAGTTAATTGATTTTTCAGTGTTTATTCTGCTTTTACTTAGTTATTTGAGTAAGTTGTCACAGTAATCGTATACCGTCTGAATTATGCTGATCCTATGTCATATTAACCATAAGACTATAGGCGAACAGTGATAAACATAACCTCTTATCTAAAGCTCGCGCCAGATGCGAAGCAACTCATTGATCGTACTAATAATCAGGTTATTGATTTAACATTTTCTGAATCTGCGGTATTAGCGCATTTATTGATTGAACCAGGTGCTATTTCTACTAAAGACTCACTTGTAAAACAGGGATGGCCTGGTCGCGTTGTATCCGATTCTTCATTAACTCAATGTATTAGTACGTTACGTAAAAAGCTTGAACCCTATTCTGAAGTTCAACTAAAGACCATTGCTCGACGTGGTTATCAAATACGTATTGTTGCTAAGTCTCATGTAACGATGTTGGCCGTTAACGATCCGCAATCCATTAAAGCTGCTTTATTTGATGTGTCATTGCTAATTAAGGTTGCGGGCGTAGTCTTCGCGATTATTATCATCGCCTATCAATGGTATTACAGTGACTACCATCAGGTTTTAAAAAGAGCCTCTAGCTGGGATGCTCACTCGAGTATTTCGTTAAATATTGGTGGGGTAAAAGAATCTGTTCCCGTTTTATACCCTAAGAATAAACCCCAGCCCCATGCGTCATCGTGGCAAAAACATTTAGCCCCAGAGAGCAATGAATCTGCTCATTTTGAGCAGTTTAAAGGCTTTGCTCTTGCTGATGATAATATTCATTCATTTGCCGTGTGTTTAGATTTTGAAGAGAATTGCATAAAAACCAATACGATGAATATTGCTGCTACAGATGAGACTCCAGCAGGGTTGAATATGGAGCATTTTTATCAACTGCGTGACAGTATGGAAAATCGTATCCGTGTGAATAGAGAAATACTGCCTGTCGATTATAGTGATGGTGAAATAGATAAACATCACTACTTTTCAGATGTTTATTTTCCCGTTGCCGATAAGTTATTGATTAGAGTCGATATGGGGCTTTCGATGATCTACGAAGCACCACTAAGTGGACAATTTTATTATTCGATTTGCTTAACAGATGAAGATTGTCGAACGACGCCGATAAAGTATAAATTGCGTGGCGACTTTGAGCAGTATCGGCAATCTATTGGTGACATTGAAGTTGATGTCTTTCAGGTGAAGGTAAAGCAAAAAAATATTATTTTACCTGAACAAGTGAGTGAGTCTGCAATGAGCTTTTATCGTGGTATTCGCAAACATCATGTGAAAGATAAAGAGCTCTATTTTTATCGGCTTTATCATGACAATGGCACTGCGGTTTGGATAATCCCGCTATTTAAGAACATTATTACTTGGACTCGTTATGAAAAAGTCTCCTTATAATAAGACTTTCCCCTTTAACCAAAGATGAACGGTTATTTCATCGTCACTTTGCCGCCAATTATTTTAAAAGCAGGCGTGCCGCGAACCAAGGTATCTCGTGCAAAAGGTGTTTCACATTGTGGACACACACAAGGGGTTTTAGTGTAGTCATCTACAATACGTTCTTTGAAGCATTTAACTAATGCACCTTTTCCGCCCTTGCGGTATTTAAATAGCTGGGTTTTACATTTAGCACAAAAAATATCGACGGTGCGGGTTGGTCCTTTAGCGTTTGGTTTAGCCAAAATAGCTCCTGATATCAATGAAGAGTAAATGGTAAATCAAACGCAGTAGAGTTGATAGTGACTAGAACCGATAACCAAAATTTGCGGTTAAAGTATTCGTATCAAACTTCTGATAGGTATAAACCAAAGAAAACTCGTAATTGGGTGCAAAATTATATTGCCAACCTAAGGATGTTAATGCTCCAACACCTTCATTATCAGTATCCACATGCTCATCATCATATCTTAAATTTGCAATGACATTATATTGGGCAATACCTAGTTTAAATAAGAAAGAAGATCGTTGTGATAATGGCTGCGAGTATACAGCCGCAAGACGAAAGCTAGATACTTTATCTATGTATGCACTGGTCAACGGGTTTAAAATAAGAGTGCCAGTTATTTTTTGATACATGTAACCGATTTCGCCTCCCCAACTAGGAGTGAATTGATAACGGTAAGCGACATCATAATGATGTTTTAAGTTTAATCTCTCTTCATCAAAACCATGTACTTCAGCCCAGCGAGATACTCCTAAGCCACCACCTAAACTGATAACGTGATGAGATTCGTCAATAAGTTCCTCTGCTGTGGTCAAAGCCGAAACTTGCAACATAATGATGAGGAATATGTATTTCACTTTAAGTGTCCTTGAACTATCAGCCTTAAAAATTGGCGTGTCTTTATATCAAGGTTAAAAGCCAGTTAGCATGTCATTGACGTTTTAGTTTTTGGGTGATGAAACTATTTGTTTGATTAAATAAAAAAGCCTTCAATATCATATTGAAGGCTTTTTTATTTCCAACTATTTAGTGACAAATTAACACAATCGTATTAACCAAACTCACCACTAACATAACCCTGAGTGCGTGAGTCTTGTGGGTTATTAAATACTTGGTGCGTTTCACCTTGCTCTACTAATTCACCCATCCAGAAGAAAGCTGTTCTATCCGAGATGCGCTTTGCTTGGTTCATTGAGTGAGTCACGATAACAATGGTGAACTTTTTACGTAATTCATCCATTAGCTCTTCAATCTTATGGGTTGCGATTGGATCAAGTGCACTGGTTGGCTCATCCATTAAGATAACTTCAGGCTCCATCGCAATCGCGCGGGCAATACACAAACGTTGCTGTTGACCACCTGATAAACCAAAAGCAGGTGTATTTAGTCTGTCTTTAACTTCTTCCCATAAAGCTGCGCCACGTAATGAGTCTTCAACAACTTTATCTAATACGGCTTTATCTTTAACGCCTTGGGCTTTAAGGCCAAAAGCGATGTTTTCATAAATACTCATCGGGAAAGGGTTTGGCTTTTGAAACACCATACCTACTCGCATTCTTAGGTTTTTTACATCAACGTCGGCATAAATATCTTCACCTTCGAATGCCACAGTGCCTGTAATTTTGACTCCTGCAACCAAGTCATTCATTCGGTTTAGCGTGCGTAGCAGTGTTGACTTTCCGCAACCTGATGGCCCAATTAAAGCCGTCACTTGGCGTGATGGGATGTTAATTGAGATATCTTTTAACGCATGGTTTTCGCCGTAAAATAGGTCTAAGTTGCTTACTTCAAGTTTGTTCATGATCTGGCCTTTAATTAACACGATGTTTTACGTGTTATTACTATTCGTTTGTTTAATGCTAAGAAGATTTATTTAATCGGGTAGCAATGACTTTGGTTGCTAAATTTAGTGCTAATACCAATACAATTAAGATGGTTGCAGTGGCATAAGCTTGATCCCATTCGTGCTGAGTAAATAACTCTTGGGTTAACTTATATAAATGAACAGTCAATGTTCGGCCTGAATCTAATACAGAGTCAGGAATTTGAGTCACCATACCAGCGGTTAAAAATACAGGTGCTGACTCTCCAATAACGCGGCCAGTACTTAAAATGACCGATGTAACAATACCTGGTAAAGCGCTTGGTAATATTAAGCGCCAAATAGTGTAAATTTTACTACTGCCTAATGCATAACCACCTTCACGGTAGCTCATTGGGACAGCCATTAAGGCTTCTTCCGTAGTACGAATGATGACGGGTAAAATCAACATAGCTAGCGTTAATGCACCCGACAAGATTGAAAAGCCTAAGCCTAAGGTCGTGACAAAGAATGTCATACCGAATAAGCCGTAAACAATCGATGGAATACCTGCGAGTGACTCAGTACAAAAACGGATAACTTGCACAATTTTACTGCCAGGCTTGGCGTACTCTGTTAGATATATCGCCGTCATAATGCCAATTGGTGCTGCGAAAGCTAATGACAGTAGTACCATATATACGGTCGATACAATCATCGCCCAAATACCAGAAGCTTCGCCAATGCGGGTATAGGCACCAGTAATAAACTCCCAACTAACATGGCTTAATCCATTTGAAAGAATGTGCCAAACCACCCATAACAAAAATAAGATAGTGATACCGGCAGCAGCCCAAATAGCGCCATGAAGCAATTTATCTTGATTCTGTCTCGATACTAATGAGTTTGATTGAGTAAACTTAGACATGATTAATACGCTCTCTTGCGATTTAGGTATAACAATGAACCGTTAAGCAAAACGATAAATGCCAATAAGACAATACCTGTTGCATACAGTGCACTTGAATGGATGCCTGTTGCGTAAGACATTTCCATTGCGATGTTAGCGGTAAGTGTACGTGCAGGCTCCAATAACGAACCTGGCATAGCCGGTGCGTTACCCATAACCATAATGATGGCCATGGTTTCACCAATTGCACGAGCAACGCCCAGTGCAACGCCTGTAAAGATGCCGCTTTTAGCGGCAGGGATCAGTACTTTAAAAATACTGTATATATGCGATGCGCCCAAGGCTAGCGCACCTTCCTTATACACTGAAGGTAAGGCTCTAATAGATGTTTCTGAAATAGTAATGACGGTTGGCAAAATCATAATTGCCAACACAATGATTCCCGCCAAAATGGTGTTACCAGCAGGAATATTAAAAATCGTTTCAATGGCTGGGACAATAATCACCAATCCAAAAAATCCGTATACAACAGAAGGAATGCCAGCCAGTAACTCAACTGCTGGTCTAACTAAATCTGCTAACCATTTAGGGGCAATTTCTGCCAAAAATACAGCGGTTAAAATAGCAATAGGGACACCAATGATTACAGCACCAGCTGTTGATATCATTGAGGCAACAATCATAGGTAAAATGCCATAAAGTGCTGGTGGCAGCCATTCTTTACCTGTTACAAACTCAGTAACACCTGCTTCTTTAAATGCAGGTAAACCTTCGTTAAATACAAACCATCCGATGGTGGAAACCGATAGTACGCCAACCATAGCGCAACATAGGAAAAGGCCATGAAAGAAAATTTCTTTGATGTCCATGGCTTTTTTTGGTGCAAGTTGCAGTCCTTGTGATTGGACTTTAGTTGCTGTATTCATCATATGCCTCGAGGTCGTACTGATGATTAATCATTTTTAATATTTGATAGAAACTACAAAAGAGGAGCATAAGCTCCTCTTAATATACCGTGGTCAGTTATTACTGAACGCGGATGTAACCTTCTTCAGCAACAATGCTTTGACCGTCATTTGACATGATAAAGTCGATGAAGCTTTGTGCATTCGGGTGTGGCTGGTCATTCACTAAAACGATGAATGGACGAGCAATTTGGTATTCGCCAGCTGCAATGTTTGTGTCAGTAGCTTCAACGCCACCTACACTTAGAGCAACTAAAGAATCATCAACTGAACCAAGAGAGATATAACCGATGGCGTATGGGTTATTCGCAACGATTGTTTTGATCATACCGTTACCATTACCTACTTGAGCTGTAGGTGTAATAGCCGTTACCTTGTGGCCATTAACAGTACGTTGTAAGTCCATGATTTCTTCGAAAGCGCCACGAGTACCAGAACCGTTTTCACGAGTTACTACAACGATTGGACGAGCTTCGCCACCTACTTCGCTCCAGTTTTTGATTTCGCCGCGGTAGATTTTTGAAATTTGTTCTTGAGTTAAGTCTTGAACTGGGTTTGCTTTGTTTACTGCAGCAGCAATACCGTCACGAGCAATAACGATTTCTTTTGTTGTATCGTTTAACTCATTTTCTTTAATGTTACGAGAAGACATACCAATCATGCTGGTGCCGTCTTTCGCTGCACGAATACCAGCAGAAGAGCCAGTGCTTTGTACTTCAACATTCTTTTTAGCAGTGTTTTGATAGTTCTCTGCTAGCACTTCCATAACGTGTGCAACAGATGTTGAACCAGATACTGTCACTGTACCAGCTTGAACAAGAGGTGCCGTCATTAAGCCAACAGCAGTTAATAAACCAATCACTTTTTTCATCACAAATTCCACTTATTATTTGTACTTAAATTTGTACTTAATACCCATCTTGGATATTGAAAGTTAGGGTGCTTCTTTCTCGCTGTAATTTGAAGCGAGTGCATTAAGACAGATCAATATGACAGTTAAGTTACAGTGTTCTTTGTTGAAATTGGATTATCTAAAGTTACCTAAGGTTATGTTTTTTTTATGTTATATTTATGTGTGGCGGATGTGTTTATTAACTATAATTCAGCAAAAAAAACGCTGAATACCTTAAATTGCTATTGAAGGGGTCAAAGCCAAGTATTATTGAAGTGTAATGGTGTTCAATTTGACTGAATAAGCGCAAAATGCTTTTAGTGTTAATCTTGGATTAAGCTTAGGTTAAGGTGGATTTGAGGATTGATGTTATATTGCCGCCAAATTATTTAGCGTAAAAATTTTTATTAAACTTTTATTACACTCAAGCACTGCCAATAATTAAGTTATAAGCTGCGATGTCTTTATAACTTAAGTTTGATTTTGGTGGCCTTCTCAGTTCATTTTCTTATCAAAATAAAAAGGGACGTTATGACCACAGAAATGATTATGATTGGAATGTCTATTTTGATCGTTATTGGCATTTTATTGCATCATCCTTCTCGTACCTTAGGGATCCCGTCGCTATTCATCTTTATGGGAGTGGGTCTTTCACTTGGTAATGGTGAGTTTAATTTTGTTTATGACAATTTGGACAAAACTGCATGGATTGGTGGCTTAGCGCTAAATGTGATTGTTTTTGTTGGTGGCCTTAATACCTCGACGGATAAAATTAAGATAGCGTATAAAGAAGGGGGTGTTTTGGCATCCTTTGGGGTGATATTTACCACTCTCATCTTCGCTTGTATTTTATATTTGCTGCTCGACTTCAATTTTATAATTTGCCTACTATTTGCCGCTGTTGTGTCTTCAACGGATGCGGCGGCTGTATTTTCGATTTTAGAGTCGAAAAAGTTAAAGTTAAAAGAAGAAACCGACACCGTCTTGGAGTTTGAGTCAGCAACCAATGACCCAGTAGCTATGCTAATGGTTATTGTATTAACCGAGATGGCACTGTCTTCAACACAATCGGTTACTGTATCTTCTTTAAGTTTGAGCTTGTTTACTCAAATCGCTGTTGCAATTATTGTCGGGTTTTTAATTGGTAAGCTTGCTGTAACACTGCTAAATAAGATTAGTTTGTCAGAGTATGGCTTGATACCAGTGTTTGTATTAGCCAGCTTTATCATTGCGACTTACGGTGCTGATTTATTGGGGGGCAATATATTATTGGCTTCTTACATTGCGGGTGTCGTTATTGGCAACGGTATTAAAAGAGGGCAGCAAGTTAACTTGCACTTTTTTAACAGTTTATCTTGGTTGGCTCAGGCACTAATGTTTATTGTGTTAGGTCTACAAATATTCCCACAGACGCTGATGACCGTATTCTGGATATCTATACTTCCAGCTTTATTACTCATATTTGTTGCAAGGCCGCTTGCTGTTCAACTGTGCTATTTACCTTTTGTAAAAGCCAGTTGGAAAAAGCGACTATTCATTTCTATGATAGGCCTAAAGGGGGCAACACCTATTGTGTTTGCGTTAATACCTGCTGCAGCTGGTGTTCCAGGCGCAATTGATATTGTGCATATGGTGTTTTTCTTTGTATTATTTTCTATCTTTATTCAAGGTGGAGCGATAGCGCCATTGGCAAATAAGCTAGGACTTGAAAAAGACAAACCTGCAAAGTAGTTTTCTTAATATGAGGCACTAGCTGATAGCGTTAGCTAAGCTGTTTGCCTCTATTTTATTCCAAACTTTGTCATGGAAATAAAAAACAATTGTATTTACGGCAGGTTCTATTAATGCCACAGCACCACCAATGACAATACTTCCAGTTAGTAAATATGTAATGGTGAATGCAACACTGAAATGCAAAATAGCGAAAGTCATGGTTTTTTTCATGTGAACCTCGAGTAAGTTTGTTTTTAACGACTCAAATGATAACAGTTATCATTACCACTTAAAGCGTTTTTTACAAATTAAGTCAAAAGGTTTATTCGATTAAGCTGGAGTATCTCGTCGGGTCGTGTATATCTATCTGATTGAGAAGAATAAAAAAGTCGCTTAAGCGTATCTTAGGCGACTTAATAACGTTTCATTAGCGGATTGAATTAAAACTCGAAGTTAAATCCATACTGTTTAAGCTGCTCGTAAACCACTTTATCAAAACAAAATAATGCGGCAGCACGATGAGCTACGTTCTTTTGTTTTTCGTTGCAATTGATCAATAGATTCATTTTTAATATCTTGCGTCTAAAGTTAGGCTTATCGAGCTTACTGTTAAGAATTGATTCGTAAATCTCTTGTAACTGCAGCAGGGTAAATTTCTCTGGTAATAAATTAAAGCCAATTGGTTCGTGGTGGACTTTATATTTAAGATTACTCAGTGAGCTTTTAATAATTTCTGCGTGATCGAAAACGAGCTGAGGTAAGTTATAGACATCAAACCATTCAATTTCATAGGCGTTATTGCCCATGGCTAAACGTGTTTCATCAAAACGTACTAAAGAATAAAAGGCAACCGTAATGATACGACGGGTAGGGTATCGATCGACTTGACCAAATGCGCCTAGCTGATCCAAATATAAGTTATCGACACCTGTTGTTTGTTTCACAACCCTCGATGCTGCATCTTCAAGGTTTTCATCCATCATTACCCAATGACCAATAAGACCCCACTTGTTTGCCGCTAATCCTCTATTGTATTTCACTAATAGAATTTTCAGCTTACCTTCATGCATAGAGAAAATAAGATTATCCACCGACACATTCGTGATGGTGTTATCTGGCAAAGCTTCTTCTTGGGCTAACTCATTGGCATTTAAAATCGGCTTTACTGTCATCATAGTACCTAGCATATGTAAAACGTTGGCTATATCGGTCAGATATAAAGGTTATTTAGCTTAATCTAATGAAATCACGATAAAAAGAAAAATAAATTTTAATCAATAAGAGTAAATTAAGCGCACTTTGGGCGCAACGAATTCTGTTGTTTACAAAAAATCACTTGAAATGAATCTTGGTTTTAGGAAGATTATATGTAATAGTCATTTTAACAATAAGTTGTGTTTTGTTAGATTTTGTCCGTTTTACCCTATGAAGCGAATCGTGTCCTCACTTCTTAGATTATCGAAATGCGACTTCATTATTACTATTAACATAAAGGGATTGATATGTTTGTACCTGATAATTCGCTAATAAGCTGCGCTGGTTTGAAGAGGTTTGTACCAATACTTGCTTGCCTACTTTTGCCTGTAACTCTGCAAGCCGCTGACGCTAAGACAGAGTTACAATTAAAAGATCATTTTGCTGAACAATTTAAAATCGGTGCAGCATTAAGTGAAGCGCAAATCTTAGATAAGAAACCAGGTGTATTAGATTTGGTTGCTCAGCAGTTTAATAGTTTAACTGCTGAAAATGTCATGAAATGGGAAGAAATTCACCCAAGCCCTCAGCAATATAACTTTAGTACGCCTGATAAATTGGTGAGTTTTGGTCAGAAACATGGCATGTATATGGTAGGACATACATTGTTATGGCATCAGCAGACGCCAGATTGGGTATTTGAAGACGGGAAGGGTAATTTACTTGAGCGTGACTCTTTACTTGAAAGACTACAGTCACATATCAATACCGTGTTAGAGCAATATAAAGGCAAGGTGCAAGCATGGGATGTTGTTAATGAGGCATTTAATGAGGACGGTACACTTCGCGATTCAAAGTGGTTAGCTATCATCGGCCCTGACTATATTGAAAAAGCGTTTGAATATGCACATCAAGCTGATGCTGATATTGCGCTTTATTACAATGACTACAATTTATTTAAGCCTGCAAAACGTAAAGCGGTGGTTAAGTTAGTTAAGCAACTTCAATCAAAAGGTATTCGCATTGATGGTGTTGGGATTCAAGGGCATTATGCATTGGATTATCCTGATTTGAATGAAGTTGAAAACTCAATTAATGCATTTGCTGATACAGGAGTCACCGTTATGTTTACAGAGGTTGATGTATCAGTATTACCCTTTCCAGATGAAGACAATCAAGGCGCAGATATCAGCTTAGATATGGCATTGCAGCAACAGTTTAATCCTTATGCTGACGGACTTCCTTCAGATGTTGAGCAACAACTTGCGCAGCGTTATAAGCAAATCATTGATTTATTTATAAAGCACCAACAAAAAATCGATCGTGTGACATTTTGGGGGGTCGATGATGGTCAAACTTGGAGAAACGATTGGCCAATGACAGGCCGAACAGATTACCCATTGTTATTTGATCGTGAGCTGCAATTAAAACCGTTTGTAAAAGACATCATAAACTAAGTCAGGTTTGATTGAGGGTAAGCATTTATAGTCAAAAGGCGTGGCTTACGATGAAGTAAGCCACGCCTTTTTCAATTATTGGCGAAACAAGTAACTTAAAGTTAATTAAGCTTGTTTTAGTAGTGCCAAGGGAATTTAGAAAAATCTTGGTCGCGTTTTTCTAAAAAGGCATCACGACCTTCTTGTGCTTCATCAGTCCCGTAAGCAAGGCGAGTCGCTTCTCCTGCGAATAGTTGCTGACCGACTAAACCGTCATCTGGCAGGTTAAAGCCATATTTAAGCATACGCATGGCAGTTGGCGATTTGCTGTTAATTTCTTTTGCCCAAGCTAAAGCTTCTGTTTCTAACTCTGCGTGACGAATTGAGCGGTTAACCATGCCCATATCGAATGCTTCATCGGCTGAGTAATTAAACCCAAGGAAGAAAATTTCACGAGCACGTTTTTGACCAATCATTTTGGCTAAGTAAGCACTTCCATATCCAGAGTCGAAACTGCCGACATCAGGATCGGTTTGTTTGAAAACGGCGTGCTCTTTTGAAGCAAGGGTTAAATCGCAAACAACATGTAAGCTATGACCTCCGCCAACAGCCCAACCAGGGACTACAGCAATAACCACTTTCGGCATAAAACGAATCAAGCGTTGCACTTCTAATATATGAAGGCGACCCATACGGGCGACATCAGGTTTACCTTCTTCTGCCCCTTCATACTTATAGCCGTCTTTACCGCGGATGCGTTGATCTCCTCCGGCACAGAAAGAGTGTTGGCCTTTTGCTGATGGACCATTACCGGTAATGAGCACACAGCCAACGTCTGACCATTGGCGAGCATGATCTAACGCAGTATAAAGCTCATCAACTGTTTTAGGTCGGAAAGAATTGAGGCAATCAGGGCGGTTTATCGCAATACGAACAGTGCCTTGATCTTTTGCTCGGTGATAAGTGATATCTTCAAAGTCGAAACCACTAACTGTGTCCCAAAGAGAAGGGTCAAAAATATCTGAAACCTGTTGAGTCATGTTTACTAGCCTTTTTCAAACGATTATCCAAAGGCTAGGCTGATTTAAATCTCAGGTCAATTACAGATGTCGTAAAGCTCGAATTAAATCTTGTCACAGATTAATTGAAGGTTATCTTTACCAAAAATAGGATGTTTTGATCCAAAACCACAATATTCTGATTTAAAATTGGCAACCGATTCATTGTCAGTGAAAATGTCTTTAAACGCGCTAACCTCTTTACCTGACAATCTTTCTATTACACCTGAAGGTATTTTAATGACCTTGTCACTTTTTCTAATGATTTTTGTGCCTGTCATTGAAGATATTTTATCATCTGCATTGTCCATAACTGATTGTATTTCAGCTATCGGCTCATCGAGTTTATCGGTTTCGGTAGCAAAGTAGTAAATTACACCGGCAATCAGTGCGATTAGGATCCAACCTCTCATCATTTAGTCCAATTAAAGTGAATAACCATGAATAATACGAGTATAATATACTCAATTAACACTCTGTAAACGAGTGTGTAGCAGTTTCAGTAGATTATTATTTAAAATATTAACTTTTTCTGCAATCACAATAGAGTTTGCCCCTTTTTAAGTAGTAAGGCATCGAGATGACAAAAGAATCGACATCTAAAGATTTTTCCAAACAAAAGCGGATTAAAATCCATCAGCCAGATGCTAATAAAGCAGATCGTTTCAATCCAAGTAACAGTATTTATGTGCGTGCTGTAACCGGACTTTGGACAACAGTAAGAAGACGTATTGGTTGGGCAACCATGTCATTCTTTCTGATATTGCCATGGTTACCATGGGGAGACCGTCAAGCCGTTTGGTTTAATCTAGGTGAACAGAAATTCCATATCTTTAGTTTGACTATTTGGCCTCAAGATCTGACTTTGCTAGCAG
Source organism: Shewanella sp. P1-14-1 (assembly GCF_001401775.1). Classification (NCBI taxonomy): domain Bacteria; kingdom Pseudomonadati; phylum Pseudomonadota; class Gammaproteobacteria; order Alteromonadales; family Shewanellaceae; genus Shewanella; species Shewanella sp. P1-14-1. The sequence continues at coordinate 1,339 of NZ_LKTL01000020.1, read as the reverse complement.
CACTATTTACTATCGCTGCATTCGGCCTCTTTTTTGTGACCACTTATCTAGGCAGGGTATGGTGCGGCTATACTTGCCCACAAACGGTTTGGACGTTCATCTTCATTTGGTTTGAAGAAAAATTCGAAGGTGCCAGAAATAAGCGTATCAAGTTGGATCAAATGCCATGGAGCTTTAATAAACTTTGGCGAAAAACGGCGAAGCATACTTCTTGGGTACTTGTTTCACTATTAACAGCAATGACCTTTGTGTCTTACTTTGTACCAAGTCGTGAAGTCTACATTGATGTTTTCACCCTAAACGCGGATCTAAGCATCTACTTCTGGGTCGTATTCTTTACTTTAGCAACCTATGGTAATGCTGGTTGGATGCGCGAGATTATGTGTATTCATATGTGTCCTTATGCTCGCTTTCAGGCTGCTATGTTTGATAAGAATACCTATATAGTTGGTTATGATGCAAAGCGTGGTGAAACTCGAGGGCCAAGATCTCGTAAAGCAAACCCTGTAGAAATGGGATTGGGCGACTGCATAGATTGTGATTTATGTGTGCAAGTGTGCCCAACCGGAATCGATATTCGAAATGGCTTGCAATATGAGTGCATTAATTGCGGTGCTTGTATTGATGCCTGTGATACGACTATGGAAAGAATGGGCTATGACAAAGGCCTAATAAGTTACACCACCGAAAATAAACTTGAGAATATTAAAGAGACAATTGTTAGGCCAAAACTTGTTGGCTATGGCGTAGCGCTAACAGTCATGATACTCGTCTTTGTATATGCCAGCGCGACTATTGCGCCAGTGCGTATGGATGTCATTAGAGATAGAAATGCTTTATATCGTATTACTAATGACGGGCTTGTAGAAAATACATATACATTGAAGCTGCTTAACAAAACTGAACAAGCCCAAGAGTATCAACTTTCGATGACAGGTTTAGATAACTATCAGTGGACCGGTCCGACAGACGTTTCTATACAAGCTGGAGAAGTATTAACGCTTCCTGTCAGTATTGCGGTTGATCCAGGTGCTTTAGAGCGAACAGTGACAAAAATTAATCTAATTGTGGTTGCAAATATCGATGGAAAGCCTGTTTCTATCAAACAAGAGTCAAGATTTTTTGGTGATTAAACCTAGGTATTATAGGTAAAAGGGGCTGTTTAGCCCCTTTTTTATGCGTTTCGTTCAAAATCTCAGCTGTTAACCCTGTTTTATTAAATTAATTCAATTTAGCCCTTGCACGGTTTTATAATCTCCCTATAATGCGCATCCACTGACACGGCAACAGGCACTAGCCAACACTGAGTCAGCTTGATTTGAAGCGGTTTTAACCACCT
>NZ_LKTL01000019.1:0-113636 GCF_001401775.1 Shewanella sp. P1-14-1 | reverse complement strand
AGCAAGCTTCATGCTTATTCGAAAATAGCTAACGCTTTAGATAGGCCATCCATGGCCAACTAAAGCTAGCCTGACGTCCTGTCAGGCTTACGCCATTTTCTTCAACGCATTTCAGCAATTTCAATGGGGATCATTGTGCCCGAAGGTTCGTTTGCTGCTTAAGCATTCGCTGTAATAACAATCGCACTGCTTTTGATCTTCTTCGAATGTTCAATTTGAATTGAGGTAAGCAAGAAAATCGCGTGAGTCTAGCCATGGATGGCTAGCTAGCTTTCGAGGGGAAGGGACGCCCCATCGGAAGCGTTAGTGATTTTTGCAGCTTGTCGAAGCGGGCTACAGATAAAGTTAAACGCTATGAAAGTCCCCATTGAAATTTTTCGCTTTTCAGAAAATTTCGTAGGGGCGGGTGGGTGTTCCAAGAGGGAGTTGCCGTTCACTCCCTTTTGGTCTGGTGTGGGCGAAGCGCCACGACCTTGATCCTCATTCAAACGAAGTTTGGAAATTATTAAAGTGATTCCTTGAGTTAGAATAAGTGACATATAAAATACTAATGTTCACCTACCTATTTTCTTGTGCTCGTTTATTCATCATGACTCTGCTAGAGTGCTTATAAATCAATAGCTTTACTTTAGCTTAAGCTGCAAGTTTGTTAAATTTGCTTGTTCGTTTGCCAGAGACTCGAGTATTGGTCATTAATTCAAGGAATGCATGATGTCTGAAAAAGAAGTAGAAAAATTGAAACGAATTCAACTTAAAACAGAGTCCGGTACTAGGTGGTTTGATGATCCTGCAAAATTATTACAATGGGTACAGCAGCAACGTGCCTTGTATAGCTTTCATTCAAATGTAAGTCACCGATATGGTTTACAGCAAATATTTCAGCAATTTGAACAATCTTGGAATTCATTGAAGCAACAAATAACTAATGGACTTCAAAGATTTCAAAATGTGCCTTCCAACTACAATAAGCGTGTAGAGGATTGGGTTACACAATTTCAAAATCAACTAGCTAATAATGTGTTGTTTACAACAGACGCCCCATTCGCTGAGTTTTTAACGAGGCAGGCTAATAAAAGACCTGAACTGGCCGTTGTTGCTGTAGCAATATTCTTCGATCGAAATATTACGAACATTGATAGTTATGCAATAGAGGGGATTTCCCAAGCTCAAGATTATTTGAATGGAAATACTCAAAGGGACGAAGATGAATCAATGAAGCTATCTTCAGTCATCGGCCGATGGGATAATGAATTACATGAATGTAAAGATAAGTGGCTAAAAGATTTCAATAATGAAGTGAAAACTGCTAATCAATTAAATGTAAAGGCTAATGAGTTAGTTGAAAGGTGGGAGAAGAATGTAATTGAGCAAACAGTTGAGCTTGAAGAGTCAAAAAAACAATTTAAAGAAAAGCTTGTGAAAACATATGATGAAGCAAGAAATGATCTTGAAAGGTTAACTAGCACATATGATGATAAATTGGCGTTGCACGCTTCAGTAAAATACTGGGGAATTCAACAAAAACAGCACGAAGGAAAAATGAAAGTCTTTGGTATTACCTTGGTAATAGCTGTTCTGTTTGTTGTTATAGGGTTAGTAATTTTTTCAAACAATGTATTAGACCAAAGCTTTGCTGATATTAAGATTAGTAAACTCGTTACCGTGGCTGTGCTTACTACCTTTGGAATTTGGATCGTTAAAATACTAGCGAATATTTTTATGTCTCATATGCACCTTTCAACTGATGCACAAGAGAGACGCACCATGATGCATACATACTTAGCATTAAGTCGCAAAGGTCATGGTCCGAAAGATGAAGATAAACAACTAATTTTACAAACACTTTTTCGCCCTAGCACTAGCGGCATGGTAAAAGAGGATGCAGGACCTACTAATTTAGTTGATATGGTCAACAGGCTCGCATCAAAAAAAGCTGGTTAGCATTTAATAAGCCAAAGTGAATAAGTATGGTCTGGTCAGAATAAATTTAAGAAAAGGCTATTTTAACTTACTTGTTTAATTACCTACACAGCGCCAACTCTCGATCATTAAAAAGCCTCAATATTTTCTTATTGAGGCTTTGTCATAATTCAATTTCTAATCAAAAAACACTATGCACTTTCAATAATCAATTTCAAATCAGCAACCAGCTCTTTATTCAAAATCTGTGGGATCTTTCCTGGTTGTTGTTTGGGTTTAAACACCGCAAACTTTTCCCCTTTAGGCGACACTAAAACATAGCTGGCACTGTGGTCTACCTGATAATCAGCGCCGTCACCTACCATGGCATAGGCGAAACCTAAATCACGGGTGAACGGGAACAGTTGAGTGTGGTCAGCTGTGACAGCTTTAAAGTCTCGATTAAAAAAATTGATGTAATCTAAGCGCTTTGTTTGCGTGTCTCTGTCTGGATCAACTGATACAAACACCACCTGAATATCTTCTGATACTGATTGCAGTTCAGCATAAGCGGCATTGAGTTTATTCAACGTTGTTGGGCACACATCTGGGCAAGAGGTAAAACCGACAAACAGTAAACTCCACTTACCGAGTAATTGTTGATTGCCAAACTCATTGCCCAACTGATCATGCAGGGTAAACGGTGCCAGTGGTCTTGGGTTATCAAAAAGATAACTACTTTGAAGGGATAAGTCAGGCACCTGAGTCATCAAAGCCGTATTTGCTGATTGGCGAGGGAATAGCGCTGCAACCGCAACGCCTAAGCCCAACATGATGACGGCTAATAAAAGGATTTTTTTCAATCGGTCACTCCCCGTTTATTCATTACAGCATTGGTTATTGCTATGTGCATAACTTAAGCCCATAACTTAGACCCACAAGTAGTGATCAACTAATAGCACTAAGAATAAAATCATTAAGTGGTAAATAGAGAACTTGAATACATCCATTGCCAGACCTGGTTTGTCATGGAACTTTAATTGCCAAGCTTTATAGATAAACCCACAACTTAATAAAGTTGAACCGACTAAATAAACAGGTCCACACATGCCCACTAACACAGGTAATAAACATGCGATGGCCAGTAATAAGGTGTAAAGCAATATGCAAGTTTTAGTGAACTCTACACCATGGGTGACGGGCAACATCGGCACGTCGACTTTGGCGTATTCTTTTTTACGGTGAATCGCTAACGCCCAGAAGTGTGGTGGTGTCCAAGTGAAGATGATGATCACTAAAAGCAGGGCATTACCATGTAACTCGTTGGTGACCGCTGTCCAGCCTAGTAATGGTGGCATGGCGCCAGCTAATCCGCCAATGACGATATTTTGCGGTGTGGCACGCTTTAAATATGCGGTGTAGACCACTGCGTAACCAATTAAACTGGCGAATGTTAGCCATGCGGTTAGCGGGTTAACCAACGCATACAGAATAATGAACCCACCTAAGCCGATTGAAGTGGCGAAGGTCATGGCTTTGATTGCTGATACTTTGCCTTTAGGTAAAGGGCGGTTGTAGGTACGCGCCATTAAGCCATCAATACGGCGATCGATAAGGTGGTTATAGGCCGCTGCAGCACCTGCCATCATGGCGATGCCAATCATGCCAAAAATAAGCGGTTGAAGTGGAACAGCGCCGGGGAGCGCAAGACACATACCGACCAGCACTGTTAGCAGCATCAGTGCGACCACCTTGGGTTTGGTCATTTCAAAATAAGCGCGCCACTGTAGTGGGCTAGTGTTGGTTTTCGTTGCGCTTGCGGACAGTGAAAGTGATTTAGCCATAATAGAATCCTTGCTTAAGCTTTACGCCACAGCGCATAGTTAATGAAAATAACGGTTAGCAGTAATAATGCTGCGCCGCCATTATGTGAAACCGCAATACCAAGCGGCAGGTGCATAACAATATTGCTAATGCCTAATCCCACTTGGATTACGACGAGTGCGAACAACAACCAAGCACTTTTACGCATCACTGATGACTGTGCTTTTAGTAATTTAAAGGCCAGCCAACATAAACAAGCGGCAGTGATAATGCCCCAAATTCGATGGGTTACATGAATAGTCATGCGGGCGGGGTATTCTAATACGCCAAATTCAAAGCTAGGGTGATCGCCTTGAAATGGCGAAAATGCTTTGGCAAACGCTAAGTTATCCATCCAATTGCCTTCACATATCGGTAAAGTTGTGCAGGCTAATGCGGCGTAGTTTGATGAGGTCCAGCCACCCAGTATGATTTGTAATATCAGTACTAGCATGCTGACCATAGCAAGCGGTGCAAGCTTTCTGGCGTAGGCATCACCACCTGGGATCCGCAAAGGTTTGGTTCTAAGATAGAGTAATAGCAGTAACGAAAATAAACTGAATCCACCAATTAAATGACCCATTACGATAATGGGCATTAGCTTCATGGTAACAGTCCACATCCCGAGTGCGGCTTGAAATAGTATTAAGGCTGAAATAAATATCGGCAGTTTTTTAGGTGCATCTGCACGCTTCAAGCACACAATTAAAATGGTTAATACTAAAAGTCCTAGGGCTCCTGCAATATAGCGGTGAATCATTTCGAGCCATGCTTTTTTAGGCTCGACGGTTTGGTTAGGGAAATTTTCTTCGACTTTGGCTAATGCGGCGGAGTCACTTGGTACGCCAATATGGCCATAACAGCCGGGCCAGTCAGGGCAACCTAAGCCGGCATCAGATAAACGGGTATAAGCGCCCATTAAGATCACGGCAAAGGTAAACACCAAAGTGAATTTGAGTAAGGTTTTGATGTTCATTAACCGACCCTCGACAATTTGAGCATTTTGCGCAAGTCGCTGATCATGGATTTACCTTGCGCAATATTCTCTTCTTCGCCAGCAATACCTGGATATTGCATGACTAAGCTACCGAGGGGATCAACAATAATAAGCTGTTGCTTTTCCATCATTGAAGTTAGCTGTGGGCTGGCTTGAGCGGTTGCAAAAGGCACATTTAAACTGGCTAAAATTTGGGTGTCACTGCCGTCTTGTAACAAAACAATAGGGCTGACACGATCTTGATGTTTACCCAATGCCACATGACTTTGATGCAAAACGTATAAACGTTGTTGGCATTGCTCAAGGCATTGTTTTGGCAGTAGATAAAGTAACTGCCACGACTGAGGCTGAGGGTTGTCCATTGATAAGCTCTGATAGCTTATTGAAGGCGAAATCAGTTGGCCTTTATTGGTCGCTGCACCATTATAAAGATCCATACTGAGCACGAGTTTGGCCATAGCTACGGGTAGAATAAATACCAACAGCAGTATATAAAGCGTCTTGTTGCTCTTTGGTTTTGCTGGGGAGTTCATACTTGCTCCTCTTGTTACGACTTATTTTGTTATAGGGTGTGGTGATTTCTTCAACGTTTTAAAACCAATCCATAGCATGAGCCCTAAAAAAACCGCTGCCATGGTGAACCATTGCAATGCATACCCTTGGTGTTTCTGTGCTGATAAGGGAATGGGTGTCCAAGGTTTTGCTAATGTCATTGTTGGAGTCACATCTGGCTGCAATACTGCCGGTGCCAGTTCGTGGCCTACTTTCTCTGCTAAGGCCACAAGGTTTAAATTTTGAAACCGAATCACTTCATGGTTATTCATTGAAAATGTTTCGGCATATAGCGCTTCGCTTAATGGGTTTGTTTGCTTTTGATAGACCCGCCCTGTTAACTCATATGGCTGATTAGGCATGGGAGTCAGTGCTGGCAGAATACGTCTGTCTTTATTGGCGCCAACAAACCCTAGTTCAACCATTAACCAAGGTTGTGACTCAGACACCTTGACCAATTGATATGCGAGATAACCCACTTGACCGTTATGAACTTGATTATCAAGTAATAAAATTTGTTCGCTGACTGCGATGGTATCGACAGTTAATCGGTAACCTGTCACAGGGTCATTGTTAGCTAAATTAAGTAAACTTTGGTAATCCAATGCGCTGGCGGCTTGTCGTTCAGCTAGCGTGGTTTGCCATGCTTGTTTGTACTCCGCTCTATCGAGTTGCCATAAACCTAACTTGACCAAAATAGAAAACACACTCACAGTAACAAGCAGCAATAACCCAGTAGATAGTCGCCAGACTCGCAAAGGAGAGCCCATGGCAGCGTTAGATACCTTAGTTATTTTCAAGCTTGTATTAGTACTACTGCTTGTATTCATATTATTTAATTTAGCTAGAGCCTTGTTTATTATGGTTAAAGCTGAAAACAAACAGCCAATGAGTCAATATTTGGGGCGACGCGTTATCTTTTCAGCTGTGGTGATGTTGTTATTGTTGCTGGCCCTAGGATTAGGCTGGGTAACACCTAACCCTAGGCCGTATTAGCTCGCCTCTGTAGAGGTGAGCCATACTCTTAAATGACGTAGACAAAAATAAATAAGCATAACCAGACTACGTCGACAAAATGCCAGTACCAACTACCAGACTGGAAGGCAAAATGACTCTCAGGGGTAAAGTGGCCTTTGAGCACCCTAAAGAACAGAATAATCAAGAACACAGTCCCCAATGTGACGTGCATACCGTGAAAACCCGTCAGTAAGAAGAAAGTGTTACCGTAGATCCCTGATGATAGTGTCAATCCCATTTCTTGATAGGCATGAATATATTCTTCAACTTGTAAAAATAAGAAGCCAATACCCAATAAGATGGTTAGTCCTAACCAGACTTTTAATGCCCCACGCTTAGACTTTTCAAGAGACACATGGGCAAAGTGTAAAGTGACTGACGATGCGAGTAATATCAGGGTGTTGTATAGGGGTAACCCTGTCCAAGGCATCGCTTCAGTCGTAGTGCCATCAGGTGTTTTAGTGAGTGGCCACATGGCCTCAAAAGTCGGCCAAAGCACTTCATGGGTCATGGCATTGTTTGAAGCACCACCTAACCACGGAATAGCGACCATTCGTGCGTAAAATAGTGCGCCAAAGAAGGCGCCGAAGAACATAATTTCAGAGAAAATAAACCAGCTCATTCCTTGTCTAAAAGAACGATCCATTTGCGCTGAATATAAGCCAGACATTGATTCATCAATGACGTTTTTAAACCAACCAAACAGCATAAAAATGATGACTGCGATACCAGCCACGAGGATATAGCCGCCCGATGTTTCTTCGGTGGCGAGTTGTTGTACGTACGAACCTGCGCCAAAAGCAATTAGGAATAACCCAATAGCGCCAATGATGGGCCAGGCACTTTGCGCTGGCACGTAATAAGTTTCATGTTTTGTTGTCATCTTGCTGCTCCTTGCTCTATGGCCGCAGTTTGTTTGTCTGTGATGTCATAGAGGGTATAAGAGAGAGTCAAAGTTTTAATGGAATCGGGTAAGTCAGGATCCACATAAAAGATTAATGGCAGTTCAGCATTAGCCTTTGCAGCTAGGGGCTGTTGATTAAAACAGAAGCATTCCGTTTTATTGAAATATGCAGCGCCTTGGCCAGGCGATACCGAGGGTATCGCTTGGCCTACAAGAGGTTTAGCAGAAAGGTTTTTTGCTAAAAATGCAGTGCGAGTTAGCTCTCCTGGATGAACCTGTATTCGGTTCACTTTGGGGCCAAACTCCCATGGCATACTGCCTTGCACTTGGGCGATAAATTCAATAGTAATGGTGCGTTCTTTATCAACGACCACCGCTTCATAACGACTTGCTGTACCTTGAGGCTTTCCGTTAATGCCTAAGGTCTCGCAAAGCACGTCATAAAGCGGTACCAGCGCAAAACCAAAGCCGAACATACCTATTGATCCTAATACCAGACCTATAAGTAAGTTACGGTTTGATTTTGTTGGCTGGCTCATATCACTTCACCTCTGGTGGTGTGGTGAATGAGTGGTAAGGTGCTGGACTGGCAATGGTCCACTCCAGTCCTTCAGCGCCTTCCCAAGGTTTATCAGCCGCTTTCTCGCCACCTTTGACACATTTAATCACTACGGCTAAGAAAATTAGCTGTGATAAGCCAAATGCGAACCCGCCGATTGAGACAATTTGATTAATATCAGCAAATTGAATGGCGTAATCTGGAATTCGGCGAGGCATGCCTGCTAATCCTAAAAAGTGCATCGGGAAAAACAGCACATTGACTGAAATCACGCTACACCAAAAATGCCAGCGCCCTAGGGTTTCGCTATACATATGGCCAGTCCATTTTGGTAACCAATAATAGGCAGCAGCCATAATAGAGAACACCGCTCCAGTCACCAGTACATAGTGGAAATGCGCCACCACGAAATAAGTATCATGGTATTGGAAATCAGCAGGTGTTATCGCCAGCATCAATCCTGAAAAACCACCAATGGTAAAGAGAATAATAAAGGCAATCGCAAATAACATAGGGGTTTCGAACGTGATTGAACCACGCCACATCGTTGCTACCCAGTTAAATACTTTTACCCCTGTCGGCACCGCAATTAACATGGTGCAGTACATGAAAAACAGTTCAGCAAATACTGGCATCCCTGTGGTAAACATGTGATGCGCCCAAACCAAGAAGGATAAAATCGCAATACTGGACGTGGCGTAAACCATCGAAGCGTAACCAAACAACTTTTTACGACTAAAGGTGGGAATAATGGCCGAGATAATCCCGAACGATGGCAAAATCATGATGTAGACTTCAGGGTGACCGAAGAACCAGAAAATATGCTGGAACATGACGGGATCACCGCCACCTGCGGCATCAAAGAAACTGGTACCAAAGTATTTATCGGTTAATACCATGGTAACCGCACCTGCAAGTACGGGCATCACTGCAATCAGCAAGAATGCAGTAATTAGCCATGTCCATACAAATAATGGCAACTTCATCCAAGTCATGCCTGGTGCACGCATATTAACAATGGTCACGACCACGTTAATTGCGCCCATAATCGAACTGATCCCCATGATATGCACCGAGAAAACAAATAGTGCAGTGCTATCAGGGCTATAGGTAGTTGATAGCGGTGCATAGAAAGTCCAGCCAAAGTTAGGGCCGCCGCCTTCCATAAACAGCGAACTCAACAGAATCGCGAAGGCAAATGGTAAGATCCAAAAGCTCCAGTTATTCATTCGAGGCAGTGCCATATCAGGTGCACCAATCATCATTGGGATCAGCCAGTTGGCTAACCCTGTGAAGGCGGGCATGACGGCACCAAATACCATAATAAGACCATGTACTGTGGTCATTTGGTTAAAGAAGTTAGGGTCAACTAACTGTAAGCCTGGCTGAAATAGCTCTGCGCGAATGACCATTGCCATCGCACCACCAGTGAGGAACATAATAAAACTGAACCATAAATACATAGAACCAATGTCTTTATGGTTAGTGGTTAATATCCAGCGCATGATGCCTTTTGGCGCGCCATGATGGTGATCATCATGGCCGTCATGAGAATGTTCATCATGAGCTGGGGTAGTATCTTGTGTAATTGTGCTCATCTGTATCCCTTACTTTCCATGACCAACAACATCGGTGGCTTGAACAGCATCACCAGTATTATTTCCCCAAGCATTTCGCTCATACGTCACAACAGCTGCGAGTTGCTGAGGTGAGAGTATGGAGCTAAATCCTTGCATTGCTGTACCAGGTTGGCCATTGATAACCACTTCAAGGTGTCCTTCAACAGGGCCCATGACTAACGGACTGCCCACTAACGCAGGGAATGCGCCAGGTAAACCTGTACCAGCGGCTTGGTGACATGCAGCACAGCTGCTGAGGTAAACTTGCTCACCCATTGCCATCAGCTCATCCATAGATAAGTCATCCATAACAACGTCAGGCGTTGCTTCTTCAACGACGTCAGCAACCACTTGTTCTACCTCAGGTTGTGTCGCTGGTAACTCAGCAGGCAAAGTAACAGGCGTTGGCTTATCACTTGCATCGCTAGGTGCCCCACCAGAGTTCACATCTGCAGCTTGAACCACATCACCAGAATCATTACCCCAAGCGTTTCGCTCGTAGGTCACAACAGCTGCAATTTCTGTTGCAGTAAGCTGTTTCGCGAAGGCTTGCATGGCAGTACCAGGCTGGCCGTTGACGACAATATCAATGTGGCCAGCAACTGACCCTTTAATGATTGGGCTGCCGATAAGAGACGGGAATACACCAGGTAGTCCTGCACCATTTGGTTGGTGACAAGCGGCGCATCGGCCCATGTAAACTTGTTCACCTTGAGCCATCAACTCATCAAAGGTCAGGGTTTGCGACAGTGACGCTTCGGCCGCGGCTTTTGCATCAGCAGTTAGTTGTTTTTGATCTTTTAGCCATTGCTCAAAGTCTGCTTCAGAAACGGCTTCAACTACCACCGGCATGAATCCGTGGTCTTTACCACACAACTCAGCACATTGACCTCGGTAGGTACCAACCTTATCAATCTTGGTCCAAGCTTCATTAATAAAACCTGGGTTAGCATCTTTTTTCACCGCAAATGCAGGAACCCACCAAGAGTGAATCACATCATCTGAAGTCATTAAAAAGCGTACTTTACGATTGATTGGCAGAACGAGGGGCTTATCGACTTCAAGTAGGTAAGTTTCAGTTTTCGTTTCTGTCCCAGTAATTTGATCGGCAGGGGTGGAAAGTAAACTGTAAAACTCGACGTCTTCATTAAAATAGCTGTAATGCCATTTCCATTGAGAGCCGGTTACTTTAATAGTTAACTCCGCATCACTTGGGTCTTCCATAGCAATGAGGGTTTTTGTGGCAGGAATTGCCATACCAATGAGGATAAGAAACGGCACGACAGTCCATGCTATTTCCACTTTGGTACTATCATGGAAATCAGCAGGTACTGCACCCTTTGATTTTCTATGATAAATCATGGAGTAAATCATGATTCCAAATACCACAACACCAATAGCACAACAGATATAAAGAATGATCATATGGAGGTCGTAAACCTTACCACTGATCTCTGTTACCCCTTGGGTCATGTTAAGCGGCATATCAGCCGCTGCAAGTGGCACTGCAAAAAACAGCACCATTAATCCATACAACAATCGCTTCACAAGACTACTCCTCTGCCAATTGCGATTTGCAATAACAACAAGGAAAAGTCACACAGTAATACTCTGCTCTATGCAAACTTTTCTATTCCCGAAAAAGTTTGATCACTTCAAAGTACACGGTGGCAGTGAGTATTAATACTCGATTATTCTATTGGGTTTTGGTGGCCACACTTGTACCTAATACTGAACTTTTCAATTCTTAAATTGACGCTTTTTATTCAAGGCTTTCTATACCGCATGGTACCAGCACAATCTTTACAGCGTTTTATCACTTATGTTCATTTTTACCACTAAGAGAGGTCAATAAATGTTACTCCCTTGTTAACTACATTACTTGGAGATTAAATATTGATCAAGATCACTTTATCATCTAATTTGCTGAAAAAAGGCGCAAAAAAAAGCCCGTCACCGAAATGAAGGGCTTTTTTAGCAAATAGACTTTAGTGAAATGCAGATAAATTCAATTGAGTTGCAGTCACAGGATTACTGGCGTTTAATTGGTCATCACGTAAGTGAGTATTTACATCTTCAATAATGACACCTTGCGCTAAGGCGCTTTTAGCGACTAATTGAATGCGACGATTATCACGAGCATCTAATGGGGTTGTCCATGTAATCACTGCGCTGGATGTACCACTTGTGAGTGCTTTTTCCATTGCCCACAGTGTTTCGACTTCATCTTTAGTGTGAACCAGTAATACACGGTCCATTCTGACATTGGCGTTCGCTAGAATTTGTTTGTAACCAATGTGAGGTGGATTAATCAGTACAATCCATCGCCCTTGTTGACTTAATACGGCTAACTGGCCGCATAGCTGAGTTAATTCAGTTAACCCTTGGTTAGCTGTTTGTTTGGTTTCGATACCTTGCTTTACTGGCGCAGCTGCTGATGCCATGTCCATCCATAAACCTGGGTGACGTGGTGCATTACCTATTAATGTGTTCATAACCAACCTCCATTACGGATAACGCCAACAGCGAGCCCTTCAATCGTAAGGCTTTGGCATGTTAAATCGACTTTTATCGGCGAGTACTGCTCGTTTTCTGCATGCAGATAAACAACGTTGCCTTTCTTTTCAAAACGCTTCACGGTGACATCATCATCAACACGGGCAACAACGACTTGACCATTTTTAGCTTGCTGCATTTTGTGAACCGCTAATAAGTCACCTTCAATAATGCCAATATCCTTCATACTGTCGCCACGAACACGTAGTAAGAAATTAGCATTGGGTTTAAACATTTCAGGATCAACTTGAAAGTATTGTTCAACATGTTCTAACGCCAAAATTGGTTCACCAGCCGCAACCTGACCAATCAGTGGTAAGCCTTCTTCGACTTCCTCTTCTTCTTGGACCATACGAATACCGCGAGAGGTACCTGGAATAATTTCAATGCAACCTTTTTTAGCGAGTGCTTTTAAATGTTCTTCTGCAGCATTAGCACTTTTAAAGCCTAATCTAGTGGCAATTTCTGCACGAGTTGGTGGCATACCTGTCTCGGCAATATTGCATTTAATTAATTCTAGAATTTCAGCTTGTCGTGGCGTTAAAGGTCTCATGTTGATTCCTGTTTTTTTATACAGTGACTGTCATTATATACAGTATCTTTGGTCGCGCAAGTATTAACCAACATTTTTTGCTGATAAAGCAATAGATATGAATTTTTATCGAAGTTTTTAGTTATTTAAAGATAATAAAATCAGTGGTTTATTGTTTTTGTGGGTCGTCGGTAAATTAGTGTGTTTTATTATTGATGACTCAAGTGAATAAGCCAAAAAGTACTGGATACCGTCTATTTATACAGTACTGTACCTAAATGTTTTGCTACTTACTAAGTGATTGATACTTGATGTTAGAACCAACAAAACTTGCTACTTAAATGTTAACTAGATTTACCGAGGTTAGTGTAACTGAATGATATTCTGGTATCCTATGCGCAATAAATCGTTGTTGATAATGCGAAGACCCATGCTAAAACCAGATTCTATCATTGCTAAATCATTACGTTGGATTCAGAAATTAATGGTACACAGTGTTGTTGTGCCTGAGGATCCGTTCGCTGACCTTAACTTAGATCCTGACAAACCAGTGGTCTATGTGATGAAAACGGAGTCGCTGAGTGATATTGCTGCCTTACATGAAATGACAGCTAAATATAACTTGCCAAGTCCGTATGAACGGTTAGATGTTGATGGTTTCAATACCCCTAGAATTGTGTGTGTGGAAGGGCGTAAACCCTTGTTTGGTAAGCGCCATAGTAGCGATAAATTTGTAGCAAACTTTACTAAGTTGCTCGAATTACACCAAAAGAACAAAGAACTCGACATCCAGCTTGTGCCTGTAAGCCTATATTGGGGTCGTATCCCAGGTAAAGAAGATGACACCATGACCGCTGCTGTTTTTGAGCGTGAAAACCCAACATGGTTACGTAAATGGTTAATGATTCTATTTTTAGGTCGCCATAATTTCATTCAATTTTCTAATGCCATGTCGCTGCGTTATATGGCTGATGAACACGGTACAGATGTCAGTATTGCGCATAAGCTTATCCGTGTGGCTCGTGTGCATTTTCGCCGTCAACGTAAAGTGATGACGGGGCCTCAGCTTCCTAATCGTCAAGCGATGTTCAATTCGCTGTTAAAGTCAGAATCCATCAAGCGTGCCATTCAAGAAGAAGCCGTTAACAAAAAAATTCCCGAAGAAAAGGCACGTGAAAAAGCCATTGAGTACCTTGATGAAATCGCAGCAGACTATTCGGATAACTTGATTCGTATTGCTGAGCGTTTCTTAACTTGGCTTTGGAACAAGTTATACAGTGGTATTAGCATCAAGAGTGCGGAGCAAGTTCGTAAACTGCATCATGATGGTCATGAAATCGTTTATGTGCCGTGTCATCGAAGCCATATGGATTACTTATTACTGTCATATATTCTTTATTATCAAGGCATGGTTCCACCGCATATTGCGGCAGGGATTAATCTTAACTTTTGGCCGGCAGGTCCAATGTTCCGCCGTGGTGGTGCCTTCTTTATCCGTCGTAGTTTTAACGGTAATAAGCTTTATACCGCAGTATTCAGAGAGTATTTAGATCAACTATTTGCTAAAGGCTATTCAGTTGAGTATTTCACTGAGGGTGGTCGTTCACGTACTGGTCGTCTACTTGCTCCTAAAACGGGCATGCTAGCCATGACGGTAAACAGCGTATTGCGGGGTATCGAGCGTCCTGTGACCTTAGTGCCAGTGTATCTTGGCTACGATCATGTCATGGAAGTGTCGACTTATCATAAAGAATTAAGCGGTAAGAAAAAGCAAAAAGAATCTGTATGGCAAGTATTTGGTGCATTGCGTAAGTTGGGTAACTTTGGACAAGGTTACGTTAACTTTGGTGAGCCAATTAACGTACAGCAGTTCTTAAATCAGCAGTCGCCAGATTGGCGTGAAGAAGTGGCTAAAGATCCTGAGCAAAAACCAACGTGGTTAACGCCTGCGGTTAATCAATTAGCCAATAAAGTGATGACCAACATTAACAGTGCAGCAGCTGCGAGCTCTGTTACGTTAACCAGTATGGTGTTATTAGCCGCTGAACAAAATGCATTAGAGCGCACAGAGCTGGAACGTCAGCTAGATTTATATCTTAAATTGATGAAAGAAGTACCTTACACTGATTACACCTCAGTAGCTCAAGGCAGTGCTAGTGAATTAGTTGATCAATGTCTATCACTGAAAAAGTTTACTTCGCACACTGATCAAATTGGTGAAATTATTGCGATTGAAGAGTCTTCAGCAATTGCGATGAGCTACTACCGAAATAACATCATCCATTTAATGGCAGTTCCTTCGTTAATTGCGAGTTGCTTGGTGCAATACGAAGAGTTTAATCGTCAAAAAATTCATGAAATCGTTAATGACTTCTACCCGCTACTCAAAGCTGAGTTGTTTATGGGGATTGAAGACTTACCCGCTTACATTGATAGCGTATTAAACTTATTTGTTGAGCAAAAGCTTATTTCGGGTACAGACGAGTTTGAACTCAATCAAAGTAATATTACCCAGTTAATGTTATTGTCTGAAACTGTCAGTGAGACATTACAACGTTACGCGATTATCTTTAATTTATTGGCTTATAAACCGGATATTGAACGTTCAGATCTAGAAAGCGCGAGCCACTTATTAGCTCAGCGTTTAGGTGCTTTACACGGAATTACTGCGCCAGAGTTTTATGATAAAAAACTCTACAATAATTTGAGTGTAAAATTAAAAGAATTAGGGCACTTGTCGGGTAATGACAATCAGTTTGCTGTCATCCGAATTCGCGACCATGCCAATGGTATGTTGCGTTTATCTGTTCGTA
Source organism: Shewanella sp. P1-14-1 (assembly GCF_001401775.1). Classification (NCBI taxonomy): domain Bacteria; kingdom Pseudomonadati; phylum Pseudomonadota; class Gammaproteobacteria; order Alteromonadales; family Shewanellaceae; genus Shewanella; species Shewanella sp. P1-14-1. Next base: position 98,325 of record NZ_LKTL01000019.1, on the reverse strand, counting down.
AAACCATAGTAGATAGCGTCACTATGGAACATGGGTAACCACTAACTTTATGAGTTCAACACAATCACAACCGCACAATAAATCATTATTAGGCGGTGCTATGATTATTGCCGGTACCACAGTCGGTGCCGGTATGTTTTCCCTTCCTGTTGTCAGTGCTGGTATGTGGTTTGGCTATTCCATTGCCATGCTAATCGGTATTTGGTTTTGTATGTTGGTGTCAGGCTTAATGCTACTTGAAACCAACTTGCATTTTAAACCTGGCGACAGTTTCGACACGTTAACCAAAGTGACATTAGGCCAATTCTGGCGGATAGTTAATGGGCTTTCCATTACCTTCGTATTATATATTCTGACTTACGCTTATATCAGTGGTGGTGGCTCTATTGTGAACCACACCTTGTCAGGTATGGGCATTCATTTACCACAAAGTATTGCAGGCTTAGTTTTTGCCCTTGTGCTTGCTGCGATTGTGATGATTAGCACTAAAGTGGTCGACCGTATTACGACAGTAATGCTTGGCGGGATGATCATTACTTTCTTTTTAGCCGTCGGTAATTTGCTGATTGATGTGGAAACCGTGAACTTGTTAGTCCCTGACGGACAGGCGAGTTTTGCTCCATATATTTTAGCTGCCATTCCTTTTGGTCTGACAAGCTTTGGTTATCACGGCAATGTGCCAAGCTTAGTTAAGTATTATGGCAAGCAGCCTAATGTGATTATCAAGGCGATTTGTATCGGTACCTTTATCGCGTTAGTGATTTACACGTGCTGGTTAATTGCCACCATGGGCAATATTCCTCGTAGTCATTTTAGCGATATTATCGCTCAAGGTGGGAATATGGGCGTATTGGTTGCGGCATTGTCAGATGTGATGTCCAGTGCTTGGCTAAATACCATGTTAACTTTGTTTGCTAATTTGGCCGTTGCGTCATCTTTCTTAGGGGTGACCTTAGGCTTGTTTGATTATTTAGCAGACTTATTTGATTTTGATGAATCGGCTAATGGCCGAATCAAGACCGCTGCAGTGACCTTTATACCGCCAACCATCTTAGGCTTATTATTCCCAGATGGTTTTTTAATCGCTATTGGTTTTGCCGCTCTTGCCGCGACAATTTGGGCTGCTATTGTGCCAGCGATGATGGCGTATAAGTCACGTAAAATGTTCCCTGATGAGAATAGCTTTAGAGTTCCTGGTGGTACGCCGCTAGTGGTTGTAGTGATTCTTTTTGGTGTGCTAACAGCAGCTTGTCACTTATTGGCAATGGCTGATTTATTACCTGTTTATCGATAAGCTATACGCAATATTGATAATCTAAAAAAGCCCTCTATTGAGGGCTTTTTTGATGCAATTTTTCAACGTACTGAGTCGGTGATTGATGATGTAATCGCCTAAAACTTTTACTGAAGCTGCGAACACTGGCATAGCCAAGTAGCTGCGAAATCTCTTTAACCTCTTTGCCTTCAAGCATATATTTCACTGCTAAATTTCCTAAGATATAGCGCATTAACTCTGTAAAACTAAAGCCATTACGCTGCAATCGTCGCTGTAATTGTTGTTTCGAAAAACCACATAATTCCGAAAGGGAATCTAATGTGGGTAAACCATAAAAACGTATGTAATTCACCAGCTCATAAAGCACTTTAGGCGTGTCATGGGGTTGAGGCATATTTAAATATGAGTCGAGTTGATTGAGGCTAATACTACTTTTGTTATTGCGCTGAATATGTTGGGAGGTGGATAGCGAAGCTAAAAAGTGTTGTTCAGAGCTAATCAAGGAGTCGACATCAAGCCATATCTCGGTTTGCGGCGCATTCCAGGTCACTTTGGTTCCAAATACTGCTTCGCTCTCCTGTTGGTTAATGGCGGGGCCACTGAGCATCACTTTAATCGGGGTGAAGTCTTTGCCTAAAAAGTGCTTGCAGGTATTTAGCAGTGTTAAGGCTATGCGGAGCGAGTCATGGGATTTGGCTTTGCCGCTGACATAGTTATTGCGATAGCACCATTTAATAATCTTATTCGACTGAGCACCGTAGTAACTTGCACCTGAATGAAAACAAGCCATGGCATAGTTAATGCGCCGAAAGGTAATTGCCAAGTCTGGAGTCGCCAAGAACCAGTTGTTAGGCATATTAAATTGGTTGACGGTTAAGTAGTGTTGGAGCGTCAACATATAATCTTGAACATTCGATAATTGCTCAATCTTACTCAGCCACATTGATACTTCCGAGAAAGGGATTAATGTCATGGGCTCATTCAACAAGCTTTGAGGGATCGATAGATCCTTTGCTGTGATGCCATAGTGGGCTTCAACCCCTTTTAGCACGGGTAAAATACAGCAAACTCGAATAAATGAAACTTCAAATGCCATGTCAATTTCTCGTTAAGTGCTTAGGATCGGTAGATGATATTTAAGTAACTATATATATCAAAAAACATTGATAATTGATACGTATGGTTACTTTGTGTTGTGGTTTTGTCGTTTGGGTGCACACTACGCAGCATCTAAGTTAACAAGAGGTGCAATCACTATGAGTTTATTCAGTATGCCATTCGTCGATTCTGGAGTTGATGTTGCACTTCATGGTGTGGCTTTAGTTGTATTGGTCGGGGCTGTCGCTGCCGCAGGATTCGGTTTTTGGAAAGTTCACGAGTTGCCGATTCATAAAGCTCACAAAGAAAAACATCAACAAATAGGACTGATTACTGCGCTCACATGGATAGGGTTTATCTGGCATTGGGTTTGGGTGTTAGCAGTCATGGTCGCGTTTATTGATAGTGGTAAAGCATTAAGAAGGATCAGAGATATTTGGCGAGAGAATGAACGGGAAGAGCCTGTTACCGCCACTCCAGCAAAAGAGGAGATTAGCTCATGATTGAAGGTTTAGCAGTTTGGGCGTTGTTCATCTATATTTTACGCTTGATAGGTATGCCTTGGAATAAAGGCACAAAAGCTTTTTCATACTTAGGCGGTGCTGGCTGGTTACTGTTTGTATGGGTAGGACTATTAAACTATGCGCCTATGGATATTACAGGTGGCTCTGTTGTGCAATCTCCGCATATTCAATTGCGTCCAGCTTCGACACAAATTAAAGGTAATGTAAAAGGTATCTATGTCGAACCTAATCAAAGAGTAACAGCAGGGCAATTAATCTACGAGATAGATGATGAGCCTTATCAAATAGCGCTGAATAAGGCTAAAGTGCAGCAACAAACAGCTAAGGTTGCATTGTCACTTGCTAAAGAAGATATAGGTATCGCTGAAAAAGTTTTACACGCTGCGCAGTCTGATGTTGCGATTAATCAAAACCAACTGCATGCGAGTAAAAAAGACTTGGTGTGGAAGCAAACCACCATGAATCGTTATGTTGAACAAAACAGTAAAGTGGCTGACACCATTACTGAAAGTCAGCTAGATGAGCAACAAACGGCTGTCGATTTAGCGCAAGCGAAAGTGGATTCGTATGTGACACAAATTGCCAAATCGAATACGCAAGTACAAAAAGCAAAGTTAGATATTCAAAAAGCACACTTAACAGTAAAAAGCCGTCAGTCTGATTTAGACAGTGAACTTGAAAATGTGGCTCAGGCGCAATGGAACTTGGACAATACCAAGGTTTTTGCACCTGCAGATGGTTATTTAACGAACTTCATCATGCGTGAAGGGCAGTATGTGGGGGTCGCACCTCGTATCCAAATGTATACCGATGAAAAGTACGTGCTTATGCGGGTGAATCATCAAGCGATTCGTAATGTGAAAGTTGGCCAAATGGCAGAGTTTGCTTCAGCAGTATATCCTAGCAAAATTTTCAATGCAGAAGTTGAAGGGATTATTGAAGCAACAGGTGAAGCCCAAGGTAGTTTGTTGGCTCGAGATGACAATGTTAGACAAACAACGGGGCAGAACATTAATAACAAGCATCACTTTGTGCGCTTAAAGTTGCATGAGGCTGAAGGCTTTGATATTCCAGTAGGCTCTGTTGGCTTAGCATGGGTATCGGCGGCTAAACCTGTTGAGTTCCTCGCATTTTTAGATGTGATACGTGGAATTATTATCAGAATGAAGTCGCAAATATACTACATCTGGTCAATATAACCTCGGGTTATACAACCAAAGTTTGAATGGTATATCGCGTTAAAAACGCTCTCGCAAGAGGGCGTTTTTTTATGGTGCAAATTAAACTGATTATTCCCTCGACAGGCTAACTAAAACGGTCTTAACTATAGACATGATTTCCAAAATATTTGCAGTGTCAGTTTTAGTCTTGATAGTGAATATCAGATAACTTTGCCGTTAATCGCACTGAGCAAATATACATTTCAAGGATAGGTTTATGAATGTGACTCACTACATGCAAGGTCAGCCTTGCTGGGTGGAACTGGCCACTCATGATTGGTATTCCGCAAAAGGATTTTATCAAGCGTTATTTCAATGGCATCCTGATGATATGCCTATGCCAGAAGGGCATTACACTATGCTACAAATAGACGGAGATGATATTGCCGCTATGTATCAAATGCCCAAAGAAATGGCCAGCCTTCCCACGCATTGGGAGTTGTACTTTGCGGTTGATGATGTCGCTGAAACCGTTAAAGCTATTCAGCATGCTGGTGGAGAAATTATCGCAGGGCCACATGCTGTGGGTGATTCTGGAAAAATGGCCGTCTGTCGCGACCCTGAAGGTGCTCGTTTTTCAATTTGGCAGGCGATAGAACATATAGGTATCAAGCGGACTTTTGAGCCAAACACCTTATGTTGGGTCGAGTACATGTGCCGCAATGTTGGCGTGTCGAAGAATTTTTATTGTCAGGTTTTGGGTTTTGATACTGAGTCAGTGGATATGTCAGAAGTGGGTGTTGCTGAATATGTGCAGTGGCTTGTTGCTAAGCAAGCTGTTGGCGGCATGATGGAGATGACCGAAGAGTTTGGTGATATGCCATCGCATTGGATGTTGTATTTTAGTGTCGATGATTGTGACATGATGGCGCAAAAGGCAGAAGAATTGGGCGGTAAAGTTTGCGTCCCTCCTACTGATATTCCAGATGTTGGCCGCTTTGCAGTGATAGATGACCCTCAAGGTGGGACGTTTTCTATTATCAAATTAAGCTTACCTATTGCTAACGGATAATCTGCTTTAACTTAGGCTTTTGGTTTGATAGCTTAATGATGCTTTGCTGATGGTTTAGCAAAGCCTTCACGGAAATCAACAGAGCTCAAGGAAGCAGCATGCAGCAAACGAAAGAACACAAACTCGCTGAAATTCAAAAGAAAATGATGCTGGTGGCAATAATTGATTTACCTGGGACATTGCTATTAGCGGTAGGTCTATATGGGATAGTTGTTGGCTACAGGCTTGAGGCTTTGCCAATGTTAGATAACCCCAATGTGCTTTACGTTATGATGGCCGTCGGTGCGAGTATCATGTTTTGGGGTTTAGTCAGTATGTTTCGGCTTGCTCGTATCAAACAGCAAATAGAACACGATGATTCTTAAATAATGTGATTATTTTTACAAAAAAAGGCGCTATTTGCGCCTTTTTTAATGTGTTATTACTAGGTGTTAACTAAGTTTAGTTGATTGTTTTTGGAAGCTTTCTTCCGTAAATCAACAAGTAAATAGCAGGTATAACAAACAAGGATAATAACGGCGCAGTGACCATGCCACCGACCATAGGGGCGGCAATTTTTTGCATCACCTCATTACCAGTACCACTGCCCCACATGATTGGTAGTAAGCCGAAGAAAATGGTCGCAACCGTCATCGCTTTCGGACGAATTCGCATCACCGCTCCATGAATTAATGCTTCGGTTAAGTCGCTGCGTTGTTGGTATTGGCCTTGGCTTTTTCTATCTTTAATACTGTTATTTAAATAGACTTGCATGACGACCCCAAATTCAGCAGCCACGCCAGCCAGCGCAATCATGCCAACAGAGACTGCAACCGAGAAATTGAAGTCCAGTAAATACAATAGCCAAGCACTTCCTACTAATGAAAATGGCAAACTCAGCATAATCACTGAAGCTTGAGTGAATGAACCAAACGTCATCATTAGCAGCATAAATATCACCGCAATCATTAAAGGAATGACTAACTCCATTTTGGCTTCGACTCGCTGCATATACTCATATTGCCCAGCGAAGGTATAGCTATATCGTGCTGGTAATTGGATCTGTTCATCTAATGCTGCTCGAGCTGTCTCGATGTACTCACCGATAGATATATTGTCTAAATCGACAAATACCCAACTGATTAACCTGCCGTTTTCACTGGCCAACATGGGAGCCCCATCGCTAATCGTAATGCTGGCTAAATTGCCTAATGGCAAATATTTCCCTGTTTTTGTCAGGACAGGTAATGCGGTAAGTTTTTCTATGCTGTCACGCAACTCTCTTGGGTATCGAATATTAATGGGATAACGCTCTTGCCCTTGAATCGATTGCCCGACTTGCATACCGCCAATGGCCATTTGTACTACATCTTGTATGTCTTTCAATGTCATACCATATCGAGCAGCGTTTTTAAGATTTGGCTCAATATCAATATAACGTCCGCCGCTGGTTCGTTGGGCAAAAGCTGACTTAGTGCCAGGTAGTGAACTGACGACAGCTTCAATCTCAGTACCAATACGCTGTAACTCATCAATATTGGCGCCTGAAATCTTGATGCCAACGGGGGTACGCACCCCCGTGGAGAGCATATCAATACGGGTTTTAATGGGTTGAACCCATGCGTTGGTCATACCGGGGATTCTGACCGTTTGCTGTAACTCTGCAATGATCCCTTCAAGTGTCATACCTTCACGCCATGTATCACGAGGCGCTAACATGATTGTGGTTTCTAGCATGGTTAACGGTGCAGGATCTGTTGCGGTCATGGCGCGTCCGACTTTACCAAACACCCGCTTAACTTCAGGTACAGTCTTAATTAATCGGTCTGTTTGCTGCAAAATTTCAGCGGCTTTACCAGCGCTAACGCCAGGTAAGGTTGTTGGCATATAAAGCAAATCGCCTTCTTCGAGTTCAGGCATGAACTCACTGCCCATTTTCGTCATAGGATAAACCGCACTACCTAGGGCGACTATCGCTAATAAAATGGTGAACTTGGGAAAGCGTAATACCAATCTGAGTAAGGGCTCATACATCGCAATGAGCAAGCGGCTGAGTGGGTTCTTTTTCTCGTCAGGGATCTTGCCTCGAACAAAATATCCCATTAATACAGGGATAAGGGTGATAGCCAGCAAAGCACTGGCTGCCATCGCAAATGTTTTAGTGAATGCTAACGGATGAAATAAACGTCCTTCTTGAGCTTCAAGAGCAAACACTGGAATAAAGCTTAAGGTGATAATCAACAGACTAAAGAAAAGCGCCGGACCGACTTCGATAGAGGCTTTGCGTACCAGCTCCCAATGCGCTTCTCCTGTGGGCGCTTGGCCTTGATGTTGCTGTCGGTAATGTTCAAGATGTTTGTGGGTATTTTCCACCATGACAATGGCTGCATCCACTACCGCTCCAATGGCAATGGCAATGCCGCCTAAACTCATGATATTGGCATTAACGCCAATCAAGTTCATCGCAATAAAGCTGATTAAAATTGAGATAGGCAGTGAAATAATCGCTACCAATGTTGAGCGGGCATGAAGTAAGAAAATCAGACAAATGATGCCAACAACCAACATCTCTTCTAAGACTTTGTTTTTAAGGTTATCCACTGAATTAAGGATGAGCTGTGAACGGTCATAAGTGATGACTAACTCCACCCCATCGGGTAAGCCGTTTTCGATTTCTGTCAGCTTTTGCTTAACATTGTTTATAGTGGATAAAGCGTTTTCGCCGTAGCGCATGACAACAATGCCACCGACCACTTCACCTTCACCGTCTAATTCTGCGATACCACGTCTTGCGCTTGGGCCTGTGCGCAGTTGGGCGACATCTTTCATCAATACAGGAATACCTGAATCAGAAACAATGCCTAATGGAATTTCGTTAAAATCAGCCAAGGTTTGGCGATAACCGGTTGAGGTAATCATGTATTCGGCTTCAGCCATTTCGATGACTGACCCGCCGGTAGAACTGTTGGAGTTATCGAGCGCATTTTTAACCGTCATCAAATCAATTTGATATAAGGCCAGCTTATGCGGATCGACAATGATTTGATAAGACTGCTCCATACCGCCAATCGTTGCGACTTCTGAAACGCCAGCCACACTTTGTAATTCAAGCTTTAAAAACCAGTCTTGCAGTGAACGAAGTTGGGCTAAATCATGCTGGCCTTTGCGGTCAACTAACGCGTACTGAAATACCCAACCAACCCCAGAGGCATCAGGCCCTAATGTTGGGGTGACATTATCAGGTAGCTGGGTTTGGGTTTGCGAAAGGTATTCCAATACTCTTGAACGAGCCCAATAAATATCGGTGCCATCTTCGAAGATGATGTAGACATACGAGTCGCCAAACATGGAAAAACCACGCACCGTTTTTGCGCCAGGTACAGCAAGCATGGCTGTTGATAACGGGTAGGTAATTTGATCTTCCACAAGCTGTGGTGCTTGCCCAGGATACGATGTTTTAACAATCACTTGTACGTCAGACAAGTCAGGCAAAGCATCCAGCGGTGTTGTTCGCATCGCTTGATAGCCAACTAATGCAACAACAAGGGTCAGTAGTAACACCATTGCTCGCTGCTTAATCGAAGTACTGATTATTTTTGCTAACATGACAGTCTCCGATTAATGATGCGCATGCGCATCTGATGTGTCAGTGGTGTTGTCTGCATTACTGCCACTTAGACGTTGTAAACTGCCTTGAATGCTTGCTTCGGAATCTAACAAGAATTGACCGGAAACAATGACTTTTTCACCTTCATCTAAACCATCAATAATCTCGGCTTTACCTTGAGCAATCATGCCAACTTTTACGGGAACTGAGGCAAAGCTGTTATTGTCACGCTGCACAACAACGCGATTTTCTCGTCCAGTAAGAATGAGCGCTTCGGTTGGAATGGAAAGCACATTACGTTTTGGCCCACCAAACAATTTTACATCGACCAGAGTGCCGGGTTTTAATTGCTTACCTGGGTTATCCAGCTTGATGCGCACACGCATTGCTTTTGAGACGGGATCGAGCTCTGGGTATATGTAGTCAATGGTCGATTCTAAATCGAAAATCCCTTGAGCCGCAGAAGACACTTCAACGGGGCGACCAATCTCAAGCCAGCTTTGCTCGTTTTCAAATACATCAGCAATCACCCAAACACTTTTTAAATCAACGATTTCAAATAATGTTGTGCCAGGTTCAACAAACATGCCATGCCTTACCGACAGTTTGCTGACAAACCCATCTTGGTCTGCGTAGTAAGGTACGCGGTAAATGGTTTCACCTGTGCGTTCAAGTTGTTTGATGGTGCTATCACTCACTCCTAATAGCTCTAAACGCATACGCGCTTTGCGCAGTAAGCTTGCGCCGCGTGCTTTATCTTGTTTAAGGTAATCAATGGCTTGCATGTAATCATCTTGTGCTGTAATCAACTCTGGCGAATAGAGTTCATAAAGCAGTTGACCTTTTTTCACTTTCTGGCCGACATTGTGGACCATTAACGTTTCCAGCCAGCCATCAACACGAGTATGGGCATGACCAATTCGGTTTTCATTGTATTCAACGGTTCCGATTGTACGTACTAATTTCCATAAGGTTCCGCTTGTAACTTGTTCACTGCGCATACCTAAAGCTTGTTGCATACCGCCTGATACGCCGACAAGTATCTCACTAGAACTTGCATCGCCCATGGTGACTTTTTCTAAATCCATACCACAAATAGGACAGCTGCCAGGTTCATCTGAAACCACGTGAGGGTGCATAGGGCAAACGTATTTAATATGACTCGTTTGTGCTTGCTTGTTAGCAGGTGTTAGCGTGGGTTTAGGTTGGCTTAGGATATTGTCTGCTTGCGTTTGGGTAGGAGTATCGACGACTGTGGACGCCATTGCATGGGCATGTCCGGCATGTTCATCTGCGGAAAATTCCTCCTCTTCTTCTTTCACTAAAAACATATTGCACTGAGGGCAACGGCCTTTTTCGTGGCTGGTTTCTTCAGGATGCATTGGGCAAACATAAGTAGAGGTATTTTTAGTCTCTTCTTGAGTGATGTCTTTGGCAGCATGAGAGCCGGATACTTGTTCTGTCGACTGGTGAACTAAAAACATGTTGCACTGAGGGCAACGGCCTTTTTCATGGCTAGTTTCTTCTGGGTGCATTGGGCAAACATAACTCTGCTCAGTCACTTGATGTATTTGACTATGCTGTTGTGCCTGAGATGGCATCGAAACAAGCGAGAACCCAACAGAAATCGCAATCAATATACAGTTTATGTGTTTCATAAAAACCTCAAATGGCGCTTATATTCGTCGCTGTGACGCACAAATTCGCCTAAATATCTTGTCAGTAAAGCATTTAAATTACGTGAAGCTATAACAGCTGACTTTCAGTATGAACAAGCGGTATTACTCTGTGATGTATCTCAGTGTATACCTACCGTTGTGCTCATGCCTTCTGTACCTATGCTTTGGCACAAGTAAAGCGGCTGATATAGCAAAGGTTGTTATACGATGGGAGGTTTGAATGCGGGTAAAGTTTGATGAAAAAAGAAATGCGGCAGAGCTGTGGCTTCTGCTTTGATATTAATAGGTGTCGCTAAGGTGATATCCAGGCTTTGCAAGTGACCGGTCATTGAGATTGTTAAGCAATGTCCACAGTCGATGCTGCATCCAGACACTGAATCACAACAGGCACTTGATGTCATTTGCACCATTTCAGGCATGGTGTCACAACATGAATGATCTTCTTCATCTGCTGAAGATGTCATTGCACTGCCCATGTGGTGCTTAACATTTGTATTAGAGGCGAGTTCGTAAGCGTCATGTGTCATGCTCGGCATAACCATCGCATAGCCATTAGTCACCAAACCTTGTCCGAGTAAAGCGAACAAAGCGAGGAAAGTCATGATGTGATGCGATAATGAAAGCTTCATGGTTCTCCAATCGGTGCCAACAAACAAATAAGTGATGAACATTTGAGGCAAGCAATGATACAAGTGCCAAATATAGCTTGTTAACAACTTGCCAGCAATCAAAGTGTCATAAAAAGCCTAACTTTTCATCTAGACCCATTAAAACCAAGATAGTTCAATGCGTTAATATGGCATGCTTGATATGAGGAGTATTGTATCAAGTTAAAGAATCTTTGCGAATATGCTCAGCTTGTATTAGGTTTAAGTAAGTTGTATTGAGTCACTATTTATGTGGTTATTTAGATCTGGCTCTCATTTTGAGCATAATTTGGCAACTTATTAATTAAAACATGTCCTTAAATCATTTTTTTAAGGTTAAAACAACCTAGAATATAATTATTATTTTTAGAATTTAAAAATTATATTTTAGAGTTCAAAAATTATAAATTAAATATTCTATATTGGAGATGAGTGATGAACTGGCGTGCACTTTTTAAACCTAGCGCAAAATATTCAATTATTGCACTGATTATTGTCGGTGTGGTTATGGGTGTAGTGGGCTACTTCGCTACTCAACAAACTTTACATGCAACCAGTACAGATGAATTCTGTATGACTTGTCATAGTAACCATTCACTGAAAGATGAAGTCCTTGCTTCAGCTCACGGCGGCGGTAGTGCTGGTGTGACAGTTCAGTGTCAAGATTGTCACCTTCCACACGGTCCAGTTGATTACTTGATCAAGAAAATCATTGTATCGAAAGATCTATATGGTTTTGTGACTATCAAAGACTTCAACACGCAAGCTTGGTTAGATGAAAACCGTAAAGAACAAGCTGACTTAGCACTTGAGTACTTCCGCGCAACGGACTCAGCTAACTGTCAACATTGTCATACTCGCATCTACGAAGACCAGCCTGAAACAATGAAGAAAATGGCTAAAAGAATGCATGAACGCAACGCCAAGCAAGAAGGCGATAAGAGAAAGACTTGTGTAGATTGTCATAAAGGTGTTGCTCACCCTTACCCTAAAAAGTAAGTAGACCTATACAAGGGTAGTTCATTGGGAGTGATGACTTGAGAGACTACCGATTAAAAAACCTCGCAATAGCGAGGTTTTTTTATGGCTTAAATTTGGAATCACCTCTTAAGAATAGAAGAAACGAATAAACAGAAAAGGAAATCAATAAGCCGGCCGTTATTTCGAATTTAACAATATGACCAGTTAAAAAACGATACCAATTACCATATCGCCGACACTCAAAGTTTGTATCCTCATATTAAATGAGCTGGGTAGCAGAGTTTGTTGCGAGCCATAATGTAGGTAATAACAAGGTAGGTAATGACAAGGTAGGTAATGACAAGGTAGGCAATTAAAAAAGCCCCACATTTGTGAGGCTTATGTCAAAGCAGAAATATGATTATTTTTCTGCTGGTGGTAGGTCTAATACCTTTTGGCGGTAGACTAATAACCCAAAGACACCGAAAAAATATACCTTAATATAATCAATGAGTTTAAGTTTAAGTAAGCTGCTAAACATCGTATGAAATATCAGTAGCTGGAAGAAATGCATCATCACTGTAATCAGCAACAAGATATTTAAAATAATACTGACTTGCCCTTCAAAAGGAATAAACAGGTTATAAAACATCACTAACCAAGTGAGTAGGGTAAAGCTTTTACCTGCAGTAATAAAAAACTTCATTATTGACCTTTAATCGATTTGATATTGGAATAAACGGTAGATCACTTGACCTGCCTTTTTCTGTTTTAGCTCCACCCAAGTATTGGGTAGCTCAAGGACATCAAGTTCAGATTCCGTCTCGACATAAATCTGTGCATTCTCGTTGAGCCATTGCTTTTCATCCAGTAAAGCAATGGTCTTGTTCGCTAAGTTTTTTCGAAACGGTGGGTCGACAAACACGATATCAAAGCCTTGCTTATCCATTGGTCCTTTTTCAAGTATAGCCAAGCTGTCGCCATTAATGACGTCAGCATTGTCGCACTGTAAGGTTTGCAAATTTTGAGTTAGCTGTTTGGCTGCGCTGGTTTGTAATTCAAAAATGCGTGCATAACTGGCGTAACGAGAAAGCGATTCAAGACTTAATGCTCCGCTGCCTGCAAAGCAATCTAATACTCGTGCACCACGAACATCACTTGAAAGCCAGTTAAACAGGGTTTCTCGTACTCTGTCAGTGGTTGGACGTAAACCTTCAAGGTTATGAATAGGGAGCTTACGTGAACGCCATTGCCCTGAAATGATTCTGACTTGGCCGCTTGCCGAGTTATTTTTGGACATTTTGCCCTCGTGATTTTGCCTGAACAAAGAAAGTGGTAGACTATGCAACCAATTAGAATACTCGATATTTTATACCAAACTGAAGTGTAAGGGTGAGCAATCCTTTGTACATTATGATGAATGGGCTATCGAGACTATTTTTCCGAATTTTTTAGCTCAATAAGCACTGGTAGTAGACATGGCAAAGAAAGGTTTTTTTTCGTGGTTTCGTAAAGACAAAACCAAAGAACAAGAGAAAGTAACAACCGAGAGCGCACAAGAGCAAATTGATACCAGTCATGCTGATCAGCAAGCGCAAGAACAGGAAGCAGCACGCATTGCTGAAGAACAGCGTCTGCAACAAGAACATGAGCAAGCCAAGCAGGAACAAGCGCGTCTAGAAGCCGAACGCGTTGAGCAAGAACGCCTTCAACAAGAGCGCCTTGAGCAAGAACGTCTTGAACAAGAACGTTTAGCTGCGGAACAACTTGCTACGGAACAAGAAGCTGCTCGTGTTGCTGAAGAACAGCGTCAGCAACAAGAACGTGAACAAGCCGCCCTTGAGCAAGCCAAGCAGGAACAAGCACGTCTAGAAGCCGAACGCGTTGAGCAAGAACGTCTTCAACAAGAGCGCCTTGAGCAAGAACGTTTAGCTGAGGAGCAACTTGCAGCAGAGCAAGAAGCAGCCGAACAAGAGGCGGCACGTATTGCTGAAGAAGAACGTTTAGCCGAAGAAGCGCAGCAAACTGATGCTGAACTCATTGATGAGCCGCAAGCAAAACCTGCTAAAGAAGGCTTATTTGCACGACTAAAGCGTGGCCTATTACGCACCAGTGAAAACATTGGTAGCGGATTTATGGGTATTTTCCGCGGGAAAAAAATTGATGACGAGTTATTTGAAGAACTCGAAGAGCAACTACTGATTGCAGATGTGGGCGTTGAAACCACGACTCGCCTAATCGATAGTTTGACAGAGAGTGCATCACGTAAACAGTTAAAAGATGCTGAAGCTTTATATGAGCTGATGCGTGATGAAATGCAAAAAATTCTCGATCCTGTTGCTATCCCTCTTGTACCTGAAAACAGTGACGGCCCTTATGTTATTTTAATGGTTGGTGTGAATGGTGTTGGTAAGACAACCACCATAGGTAAATTGGCAAAACAGTATCAAAAACAAGGCAAATCTGTCATGTTAGCTGCGGGCGATACATTCCGTGCAGCAGCTGTTGAGCAATTACAAGTATGGGGTCAGCGTAATGATATTCCGGTTGTTGCGCAACATACTGGTGCAGACAGCGCATCCGTGTTATTTGATGCATTGCAAGCGGCTAAAGCACGAAACGTTGATGTATTAATTGCAGATACCGCAGGACGTTTACAAAACAAAGGTCACTTGATGGAAGAACTGAAAAAAGTTGTTCGTGTCATGAAAAAATTAGACCCTAATGCACCGCATGAAGTGATGTTAACGCTAGATGCAAGTACAGGACAAAATGCCATTAGCCAAGCGCAATTATTCCAAGAAGCGGTTGGTGTAACGGGTATTACCATCAGTAAGTTAGACGGTACAGCAAAAGGCGGGGTTATTTTTGCCATTGCTGATAAGTTTACTATCCCAATCCGTCATATCGGTGTGGGTGAGCAAATTGATGATTTACGTACCTTTAATTCAAACGATTTTATCGAAGCATTATTTAGTCAAGACAAGGCAGAATAGTCATATATGATCCATTTTGAGCAAGTCAGTAAAATTTATCCAGGTGGCCAAAAAGCCTTGTCAGAAGTCAATTTTCGCCTGCATCAAGGTGAAATGGCGTTTTTAACCGGACATTCTGGCGCTGGTAAAAGTACCTTGCTCAAATTGATCACTGTGATTGAACGTGCTAGTGCAGGTAAAGTCTCAATTAATGGCCATGATATTGCTAAGTTAGGCAAAAAACATGTGCCATATCTTCGCCGTAATATCGGTATGATATTTCAAAACCATCACCTATTAATGGATAAAAGCGTATTTGATAACGTGGCTTTGCCTCTTGTTATTGAAGGCTTTTCTCATGGTGAAATTCGTAAGCGAGTTGCTGGTGCTTTAGATATGGTTGGTTTATACGGTAAAGAGCGCCATCTACCGGTCATGTTATCAGGCGGTGAGCAACAACGTGTCGGCATTGCCCGGGCGATTGTTAATAAACCGCCTTTATTACTTGCCGATGAACCAACGGGTAACTTAGATCCTAAGTTATCGATGGATATTTTGCGGTTATTTGAGACCTTTCATGATGCGGGAACAAGTGTGCTTATCGCAACCCATGACTTGGGCTTAATTGCTCGGATGAAATATCGCACCTTAACCCTACGCCAAGGCAAGATGCTAGGTGGTGATGAGATTTACACGACAGATACTCAGGGACAGGCGTAATGACAAATAAGGTGAGCATTACCGCAAGCAAACTACCGTTTACTGGTCGATTAGTGATGTTTTTCGTTCGTCATATTCAACAAGCGATGGCGAGTATTGGTGAGTTGTGGCGAAATCCTATTTCGTCAGTGATGACCATGGCAGTATTAGGGGTCAGTTTGAGCTTACCTGCGGCGCTGCAAGTCTTAGTAAAAAATGCAGAGAATATTACCCAGTCGTGGAATAACGCTGCAGAAATTTCATTATTTATTAATGAAGGCCGAAGTGAGCAGTCCATTCAAAGCCTAATTTCCCGTATAAAAGTTTACGCCGAAGTGGATGTGGTTGATTATATTAACCGAGACCAAGCACTAGAAGAGTTTCAACGTTTATCTGGTTTTGGCGAAGCATTATCTTATTTAGATTCAAACCCGTTACCTGCCGTGGTGGTGGTCACACCTTTAGCGCGCCATTCTAGCCCAGAAGGGGCAAGGCAGTTGCTGGCTAAGCTTGAGCAAGAGCCTGAAGTGAGCTTTGGCCGCTTAGATATTGAATGGCTAGAGCGTTTGCAAGCCATGGTTAGATTAATAGAGCGTACTGTTCTAGCCATAGCGGCCTTATTGGTTTTGGCTGTGGTATTGGTTATTGGTAATACGATTCGCCTGGCTATTATGAATCGCCGCACTGAAATTGAAGTGATGAAACTTGTCGGTGCGACAGAAGCGTTTATCCAGCGTCCCTTCCTTTATACAGGTATTTGGTATGGTGTAATCGGTGGCGTTTTGGCGTGGATTATTATCAATTTACTGGTTTGGTACCTCGATTCTGCACTTGCTGAGCTATTGGGTTTGTATGGTAGTCAGTTGCAGATCCAATCTTTGAGTGTGGCTGAGTTAGTTAAGCTAGTACTGCTAGCTTCGTTCTTGGGGTGGTTGGGTTCATATTTGTCTGTTAGGCAACATCTTCGTGCAATTGAACCGTCTTAATAATTCTGTCGTATAGGCATGCTAGATTAAGACTATCGAAAAAATGAACATTTGTTCACTTGCATTTTCTTATGTTTCAGACGACTATCATTTAGCGCATATTTTATGTGCATTTCGGTGTTGAACCACTGTTGACATATCTTGTCTTATAATAGATAGTTCACCACTTACTTAAAATCTTTTAAGTAAAAAAAGTGTTAAAAACGCAGTAACTAGTAGGAGCTTTAATGGCCTTTCAATCGCAATCTATGTCACTCACTGTCCCTAGAGGAAGTAGCAGCTTAGAAGCATACATGCAATCAGTCACAGGCATCGAGATGCTTGGGGCAGAGGAAGAGCATGAGTTAGCTAAACGTTTGCAAGAAACTGGTGATCTACAAGCTGCGAAGAAATTAATTATGTCTCACTTGCGCTTTGTTGTGCATGTGGCGAAAGGTTATTCTGGATATGGTTTGCCGCAAGCGGACCTTATCCAAGAAGGCAACATTGGTTTGATGAAAGCAGTAAAACGCTTTGATCCTGATGTTGGTGTGCGTTTGGTGTCTTTTGCTGTGCATTGGATTAAAGCGGAAATTCATGAGTACGTGCTTAAAAACTGGCGTATCGTGAAAGTTGCAACCACTAAAGCGCAACGTAAATTGTTCTTCAATATTCGTAAAACTAAAAAGCGTTTAGGCTGGTTTAGTGATGAAGAAGTTGGCATGGTTGCAGAGAATCTTGGTGTGTCTAAAAAAGACGTTACCGAAATGGAGTCGCGAATGGCGGCGCAAGATCCTGCATTTGACTTAACCAACGACAATGACGATGACAGCAGCGCTGATTTTGCTCCTGTTCATTACCTAGAAGATCACTCTTCTGATGTGGCATTAGAAGTTGAAAATGAAAACTGGGAATCGGATTCACAAGCTCGTTTATTCTCAGCGATTAAAACCCTTGATGAGCGAAGCCAGCATATTCTTCGTTCTCGCTGGTTAGATGACGATAAAACCACATTGCAAGAACTTGCAGCCACTTATCAAGTATCGGCTGAACGTATCAGACAGCTTGAAAAGAATGCAATGAACAAATTGAAATCTTGTATGGAAATCTAAGTTAATTAGTGATGCGACCAAGATGATTAAAACCTGCTCCGGCAGGTTTTTTTATGCCTTGAAAAGACTGAGTATGTCTTTAGTTGTTTACTTCATTCAAGTTGGCTTTAACCGCAGCAATGATCGCTTTTCGAGGAACTTTAAGGCTCGTAGTGATGACATTTTCAGGCCATGAATAATACTGGCGAGGACGTTTAAAGCGTGCCACTTTCGCCAGGACATGTTGCTGTAACGATTCGATTATCTTTGCTGTAAGGGACAAGTGTTTATCTGTTAACTGGATAATGGCAGCGGGTAATAAGCTAAACTGCGGGTCAGCTTGAGCAAATACCACTGCATCATTAACTAGAGGGTGCGACTTTAGCGCAGCTTCAATCTCCTCTGGGTGAATATTTTCGCCGCCACAGATAAACATATTATCAGTGCGTCCAAGCAAGTATAAATTGCCTCTTTCGTCCTGCTTTGCTCGGTCTTGAGTATTGAACCAACCTTGTGAGTCCAGTGGCAATGTTAGTGATGCTTGGGTGATTGCTGCGTGTGATGACTCATTTTTATCTGAGTCAGCCAAATAACCCAAGAACAGGCAATCACCTTTAACCCAAATGGTGTTATCGACGATGTTAAGTTGGCGATGCAATAATACTTGGCCGAGATGCCCCTGTGGATTGATAGCTGCCGTGGTGATTTGCGAACTCATCTCAGACATACCGTAACTGCAATAAGCATTAACTTGTTTGTCAGCAAGCGCTGAGACTAAATGAGGTTCTATAGCGCCACCACCTAATAATAAGGCTTTGACACTATCTAATGAGTGGGGATGTTGTGCAAGTAGCTTACTTAATTGCGCCGCAACCAGCGAAACGTGAGTCACCTTGCTTGCAATGATCTGTTGCCACAAAGCTTGGCTATCATTTAACACCACTGCTGCACCAGCAAGAGCGCATCGATTAATGATGGCTAAGCCACCAATATGAAATAACGGCAAGGATAATAACCAGTTATCACCCTGTGCTAACGCGATGTTGTTAGCAGAACCTACTGCACTAGCAATGTGGTTTTCCAAGCAATGTACAACGGCTTTTGGCGCACCGCTAGAGCCTGAGGTCAAAATGATATTTAACGGTTGCTGGGGATTTATTTTAGGTATCGCGCCACCTAAAGCAGTGTTAGATAGCGAGATGGTAAGTTGTTGCTTGTTTACGACGCGATTATTGTCCGCTTTGTTATTGTGCTTAATGCTTGATTCATCCATAAATGAAGGTTCAAGCCATATCGCATCAATGTTAAAGCGTTGACATAATTGGTTAATTTGCTGTGCAGGAAAGCGTGGGGAAATGGGTAACAACACGGCACCCAAGTCAACACAAGCCCAATATAAGCAAACCATTTCGAGGTTATTTTTGCTGACACAAGCGAGTCGGCTATGTTGTTTAATACCCTGAGTTTGCAACGTCTTAACTAGGTGGCAAACCATGGCACTGAGTTGCTGATAGGTTAACGAAGCCACTGAACTTGATGCTTGCTTGATGGCGATAGCATTCGGTTGATTAAGGGCTGTTTGATGCAATGGAGAAATCATCTTCATACCTATTTTATGCTGCCTACTTTTGCTCAATAGCGACCAGAATTAACCTTGGTAGTGTTGAAGCAGTTGACATACCTCAAGGTTAAGTTGATTGTCTGAGTTCATTAATGGCTGAGTAAAACTGGCAAGTGTGTCAAGCCCAGGAATTTCGTCTGGTGTTAACACTGCAGCAAGTTTCGCAAGATCCCCAATCCCAAGATTGGCCTCTAAACTTGAACTTAAAATACACCGCACGCCATGGCTAGTAGCAAGGTTAATCAGCTGAACTAATTTATCAATATTACCGAGTACCATAGGTTTGATTATCAAGGCTGCTAGTCCTTCAAGCATTTCAAACTGGTAATGACCATCATTTAAGGTTTCATCAAGTGCAAAGGGGATATGTAGGCTTTGGTATACAAGTTGGCTTTGCTCGGGCGTTTTACAAGGCTCTTCGATGTACTCTATAGCTTGTTTCGGTAGGCAAGCTAAGAACTCAATAGCTTGCTCAACGCTAAAACCTTGATTGGCATCAAGGCGTAATTTCAGTTTTGGATTAATAGCTAAAATTTGATGAATAAATGCAATTTCTTGCTCGATACTTGCCTGAGCGACTTTAACTTTAATGGAATAAGTCCCTATGGGTAACGCATTAACTTGCTGCGTTAAGGTCTCAATACTGGTGTCGTCTTTATAATAAAATAGGCCAACTTTACGTTCATCAACATGGGCATATTGAAATTGTGATGACGATTTAAATCCGAGCAAACTTAACCCTAAACCTATAGATGCAAAGGGCGCTTGATTGGCAAGTTCATTCAGTGCCTTGATAGGTTGCCCTATCAGAGAAGGTAATTGTTGTTCAAGGTATTCAATGACCTGTGATAATGATTCAGGACTAAATCCAGTTAGCGGTTCACCTTGAATATCAACACCTGACAAAGGGGCTATTTCAACAAACTCTGGGGCGCAGTTATCAAATGTGGCACTGATGATTAGCCCTAAACGTTGATTAATTCGCTGACTGGCGACGGGCAGAGCCGGTTCAAGGTCAATTTTATATTGATGTATGCTCAGATCTCGGATGCTTGCTTGCGCCACATTGTCAGTCGTTTCGCCAATTTGAGTAGAGCATGAATGGCTTAAAAGTTGTGGGGCATCAAAGTGCATAAAGCAAATATCCTATAAAGCGATGGCCACCTCGGTTAAGGTGGCTAAATTTCATTTACCGTTAAAGGTTAGCTAAGGATATAAAAGTTGTACTATCCTTGCGGCAAACATCTGTGGTTGGGCTTTATGGGTATTGTGGCCAGAATTCGGAATACTGATCACCGACATATCGATTTTTTCTTGCCACTTAAGCGCCAGCTTAGAAAACTTGCAGTCTTGCTCACCCACCAACATGTATCTTGGGCAGTGTAATTGTTTCAACACTTTTTGGCCATTATCTTGTAAACCCAATGAAGTGCTTCTAAAGCAATGGAGTAGCGCTTGCGGATCATTTTTACTGCGTATACTAATCAGCTGCTCACGCGCGCTGTCTTGTAGATCTGCAAATACAGGCTGCTGATACCATTGGGCTAAAAAGTCAGTTATCGGCATATTATCGAGTTTATCTGCCCACTTTTGGTCATGTTTCAAACGAGCTTGTTTATCTCGAGTGGAACATAAGCCTAAATGGGCGGATTCTAGCATTAAACTTAGCAATGCTTGTGGGTGGAACTTCGCAATGTGCAAAGCAATGCGCCCACCAAGAGAGTAACCCAGTAAATGAAACTGCGGGTAACCTAGCTTGATCACTTTATCGACAATGGTTTGAGCTAATACTTCAAAACCAGGAGAAGGTAATATTTGATCGTTTTCACCATGGCCTGGTAAATCGATACAGATACAATGAAAGTACTGGCTTAAAATGGGCAAGCTGGCTTGCCAGTCTTCTTTTGAACCTAAAAAACCATGTAATAAAACCAGTGCAGGTAATGCTGTGTCACCGTAACGTTTAATGGTTGGCATTAGTGTTGTTTCACCCATTGTGCAATGAGCTTTATTTGATCGCTTGCCTGATTGGGGCCAACATTGACTTCAATTACAGAAGTCCCTGCATAAGCCATCGCATCAGTATAAGCCTCATTAAAGCTAGATAAACAATCTACTTGGTTATAAGGCAAGCCAAACATGGCAGCGGCATAACCAAACTCCAGCCCGTGACTTAAACGGTAGAATTCATCTCTGACCGCTTCATTTGGCACAGGTAATAAATTAAAAATATTGCCGCCATCATTGTTGAGCACCACGATCACAAATGGGTTTGTGATTTGTTTGCAGATAGCCAGCGAATTAAGGTCATGTAAACTGGATATATCACCAATTAACAAAGTACTAGGTTGTTGCGTAGCAAGGGCCATACCGCAGGATGTTGCAATTAATCCATCAATACCAGATGCACCACGATTGGTATAAATATGCGGTGTTTCACAGGTTATAGGAGAAAACATGTCGTATAAGCGCACCGGTAAACTATTTCCAATAAACCACTGGTGGTTTGAGGTCTGCGCTTTAGCAAGTTGACGTACAACTTGCGGCTCACCAAAACTACTTTGATCTATGTGCTGTGTGAACAGCGCCTCTAGTTGCTGGTTCATTTCAATTAAAGGTAAAGCCCAATTTGCTGAAGATGAACGGGGCCAAGGCGCGTTACATATGGCTGAAACACTGGCTTGCCAAATACGTTTAGATTGATGGTTAGGATCGAGTCGTTGCTGATTAGGAAGTACTTGCCAATAACTGTGCCATTGATGTTGTGCAATAAAGCTAATAAGCCTTTTTGAGATAAATCGGCCGCCAAATACCAATAATCTATCTGCTTGCTCTACAAATTTGGTTGCTTTGGGGTGTAGCATCAATTGATCAATATGGCCGATAACACTTGGGTGTTGTCGTAATTGTGACTGCGCATCTGTGACGACTGGCCAGCCTAACTTTTGTGATAATTCAATGATGAGTGATGGATTATCATGAGGCGAAAGCGTACCCACTACAATGATGCCTTTGCCATGGACAAAACGCATCATGGTGTCTTCTGAGGGCAGGTTATTACAGGAAACCTGGCCATAGTCGGTATAAGGGTGGCTATGATTTGCCCATTCTGAGATCGGTTGAGTATAAGATGCTGATGATGCTATCAGTGCTGGTAAACTCTCCAACTCGCTTGGGTAAAGTGGCTCACGATACATGCAATTAAAATGCACAGGTTGTTGAAGGTTAGCCACGGCTTCGTCAATTGTTGTTAAGAGTGTGTTTGGACTGATAGCGAGATCTGGCGTTGGCAAATTCACTTGCTTGGCATAATCAGCAAAAATAGCAGGTTGGATAATGGCTTGATTGGCACCGCAGCCAATAAGCTCAGGTGGCCTGTCTCCACTTAATACAATTAATGGAACTTGAGTTAACCATGCTTCAACGATGGCAGGGTATAAATTAGCAACAGCTGTGCCTGATGTTGTCACTATTGCAACTGGACTATTGCTGGATTTGGCAAGGCCTAGCGCCATAAAACCAAGTCCTCGCTCATCAAAATGCATATGGCGCTCAAGTTTATGTTGCGCCGCCGCAGCTAGGGTTAAAGGCGTTGAGCGTGAGCCTGGAGCCATGCAAACATGTTTTACGCCAAGCCGAGCTAGCTCTTCTAGGATTAACGCACCCCATAGTAAGTTAATGTCAGACGTAGGTTGTGTTTGCATAGTAATAAATACCCAATTAAAAGTGCCTGAAACCTAAGGTTTCAACATGGTTGTTTACGCTAAGTGTTAACCACAAACCTTACAGAATGTGAGTCACTGGCTTAATAAATGTTGGCTATTTTCATCAGTATAACCAATAAATTAATTATAAAATGTGCGTTACGCTTGATTGTTAATCCATTCGCTCATTACAACATGAGTTTTAATTTTGACAATATCGGCTTGCGCATCAATATACTCTCGGATTTCATGTAATCGCTTCATGGATGCCGCATTGACATACACCAATAAATCCATTTCTCCGGTGATTCCTTGGCATGTGATTACCTCTGGAATGGCGTGGAAAACATGGACAACATCGGCGCAATTAGCCCGTTCATGCTGAATTTCAAAATAAGCGGAAACGCCTTCTTTTTGTGACTCGCTTAATAACACTTGATAGCCACGAATGATCCCTGATTGCTCGAGCTTTTTAATCCGCTCGGTTACAGCACTACGTGATAAGCTGACTGTCTCAGCGATATGAGAAATACTTTGGCGGGCATTGGCACGTAGTGCATTAATGATGAGTTGGTCGAATTTGTCCATGTGAAGTCTTACTCGCTTTAAAAGGCTGAACCGTTATAAGTGGGCCGCCATAATGTCGGTTTTTTGCATTAAACCCGTCAATATGGTGGTTTAATCCATTATCTTGTGGGGTATTTACGGCAGTTTGTTTATCATTTTAATTTTATAATTCTTTCAAACTTCACCACAGAATAAGCCAATGAATCAAATTACAGGAACGATAGGGCGCTGGCAAGGTGCCGGGTTGATGGCCACCACTTTGCTAGGTACAGGGGTATTTATTTTGCCGCAAATGACCATTGCGGTGGCAAATAGTGGTGCATTATTGGCGTGGGCTATATTAACCATCGCCATTTTGCCTGTTGCGGTGGTGTTTGGGTTATTGGCTAGTCGCTTCCCACATGCCGCAGGGCCTGCCTATTTTATTGAGAAAGCTTATGGCACCACAGCAGGGCGCACAATAGGATTAATTTTCTTGTTTGTGATACCTATTGGAGCGCCAGCAGCGATTTTAATGACTTTCCAGTTTATGGATGCACTTGTGTCTATTACTGGCTGGGGGCAATTAGCGGCCGAACTCACCATTGTGGCGGTATTGTTACTGCTTAATTATCGCGGGATTCAAGTTTCGGCCAAGTTGCAATTTGCGTTAACGCTAGCCATTGTCGCTGTTGTTGCTGTGCTATTTGGTGCGAGTGGCACCAATGTCAGCCAAGTGGAATCTTTTGCAAGTATGGCTTCACCAGAAGCTTCTACAGTGATGTTAGCTATGGGGATCGGCTTTTGGAGCTTTTTGGGCATCGAAGCCATGACACATTTAGCCAATGATTTTAACGATCCTAAAAAGGATATGTTACCGGCTATGATGATAGGCACTGTCCTCGTTGGCGTGATTTACCTTATCTGTACTTTATTGCTGTTGATGGTGCCAAGTGATAAAGAAGGCTTAGCCATGATCCACGCATTCAATGTGTTATTAGGTGATATCACTTGGCAAGGCATGGGTGCACAAGTGATTGGGGTATTAGGTATTGCCAGTGGTTTGGCGACGGTTAATGTGTATTGTGCAAGTGCAGCGAGATTATTGTGGAGTTTCAGTAAAGAAGGAGTGCTGCCAAGTTATTTTAGCCAGCTTAATGGCTATGGCGTGCCATTACGTGCGTTGAACACCATTTTGACCATCATGGCATTGGTCATCACCTTAACCTTTGTGACAGAGCAAAAGCTTGAAGATCTTATTGCATGGAGTAATGGTGTGTTTGTGATTATTTATCTGCTGACCATGCTATCGGCAGTGAAATTGCTCAGCAAACGTTATTTGCCATTGATTATTGGTGGTAGTGTATTTTGTATTGGCGTGGGCATCGCCTTAGCTGAAAATATGCTGTATTCATTTATTCTACTGGTGGTGATAGCTCCGTTTATGTATTGGCAGAAAAAGCATCAGGCTCGCAAACAGTTGGCGTAGTATTCCCTAGGTTACCAAAACAAAAAACAGCGCTTAATGCGCTGTTTTTCTATGACTAAATTATGCAAAAACCGAGTTAGCGTTGCTCCATGGCAATATTACGCATTTGAATGACTTCACTATGCTTTAAATACAGTAAATCTGCAGTTCGGCGAATGATTTGATCTTCGTTTCGGCACAATTTGCCATCAGAGTATGCTAGCTTCCACATACACAGTAGCAGCTTTTGCTTTTGCTCAATTGAGCATTGAGCATTAATTTCGGCGGTGAACTCAAATAATGACGTTGCGTTACCTTGAACTAATTTGGCCTCGTCAATTAATGCATTTGCTTCAGCTGAACTGATATTTAAGCTGTGACTAATCATGCTTGGGAGCATGGCGACTTCTTGCTCATCGAGCGTCTCATCTGCATACATGACTTCAAGCAGTAAACTAACTGCGGCTAATTTTAGCTGTTGCGCTTGCTCTTCAGGGGTCACTGCTTGAGCATGGGATTGTAAAAACTGTTTCAGTTTCGCGATCATTTTGCCTCCTACACGCCAGCTAATGAGCGCATTTAATGGGAAATCTATATTGATTAAGCTTAACAGAGACAATAATGCCGAGCGAATTGCTCGGCATTAAATTATGTTAATCCTAAATGCTGTTTGGCTTATAGCAATGAATTAACACCTTTCATCAGCAAATCGACTGTACCTTCGCTGCCGTTAGTCTCTAAATATGATTTAGCGATATCGACCATAGGCGCTACGTATTCTTTTTTGATACCAAGTTGTTCAAATGCATCATAAACCATAGCTGCGCCTTCAAATGACTGACCTAAGTCACCCGCCTGGGATAATAACCCTGACATACCAGAATCTGAAGATAGCTCAGGTACTGCTGCGAGTAATGCATCGGCTCCAGGAATACTGTTTGATAGCTGGCTGAAATCAGAACCGCCTAGGTTTGATTGCGCTAGGCTTAAAAGCGTGCCTAACCCGCCTTCAGCTTGTTCTTGGCTTAACCCGAGTTGTGACATGACATTACCAACTAAGTCAGTAGATTGAGTAGCCGCAGTGTCTACTTGTTCTACTTTCTTTTCATCGCTTCCAAATACACTGTCTAACCAACTTGCCTGTGCTGGTGAAGTTACGGCAAACATCGCTATTAGAAGACTTACTGCAGGGCTTAATTTCATCATGGCCATCCTGTGGTTTTGTTGAATGATTAAAGGTGAGGTATCGATATTCTGTCACCATTTTAACGTTATTCACAAAAATGTGACAATTGATTTGATTAACTTCTATTAAGCTTCAATATCAATTGTGCAAAAACACTGTTTTTTCGGTATCCTTAGCAGCATATTTGTCTTATTTAGATTATTGGAAATCCCATGTCATTGTCTGCAATTTTGACTGAAGCATATAATTTCTTTCGTAACCATATTGCACAGCTTGCTTCGCTTACTGTGCCACTACTGTTAATTCAAGTAATGATCCAAGTGTGGTTAGGAACAGAACTCGCAGCGCAAGCTGAAGTAGAAATCCCACAGTTTGGCGCTATTCATGGTGCAGCCATGATGGCGTTACTGTTAATTTTTTCATTATTGATTGCCGCGCTAACCTTGTATTTAGAGGTTCGTTCACGAGGTCATGATGTGACCCCTGGTTTAGTGCTTAAAAACAGCTTTACCTTTGTGCCACCATTACTACTCGCAGGGGTATTCTCTGGTTTAGCCATTTTGGCACCTGTTATGTTATTTGCCGTGTTTGGGCCATTTTGGATTATTGGATTAAGTATTAGTTTCTACTTGTTTGCTCGCCTTGCATACGTCAACTTTATGGTTATCGTAGAACGTGTATCACCGCTTGAAGCCATTAAGAGTAGCTTTAAGTTTTCATCACCAATCGTATTGAAAACTATGCTTATTTTAATGTTATATCTGCCACTTTCTATGGTAGGTGGTATCGTGTTGCAGTTAACAGAATTCGGTGGTTTCCCACTACGCATTATTATTGATACCTTGTTCGCATTTTTAGGACTTTTCGTTAACGTTGCCTTATTTAGATTGTATATGGTTAACCGTACGACAGATGATAGTGAATCAGATACCACAGAAATCTAAATGCGAGTAATCATGCTAAGGAGCCACGCCAGTGTTAAATGATATTGAATTTATTGGCGGCTTCTCAGCTGACATCGTAGACGATTACACCAAAGCCAAAAGCTACGTTAGAGATATTCCAACACAGGCTTTGGTGTTCGTTCGTAGTTTTACCCATCAAGTCACCTCGCTATTAGCCGATAAACATTCCGTTAAATTTAATAGCCCAAACTTATATGACCGCATCGAGCAATTGAATCGAATGCGTTTTATTGATGTACCAACCACACGTGCACTGCACCGATTACGCAGCGACGGTAACCGTGGTGCTCATCCAGAAAAATATCATTTAACGCAAGAGCAGCTTGTCTCACTGGCTGAGAAAACCATCAAGAATATCTTGTCGTTAATTACCTTGCTGTATCCAAAAGTACACCGTAAAAAAGCGCCTGAGTATCAGTTTGAAGCCTTTGATTCATATGTGGGGCGTGAGCTGTGCTATCAAGCTGTGATGCACAACGATCCGCAGGCTCAGTACCTGGTGGGTATGTCGCTTAAATCAAAAGCGTTAATGCAACAAGAGCAAGAGCAATCACTTGAGCAAGATGCCGAAAATCAAGTTGAGTCAGTTGGCACATTTAAGCAAGCGGCTAATTGGTTTGAGCTGGCTTCAGACAAGCATCAACAAGCCTTATTTGAGCATGGCGTTGCTTTACTGCATGGCTACAGTGGTGAAAAAAATGCCTTAGCTGGCGAGATAGCTATTGAACGTGCTGCAGAAGCTGGCGTCATAGAAGCGAAAGCTCTATTAGGCTTCTTTTTCTTGGTTGGTAGTGAAAACTTTGCAGTGGATTTAGCGGTAGCGGCGAATTGGTTAGAGCAAGCTGCATTAGCTGAAAACACTGAAGCGATGTCAAACCTAGGCGTTTTGTATTATCAGCAACAACAGCTTGATAAGGCTTTTGAATGGATTAATAAAGCGGCTCAAGCGGGTTATCCTCATGCTCAATATCATCTTGCCTTGATGTTATTTAATGGTGAAGGCTGTGAAGCAAATCCAAATGCCAGTGAACATTGGCTGGCAGAGGCGGCCGAGCAAGGTCAATTAGACGCCATGTTTACCCGAGCCCAGCATATGCTTAATGATGATTCAGGTTTAGGGGCAGATGTGTGTTTAGCAGAGCGATATTTGCGAGATGTGATTAACTATGGCCGCAGTGTTCCTGCAATGATAGAGCTAAGTGTCGCGCTTGCTGATGGTGTATTTAAACGCATTGATGTGGTTGAATCGGCGTCATTGCTCAAACTAGCCAAACAATATGCTAATGATGAACAAGCTGAGATTATCGAACCGATTTGGCAATCGCTTCAAATTCAAATTGATAATGTGATCGCGCTTAAACCTAGTGAAGAAGAACTGAAATCTTTGATTCATGCACAAGGGATCTTGGCTTAGTTATGTTTTATTAGCCATATTCTATTTGTCATCAGGTAAAGTGAATTTTCAAAATCTGAGATTTTTTACACGCAACTATCAACTTCTTGAATTAAGAAAAAAAACACCGCCAAATGGCGGTGTTTTTGGTTGAGTCATGACTCATGTGTGACAAGCTAACAAACGTATTAATCAGGTTGATGGTCGAAGGTGCGACCGCTGCGTTGCCTGTGGTTGCCTGTTTGCTTAAACATATCTGATTGGTAAACCGAACGTTCACGTTGGATGTTCGGATCGCCTCGATAAACCTCATCTGGTGCTTGTTGACCGAAAATTGGCTGCATCTTTGGGGCTAGGTACTTGCGCCCAAGTAGGTTTAACCCGATAAAGCTAACAACGGCAAACACAATTAAAAATGGCAATAAAACAATCGACATCAAGCCAATAGCGATAATCGATAGTAGTGCAAAAATAGGATTCATGGTGCCAACTTTTTGTTTCAGTTGGGCTTGATTTATAAACTGGTTAAAATTCATTAATATTCCTCAATATACTGGCTAGACACGAATCAAAAGGCGATGGAAACGTCTCTAGAATGGCTGGTTAAACTCGAAGCCGTAGAATTTGTATATTAATAATGCAATGGAACAGCTATTAACGTCACGTTAAACCTGGTTAATGTTTGTTAGCTAAGGTTACGGGTTTGGGACTGCAAGCATTAAGTCATTGGTTTTAATCAGTATCGTTTATTTGAATCTAGGAAAATTAAATATCGCTTTGATTCACGGCTTTCGCCACACTTTCACAAATAATATTCCGTAGCCATAAATGTCCAGGTGCTTGACTGTTACGTTCATGCCATAACAACACATAAGCCATTGGCATAAATTCAAATGGCAAGGGGACTTGTACCAAAGGGTAGAGTTTAACCGCGTGGCGGGCAAAGCTCGATGGTAAGGTAAAGATTAAATCGCTGTACGCGCAAATACTGGCAGCGCCATAAAAATCGGGCACTGTGGTGCTGATACGACGATGTAAGTTTTGTTCTGCTAGGTGATAATCTAGCGCCCACCAATCATTGCCTTCGCAGCGCACTTGCACATGTGACATTGTGAGGTAGTTTGCCAAATTCCATTGCGGGCTTTGTATTATTGCTAGCATGGGGTGATCTTGGCGAACCAAGCATACTTGCTTATCTTTAAATAGGGTTTGATGCTCGATACCGTCTGGTAGTTGCTCAATTTTTAAATCGGCTTGAGGGTGAGTGTCACGACCTGCAATACCAAAATCAATTTGTCCTAACTGTAGATCTTGCATCGACTTTTCGGTCCAAACATACGAGTCGAGTTTGACGTTAGGGGCATCATGTAACAATGTGCCGATAAAATACGGTAGCAAAGTTTCGTAAGCACTTTCGACCATGGAAAATGAAAAATGTTGATTACTGCTTGCAGGCTCAAAAGTTGGTGGTTGGGTGAGCTGATGCAATGTCTGTAATATTTGTGGCAATTGTTCGCCTAATTGAATGGCATGCGCGGTAGGTTTAAGTCCGTGTGCGGTTCGCTGAAATAATGGATCATCTAAGGTTGAACGTAAGCGATTGAGACTTTTACTCAATGCTGACTGGCTTAAGTGCAAGCGGCTGGCGGCGCGCGTGACGCTTTGTTCTTCAAGTAAGACTTGAAGAATGACCAATAGGTTGAGATCAATTTTAGCCAGATTATCAATATTCATTTGATATTCCTTTAGGGAAATTTACTTAGGAAATCATACCATTTCTATTCATACCATGAGTAGTCTAAAATGCGCGCCTAAATCAATACCCGAAATTAAGAAAGAGACTAGAACAAATGAGACGTAACCTGCTACCCACCTTGATGTTTATGGTGCTACTAAGCCCATTAGCCATCGATATCTACTTGCCTTCTATGCCAACGATGGCGATAGAGTATGGTGTGAGTGGTAGCCAAGTTCAGTCGACATTAGTGCTGTTTTTGTTTGCGATGGGCTTAGGTCAAATTCTGATTGGTCCTTTAGCAGATCGTTTTGGGCGCCGTCCTATAGCATTATTTGGTATCGTCCTTTATGGCGTTAGCAGTCTTATTGGCGCAATGGCACAAGAGTTTGAAGTGCTACAATTAGCTCGAGTTTTACAAGGGTTAGCAGCTTGTTCAACCTCAATTGTAGTATTCAGTGCGGTACGTGATTGCTATAGCAGCAAAGAAAGCGTCAAAATGTACAGTTATTTGAATGGCGCTATTTGTGTTATTCCTGCTTTGGCACCAACACTAGGTGGCTTACTCGCGCTGCAATTTGGTTGGCGATCTACATTTATCTTTATGGCACTGTACGCCATTATCGTACTCGCTATTGTCCTCATTAAATTCCCAGAAACTCGTCCAGAAAACACCGATACCAGTGGCCCTTTATATCGTTGGGCACGTTATAAGCCAGTGCTAAGCGATCCGCATTTTATGTTTTATGCGAGTACTTGTATGGTGGCTATGGCTTCTATTGTCACGTACGTATCGTATTCACCTATGTGGCTGATTGGCGAGTTAGGGGTAAGTGAACTTGAGTTTAGTGGCTTATTTGGCTTAAATGCTGCGGTAAATATTGCTGCGTGTTTTGCCGCGCCAGTGTTGGTTAAGCATATTGGCAATCGCCCAGCAGTTATTGCTGCACTTGCAATGATGTTGTTAGCTGCTGTTATTGAAGTCGTCATGCAGTTAGCTGGACCTGAAACCGGTCTTGCAGCAGGGTTTGCCTTCATGTTGCCAATGATGTTGTTATGCATTGGTTTTGCAGTATTACTTGGCCCTGCAACGTCAATGGCTTTATCTGCTTTCGGTGAAAGAGCGGGTACTGCAGCAGCCATGTTAGGCTGTATTCAAATGAGTGGTGCATCTGTGTTAGCGGGCTTAATTCAGATGACTGACATCAGCGCTCCTTATGCCGTAGCCTTCTTAATGGGTGGTTTATCGTTAGTATTGCTATTAATCATGTCGATAAAAAGTTTAAGCCATTTGCATATGGAGCAAGTACAGCCAGAGCATTAAATTTTTTCGTTATTTTATAGATGTTGCTCAATGCCGCTGATGAATTATTAGCGGCATTGTTGTTTCTGGCATATATAGCTCGAATAACGCTAAAATAACCCCTAACTAAGCAGTACTGCTTAAGTGTTAAGTATGTTTCGAGGTGCGTTATTAGAATCATCTGTAATGGCTGTGGTTACCCATCAGCAACGTGTATTTGCGCTAGCATTTCTCCTATTCAGGTCAAAACCGAAGTGATTGTGCTGCAGCACCCTTCAGAGGTTGAGCATGCTAAAAATACGGTTAAGTTATTGTGCTTAACCTTACCAGAGACTCAAGTTGTGGTAGGGGAAACAGCAGAAGACTTTGCTGAGCTGCAAGTGTATCTGCAACAAGCCAGCAAGCCTGTATATTTAGTCTATCCAAGCGAAACAAGCCAACGTGCTTCAGAGTCAAATTCACCTGAAGATTGTATTATTTTATTGATTGATGGCACTTGGCGAAAAGCCTTCAAAATGCTGCAGCTTAATCCTTGGTTACTTGATTTGCCGGCATTGCATATTGAGTTTGAAGGCGTGTCACAATATCGCATTCGTAAAGCGAAACGAAGTGATAGCTTGTCGACGCTTGAAGCGACAGCATATATGCTGCAAGCCATTAATCCGACATTGGATATAGCGCCAATGTTTGCAGCCTTTGATGCGATGGTGCAACATAAGCTAGATGCCATGCCGCCAGCTGTGCGTGCTCGTTATGATCAAGAACAATAACAAGGAAGATATACCGCATGTTGAATCAAACGCGATTGGGTAACACATATTTCATTGCTGTCACGGTAATGGCAATCTTGAGTGCGATCAGTTCATGGCACGTGAGCGCAAGTGAAAAGCCTAGGCTGACATTATCTCAAAAAGCGGATCAAGGGCGAATTGACTCCAAAAAGACTGAGCAAGAACAGTTAGAAAAAGCTCGTAAAGCAGCAAGTGATACCCAAAATCGTGAGCAAGAAGTCTTAGCTCGTCAAGAGTCTGGTGAGTGGGAAAAAGAGCAGATAAAAAAGTCTCAAGCACAATTTAATGAGCGTGAATCTCGTGCCGACAAATACCTGCGAGAAGCAAAAGAAGCTGCCGCGAAAGAACGAAAAATTGAAGAGAAATAGCCTCCAGCAGTTAGCGCTGTTAGCAGATTACTCACTAATCACTGCTCGGTAACCTTCACCATTTTCTTTGGCCACAAATGTTAAATAGTGGTCAATACTATCGATACTGTCTTCATGATAATGGGATACAAACAATAACTGGCTCAGGTTCTCTTTGGCGATCAACTCAAGGGTCTTTTTAACTAAACGTATTCCCAAGTAATCTAAGCCTTGATAAGGCTCATCTAAAATCAGTAGCGTAGGCTGTTTAACGAGTGCTCGAGCAATCAGTAATAATCGTTGTTGGCTATAGTCTAATTGCTTTATCGGTGTATTGGCGTACTCAACCATGTGCAGCATGATGAGCCAATCTTTTGCGACAGCTTTCTGGTCAGCACTGGCTTGCTGATATAAGCCTATCGAGTCATAAAAACCTGATAAAATCACATCTGTCGCGCTGCAATTTACCCGATATTGTAAGTGGAGTGCTGAAGATACCATGCCAATATGCTGTTTAATTTCCCATATGGTTTCACCGGTGCCTCTTTTTTTGCCAAAAATATGAATATCATTGCTATAGCATTGAGGGTGGTCGCCAAATATTAACCCTAACAAGGTGCTCTTACCGCAACC
This sequence comes from Shewanella sp. P1-14-1, assembly GCF_001401775.1. Lineage (NCBI taxonomy): Bacteria > Pseudomonadati > Pseudomonadota > Gammaproteobacteria > Alteromonadales > Shewanellaceae > Shewanella > Shewanella sp. P1-14-1. Next base: position 64,901 of record NZ_LKTL01000019.1, on the reverse strand, counting down.
ATTTGGGCCTTTAATTTGCCAGTGTTGGCCGTTATCAATTCGCCAATTCACATCGGTAAAAATCGTTTTATCGCTATAGGCAACTTTGCCATTTTTAAGTTCAAAAACCGGATTGTTAAAATGACTCTGGTGGCGATGTCGTTGCATTGTCGCCAACATTAATTCGCTTTGTACCTGAGTTTGTGAGGTTATTTGGGCGATGACTGGGTGCTGCTCCCAATCGTGCTTGTTCATCTTTCTGTCTAACTTTCCGTGGCTGAAAATAGCAATGTTATCTATCCACTTGGGTTGATCTTCTTCTCTTGAAAATACCAGTAACATCGGGATTGGTAATTGGCTTAAATAGTCAGATAATGCATCTCGATGTTGAATATCTAACCCTGAAAATGGATTATCAAGCACTAAAAAGTCTGGCTGACTGGCGATGGCAATTGCCAGCATGACTCGTCGTGTTTCCCCTGTCGATAATTCTCGAAACCCTTGCTCTTGTAGTGAATGTAGATCTAGCTTTGTCAGTAGTGCATCAATGGGCTCGGGATTATTGGTTTGTCTGCTACCCGCTACGGGCAGTGCTTGTTTTATCAGTTCGATGACTTTAGTGCCTGTGTCGACAATATCTTGAAAATCTGTGTCGTCACTTTCAAGCTCTAAGGCTAATAACCTTTGCTGCTCGGTTAATGAAACTTGGGCAATGCGATGCGCCGATATACTCATGTCACCTGACAACACCTCAATATCTTTGGGTTGGTTAGTCAGTTTGTTATCAAATAATGCAGCGGATTGCTGGCAAAGCAGATCGCCTAGTATGGATCCAATATCACCATGAGCACTAAACACTCCCCACGACTGGTTGTGAATATGCCAATCGGCAATATCCAGTGTCAGAGAGTGACTCAATGCAGTGAATTGATTAAATTTGATATCCATTAGCTAATGTCCTTGTGTTGCAACCACTGGCGAAAGGGTAACGATTCGCACAGGTCAATCGTACAGAAGTTCACTAAGTAAACAAATCGAAACAATTTCTTAGGTTCTCCTTTAACAAAATATTTAACAACTCGAGTCAGACCTTGTAGATTGGAATGCTACAAAAAATGATAATAACCATGGATGATAATATGCGCCTCTCTACTTTAGCCTTATGTGTTGCGACACTGTCAGGCACGTTTGCTCCTGCCGTTTTTGCCAATACCCCTGATGCAGCTAAATTGACTGCGAATGTTGAACAAAAAGTCATTGAGTGGCGCCGGGATTTACATCAGCATCCTGAGCTATCTAATCGAGAATTTAGAACCAGTAAAGTGATTACTCAACATCTAGAATCATTAGGTTTAGAAGTACAAACTGGTGTGGCTCACACAGGCGTTGTAGCGATTTTAAAAGGGGCAAAACCTGGGCCATTAATTGGTATTCGTGCTGATATGGACGCATTGCCTGTCACTGAAGTGGTGGACTTACCTTTTGCCTCAAAAGCCACAGATACTTATCGTGGTCAAACTGTAGGCGTGATGCATGCATGTGGTCATGATACCCATGTGGCGATGTTAATGGGCGTGGCCGAAAACCTTGTTAATGCTAAAGATAGCCTTGCTGGTGACGTGATGTTTATCTTTCAACCGGCAGAAGAGGGAGCGCCTGCAGGCGAAGAAGGCGGCGCTGAACTCATGCTCAAAGAAGGTTTATTTGCCAAACGTAAACCTGAGCAAGTGTTTGGCATGCATGTGACTTCAAGTTTACCAACGGGGGTTATTGGCCTTCGTTCAGGCCCTGCGATGGCATCAGAAGATTCATTCACTATTACCGTTAAAGGTCGTCAAACCCACGGTTCTCGTCCTTGGGGCGGAGTTGATCCTATTGTGGCATCGGCGCAAATTATTAACAGCGTACAGACCATAATTAGCCGCCAAGTTGATGTGACTAAAGCACCTGCTGTAGTGAGTTTTGGCGCCATTAATGGTGGTATTCGCTCAAACATTATTCCTGATGAGGTAGAGCTTATCGGAACGATACGTACGTTCGATCAAGATATGCGAGCAGATATTAAAGTTAAGCTTGCCGAAATTGCAGAATTATCAGCTAAAACCCTTGGGGCAACTGCCACAACAGAAATTGATGCAGGTTATCCTGTGACAGTAAATAACCCTGAATTAGTCGCTAAAATGCGCCCTGTCATTCGCAGTGTTGTAGGCGAGGATAACTTAATTGAGCCAGGGTTGATTACTGGCGCTGAAGACTTTTCTTATTACGCATTAGAAACCCCAGGTTTGTTTTATTTTCTGGGGGTCACCCCAGCAGGCAAAGATCCTGCAACAGTGGCCAGCAACCATTCACCGGCGTTTTATGTGGATGAGTCTGCATTAAAAGTTGGTGTGCAAACCATGACACAATTGGCGTTAACGGCCTTAAGCGCTAAGTAATAAAACGAATTACCTGACAAGTAACAATCTTGTGTCAGTTAACAAAGACCATGAAAGATATCGTCGCTGTGACGGATGATTAAAAGGAAACCAACATGAAACGCAGAATGACCGCGTTATTGGTATTACTCAGCGCTTGGGTTAGCGTAGCGCAAGCTACCACTCAAGAAGATGTAAATACTTTTACGTTAGATAATGGCATGAAAATTATGGTGCTAGAAGACAGCAGCATACCCAATGCCAATATGTATCTATTTTGGAAAGTCGGTTCACGTAATGAAGTGCCAGGGATTACCGGTATTTCACACTTCTTTGAGCACATGATGTTTAACGGTTCAAAAAAGTATGGTCCGAAAATGTTTGACCGAACGATGGAAGCTGCTGGTGGTGCTAACAATGCCTACACCACTGAAGATATAACCGTGTATACCGATTGGTTTCCTGCCAATGCATTAGAGACCATTTTCGACTTAGAAGCCGATCGTATCGCCAACTTAGATATAGACCCTGAAATGGTCGAAAGTGAACGTGGCGTAGTGCAATCTGAGCGAACCACTGGCCTAGAGAACTCTAACTGGCGCACCATTCAAGAGGAAGTTAAAGGTGTGGCATTTAGAGCGCATCCTTATAGCTGGTCAGTGATTGGTCATGAGTCAGATATCGCAGCTTGGAGTTTAGAAGATTTACAGCAATACCATAAAACTTATTATGCACCCAATAATGCCGTCGTGGTGATTGCTGGGGATGTGAAGGTTGCTGAAGTCAAAAAGCTGGCCAAACAATACTTTGGCGTCATTCCTGCGCAAACGCCACCTCAAGCTGTGCGCACTGTAGAGCCACTTCAAAAAGGCGAGCGTCGCGTGTTTGTGGAAAAAGCGTCAGTGAGTACGCCAAACGTAATGTTGGCGTATCATGTACCCTCAACAAAACATGAAGATTATTATGCACTTGATTTGCTAAATACCATTTTTAGTGAAGGTAATAGCTCTCGTTTATATCAAGGGCTAGTTGACAAACAGGTTGCATCAAACGTGGTGTCTTATCTGCCATTATCATTTGATCCTAACCTGTTTTATTTTCTTGGTGTGGCAAATGCGGGAGTCGATGCGGAGCAACTTGAAGCCAACATGATTGCGGAAATTAATCGTATTAGCACTGAAGGGGTGACTCAACAAGAGCTTGAAAAAGTTAAAAATATCAAACTGATGAATTTCTATCGTACGATGCAAACCATTAATGGTCGTGCCAATACCTTAGGCCGTTACGAGCTGTATTTTGGCAGTTATGACAAACTATTCAGTGCCCCAGAGGCATATAACAAAGTCACAATAGAAGACATTCAACGTGTGGCGCAAACCTATTTACGTAAGGCCAATCGCACCGTGGGCGTGTTAGCTGCAACAGAAGGAGCTGACCTATGATGTCATTAGCAGGATTTACATCAAAACGTACGCTTACAGCCATGGCGCTGGCATGCTCACTAGCCTTAACAGGGTGTGCAAGTACTACAGGCACCAGTAAAACGGTTGATACTGGCAGCTTTAGCATGCCGCAATACGAATCAATGACCTTAGATAATGGCCTAAAAGTGAACTTTATGGTGCAGTCTGAAGTGCCGATTATTAACATCAATGCGGTTGTCAGAGCTGGTGCTGTTAATGACACTACCTCGGGCGTGTCATATATGACTGCTAAGAGTTTATTATTAGGTGCTGGTGGCAAATCGAAGGCGGAAATTGAGCAAACCATTGATTTTCTTGGTGCAAGTTTAAAGACAGCTTCAGGGCGTGAAAGCTCGCAAATTGATGCTGACTTTATGAGTAAGGATCTCGATACCGTACTTGCGATAATGCAAGATGTGTTGATGTCACCAGACTTTGATAGCGCTGAATTTGAAAAATTAAGACAGCGTGAAATAGTGGGATTATCGCAAGCAAAAGAAAGCCCCCGCGCGGTTATTGGTCGTTACTACACTAAAATGGTATTTGGACAGCACCCTTACGCTAACCCAACAACGGGTAACAGCGTTTCGTTAGCTGAGATTAATATTGCACAATTACGTGCTTTCCATAAAAGCTATTATCAGCCAAGTAACATGGCCATTAATGTTGTCGGTGACTTTGACCCAGCCCAAATGAAGGCAAAGTTAACTCAAGCTTTTGGTCGCTGGCAGGGAACTGAAAAAGCCGTCCAACCTGATTTATCACAGGGATTACCGTCACTTAATGCTAGCCGAGTATTGTTAGTTGATAAACCTGATGCGATTGAAACAACATTTGTTTTTGGTGGTTTAGGTATTCGCCGTGATAACCCTGATTATGTAGGGCTAACGGTAGTCAACACCATTTTAGGTGGCCGTTTTACTTCATGGTTAAACGATGAGTTAAGGGTCAACGCTGGATTAACTTATGGCGCTCGTTCTGGCTTTAATCCTTTTTCTGATTCTGGGGTTTTCCAAGTCAGCACTTTTACCAAAACCAGTACGACTAAAGAGGCCATGGACTTAGCGTTAAAAACCTATGCGCGTTTATGGGAACAAGGGATAGATCAGCAAACCTTAGATTCAGCTAAAGCCTACGTAAAAGGCCAATACCCGCCTAAATTTGAAACAGGTGGTCAGTTAGCTGAGCTAATGGCAGATATGTATATCTATAAATTTGATGATTCTTTCATCAATGAGTTTCAAGCCAAAGTCGATGGCTTAACCCTTGAAGATACTCAGCGTTTAATAAGTACCTATTTCCCTCAAGAGAATTTGCAGTTTGTGTTGATTGGTAATGCTGCTAAAGTTGCTGATATTGCTAAAGAATATGGTGAAGTCACGCAGATTAATATGACGGACGTGGGCTTCGGTCAATAACATTCATCTCGTCTACTTTTGATCGTAAATGCCTTTCTTATTTGAGAAAGGCATTTTTTATTGGTCAAATTTGTCGGTTCAATAACTGCCGTTATTTGCAAAAATAGTTTAGTTATTTGAAAATCGTGATGGAATAAAATAATGTGCTAGCTAATCACTGATTAAGCTTACTTCAAGGCCTTTTAGTCCATGTCTTATAATATTGGAATCTCAAAAATAAGCTGTAGCTTAGCCCTCTTGTTAGGATTTATAGGGATGCTGCCCGCTGCCAGCGTGAGCGCTGCGAAAGTGGATTTGAGCCAGTTTTGTCCACGACTTGATGGTGACTGGGTTGGCTCGGCGGCTAAATCGGGCTCCAGACCAAAACAAGTGACAACTGCTGCAATTTGCTCATCTGATAAACGGAATCTAATGCTGACGGTGAGCCGTGGCGACAGTAACCCCAATAGTGAAGTTTGGTGGTTTCGTGCACATAGTGGTGATGTACTCCTGACGTACACTGACGGTGTTGGTGCAGATAGAGAGCAAGTTTTTAGTTTATATCAGCGTGGGGATAGTTTTACTTTTTTAGGAAAAGGGCAACTTAATCAGCGGCCTGCATTGATTCGTTTAAGCTTTGAGCCCTTATCATCGACGACTAGCGCTCCAATTGATAATGGTAATAATGACAGTTGGTTGTGGCGTCAAAGTGCGCATTATCTTGATGATGATAGCCAGCAATATCAATTGATCCGCGCGATTGAGCTGACAACTGTTCAGCCCAATTAGCCAGCGCTACAAGTTAAATTAGCTATTCAGCTCCAGCGTAATCAAGCTGACGCCAAGCCTCATAACTAATAATCGCCACAGAGTTGGATAGATTTAAACTGCGATTACTCGCAGCCATCGGAATGCGTAAGCGTTGGCTGGTGGGAATAGATTCAATGATATCCATAGGTAATCCACGGGTCTCAGGACCAAATAACAATACGTCATCAGCGGCAAATTCAAGCTCACTATGTGGGCGGCTGCCTTTAGTCGTGCACGCCATTATGCGCTTGCCTTGCATCGCCTCAAGGAAGGCTTCAAAATTCTTGTGGCGAGTGATATTGGTTAAATCAGCATAATCTAAGCCAGCTCTACGAAGCTTTTTCTCTTCTAAATCAAAACCTAACGGCTCAATCAAGTGAAGTTTTGCCCCGTTGTTGGCACACAGACGAATTATATTACCCGTGTTTGGAGCAATTTCTGGTTCATAAAGCGCAATATGGAACATGTTAAATACCTTGATTGAATGAATCGAGAATTATACTCAAAACATCATAACCAGGGAAAGAAATCATCAAGATGATGATGTTTTCCCTGACATTCTGCATATGGCTCCTGCTAACGCTTATCTGAGAGTTAGAAAGGTAGCCTTAGGTTACTGCATGGTTTTAGGCAGGCTAATGACAACACTTAGGCCATGGGGAGAGATATTTTTTGCCTCAATGTTACCTTGGTTGAGCTTAATGGCTGCTTGGGTAATGGCCAGACCTAATCCCCAGCCACCTGACTCACGATCGCGAGCATCATCAGGTCGGTAAAACGGCTTAAAGATTTCTTCTAAGTCGGCTTCATCAATCCCTTGTCCATCATCATCAATGGTGATCACCACTCGATCTTGTACCTGTTCTGCCGTAATAGAAATCACAGATTCGGCATAGCGAATCGCATTTCTCAGCACGTTTTCTATCGCCCGAGATAAGGATTTTGGGTAATGGTCGAGACTGATTGTTTCAGGGATCTCAATATCTAAGCGTTTTTGCTGCTGCTCGGCTTCAAACTCTGCATCATCAAGAATATGGCTAAGCGATTCAGCCAGTTCAAGATGGACTTTATTTTCAGTGTTGCTGATGGTGACACGAGATAGGGTTAATAGCTCAGATATGAGGGCTTCTAACTGCTCTGCTTCATAGCCAATACGTTCAATATCAGGGCTACTTTGATCTTTCTTACGGGCTAATGCCAATGACAATTGCAGCCGGGTTAACGGCGTACGTAGTTCATGAGAAATATCACCCATTAAGCGTTGTTGATTATTCATCATGGTTTCGATGGACTCTGCCATCGTATTAAATGCTTGGGCCAGCTCGCCAATTTCATCCCCACGTTTTACCACGCTGGTTTCGACTCGGCTTGATAAGTCTCCTCGCGCTAGCGCATTAGAGCTTTGCTTGAGTGAACGTAATGGCTTACCTAAGTTCCAAGCTAAAAGGCCGCACAGTAGACCAGACATTAACATGGCGATAATGGCTGTCAGCAGCTTGTTATCACTGAAAAAGAAAAACCAAGGGCGTGGGTGATTATCTGAAATACGTGCATAGACGCGGTAAGGCTTCTCACCTGCTATAAATTCGTAAGGACCGAAAATTAACTCAGTGCGGAATTGGTGACTAATAGGGGCACCATTGTCTTCGCTGATAAGTAAAAACTCACGAAAAGTACGTGGTACTTTGTTCGTATTTAACACCCTGCTTTGCTCGTCAAGAATATAAAACTTAAAGCTTTTTCCATCACGATTTCGGTGACGATTTAAACGTCTTAACGCTTGTTCATCTTCAAGTAGCGACGGCTCTTCTATAAAGTGCTCTGCCGCACGTTTGAGCAGTTGTGTTTGTTTGTCCGACAAAGGGAGTTGATCATGGCTTTGCTGTAAAAAAGGCAAAATCGCCACAAAGGCGATGATGAGCGAACTGCATAGCCAAAAACCCAGTAATAACTTAACAAATAAGCGATTTATAGAAGAGAGGAATGTCATTACGGGATCCAAATATAGCCTTTACCACGGATGGTTTTTACTCTTGGTCGGCCATCGCTGCGTTCAGGTAATTTTTTGCGCAAGTTAGATAAATGCATGTCTAAGCTGCGATCAAATGGCATTAATTTTTTACCGAGTACGGTTTCGCTAAGTTGTTCTTTTGTGACCAAATCGCCCGCTTGGGTGATCAAGCTATGCAGTAAGGAAAACTCAGTACCCGTTAAGATAATAAGTTGTTCGTTACAATAAAGCTCTTGTCTTGCTTGGTCTAAACTGAGGTCACCAAAATCTAATCTAACTTGCTCATTTTTGTCAGCTTGAGTTAAAACCGAGCGGCGTAAAATCGCGCGCATACGTGCAATTAACTCACGGTCGTTAAACGGTTTTGGTAGGTAGTCATCAGCGCCAATTTCAAGGCCAACCACGCGGTCAATTTCATCACCACGAGCAGTTAACATGAGTACTGGCGTTTGCTTTTGAGTTCTGAGGGCACGTAAGACTTCAAAGCCATTAAGTTTTGGTAGCATTACATCAAGTAAAATTAAATCAAAATCTTGGTTCTGTGCATAATCAAGGCCTTGTTGGCCGTCAAATGCTTGGGTCAATTCAAACCCTTCAAGTACCAAAAGCTGGGCTAATAATTCTGATAAACCTGCGTCATCATCAACTAATAAAATACGACTCATTGCGATCCTCACTCTTTTATTAATTGCACTATATAACGAATGAGGATCCAAGTTTAGCAACATTGCACTCTTTTACATAAAGATGAGTAAGTGCGACATAAATTTTGCTATGCGTTATCACCTAGCCGCACTATTTTTCTGCGACGTGATATTTTCCATCAGTGCGAATATATACCATTGCCCCTTGCGCTGACGTTGTCACGTTATGGCTGAATTTACCGTTAGAGCCAAAATAACTGCCCGCGGTTAATCCTTTACTGTTTGGTGTTTCAACAGATTGATAGTTAAGGCTACCTTTGATAACAATGGCTCTAAACTCTTCAGCATCGCTTGTCAGTGTTCCACTAAAGTTGGCTGGCAATTTTATCATTGCACCGCCGAGCTCCCCGACTTTGTTACTGCCCCATAATGCGGTTATTTCAGCATTATTTCCATTGATAGACTTCATGTCGGTTTGGTCTAGCCAAACAAGATTTGATTGATGAAGATTTATTGGTCGTTCTCCATTGTCAAATTGCTCACTAGATGGTTTAACCAAATAAGGGCCACTATCAATTTCAAGGAAGATGAGGTTGTCTTCTCCATTGGCTGCAGTGATGTGGTTCTCGCCAGCAGGTTGTGTCCAAAAAGAACCTGTTGGCATCCACATGGTTGCGGCATCGGGATCGTCATTATGCATTTTCCCCTCAATAACCACACCACGATAAGTAATGTTATGAATGTGGGGAGGTGAGGAAAACCCTTTATTGAATTTTACTAACATACCCGTTGGCACATTTTGGGTGCGATCGCCCCAAAGGTTGGCCGCCCCAGGGCTTTTATCGCCACGAAGTGGGTTTAAATATCCCCAGTCAATATCAGCTGTCGTGATGACTTCTGACTGAGGGGAGGTTTCTGCAAAGACAGCGGTGGCAGGTAAAGTGCTGAGTAAAATAGCCGGTAATACTGTGTGTAATAGATTCATGTTTGCGATCTCTGTCGGTGCTGAATATCGTGATTAAAATAAGATTTTTAAAATTAATCTCAAAGTATCAGTCAATTATAGTTGCTAAAGGAAATACAAAAAGACCACTTGGTGAGAAACAGTATCAAACAAATCGGCATAATCCAGCACTTCATAAATTTAGCTATTACAAAATATTATTAAAAACATAAATATTGATAATTTAACTTTTTGGTTGTAGTTCTCCTATACTTTTCTCATCGAAATTAGCCCGACTTTATGAACAACAACTGGAGAGATAAATATGTCTGCACCTATACCTTACCCAAGAACGTTTTCTCATATTGGTATTTCAGTACCTGATTTAGAAGCGGCAGTGAAGTTCTACACCGAAGTACTAGGTTGGTACTTAATTATGGAACCAACAGAAATTACTGAAGATGATTCTGCCATTGGCGAAATGTGTACGGATGTATTTGGTGCAGGTTGGGAGCGTTTTAACATTGCCCATCTCTCTACCGGTGACCGTATCGGCGTCGAACTGTTTCAATTCAAGAATCAAAAGAATCCAGAAGATAACTTTGAATATTGGAAAACTGGCGTGTTCCACTTTTGTGTTCAAGATCCTGATGTTGAAGGACTAGCAGAGAAAATTGTTGCTGCTGGTGGCAAAAAACGAATGAAAGCACCGCGTTATTATTACCCAGGTGAAAAACCGTACCGCATGATTTACATGGAAGATCCATTTGGAAATATCCTAGAAATCTACAGCCACAGTTATGAATTACATTATGCCAGTGGTGCATATAAATAACATTCACAGGGGCTTATGGAGGCTATTAGGTTTTTCGTAATCCCCGTTTTCAATCTGTTAGACATCCTCTATTGTATCGCCGTTATAGGAACACACTATGTTTATCAATCATCCCAGTCGAAGAGAATTCATGAAGTTACTGGGTGTCAGTTTAGGGGCCGCCGCTTTGCCTATGGCATTAACGGGTTGTGCGTCTGCCACCTCGCAACAAGAGGCTACTGCTGAGGCCGCAGCAATGCCAGATTCACCTACACCGTACCCTAGAACCTTTTCTCATATCGGTATCTCGGTGCCAGATTTAGAGGCTGCAGTTAAGTTTTACACTGAAGTCTTAGGTTGGTACTTAATCATGGAGCCGACAGAAATTGTTGAAGATGATTCAGCCATCGGTGAGATGTGTACCGACGTTTTTGGTCCAGGGTGGGAGCGATTTAAGATAGCCCATTTATCTACTGGCGACCGAGTTGGAGTGGAGTTGTTTGAATTTAAAAATCAGCAAAACCCTGACGATAATTTTGAGTATTGGAAAACAGGTATTTTCCATTTCTGTGTTCAAGATCCTGATGTTGAAGGTTTGGCTGAAAAAATTGTTGCCGCTGGGGGTAAAAAACGCATGAAAGCGCCTCGTTATTATTACCCTGGTGAGAAGCCATATCGGATGATTTACATGGAAGACCCTTTCGGCAATATTTTAGAAATCTATAGCCATAGCTATGAGTTAACTTACTCGGCTGGAGCTTACCAATAAAGTTTATTGGAAAACTAAATAACAAAAGCGAGTCTTAGGTATAAGACTCGCTTTACTGGTTACTGAGCTTTTATAGCGAGATTAAGACTTTTGCTTCAAGCGTTTAATCTTAACGATGACATAAGTCAGCAAGATAGAACCTACAATCAAGCCTACAGAGAACACCACGTTTTGCAGCGCCATCGGGTCGATAACAAGCATGCTGCCTAAACCTAACATCATAATACCCGACATTAGTTTAAGTACTTCGCCTTCTTTTTCCGTTAGCTTACGCTTGCCAAGAGTGGCTGCGAATACAATCACAATGGTTGCTAATGGAATAACGTAAATGACGTTATAAGCGATGAGATACATATAACGCTCAATGGTATCTAATCCCGAAATTGATAACACAGACGTGTAAATCATCGGGAAACCAGCAGTACAAAGTAACTCATAAGCGTTGGCCATAATCGCCAATAACGCAGAACCGAATATTAAGGTTGGTAAAGAGCTGGTTTTAGACAATTTCCCCATCCGCTTTATTAAGCTGCCACGGTTTTCAACCGACATAGACAAGCTGACATCGCCCTTACCAAAGAAGAAGTCCTTTATGTTGACCAAGGCGGCCACCAGTGCAATTAATCCCGCACCTGTGATAATCCAGCCTCCGTCTCCACCACCTAGTAATTGGAACAGGTTGAGCCATGCGCTCATGAAGATGAAGTAAATAAAGCCTGAGAAGAAAACGAAAATTCCGCCCACTAATAGCATGCGTCCACGACTGCCCGCATTCACCATGATGCTTAATAAAAAGAGCAATACGAAGAAGGCGCAAGGGTTAAAGGCATCGACGCCAGCTAGCACTAAGGTCAATACAGGTAGCGACATTTTTTCAGGCTGAACAGCACCGATCAGTGGAATATCAACAGGCTGTACGTGAGGGGTATCATCTAGTTTGGCTTGGCTTGCTGCATTTGAACCAAAATCCATATCACAGGTACTAGGGTTGTTTGGATCTGAATTATCCGAGCAAGTTTCAAATAACGGTGCATCAGCGGTGGTTTTATCTTCATAAAAATCACCCATTAAATCTTCAGCAGGCATGGTGCCGCCATTTCGCTGATAACATGCTTCTAGGCGTTCAAGAATATAGCGACCAGTCACATCATGGCTATTATAGCCTGTAATGGCTTCGCCACAGACGGCAAAGTAAGGCACTGACTTGGGCTCGACGCCGGTTTTCTCGCCTATGGCCATCAGTTTATCAACATTGCCTGGTTCTGATATAAGGTAATCATGTTGATTTATCCAGCTATATCGCTCAGCAAGTGCATCAATGAATGGGTGTGCTTTACGGCAGTGTGGACAGGTTTCTGACCAGAAAAAATGTAAATTTACCGAGGGTTCAGCGGCGCTATTATCTATCCATAAAGCATCATCATTTGCCTGCGCCATACCGGCAAAAGAGAGCAATAAACCACATAACAAAATCAATCGGCTGAAAATCTTACTCATCCATAACCTCAACTTATACACCTTATTAAAACGTTCAATTAGTGTTATCTCAGATACATATGTCCTATGTAGGTTCAGTATGAAAATGATCCCTTTTTATATACGTGAACTGGCTCCCATTATGGTGTATGAGATTACTTTTGTTCCAGAAATGAGATCTTTACATAGCTTTACCGAGGCTAAACCCTTACTGACATTGCAATTGCTAAACTAGCTTCATATCAAAAACGCATTAAATACACATAAATTCGTTTTGGGATATTGAAGACGACATTCTGTTAGCAGTGTTACTTAAAAAAGGGATTAAGCGCTGTTAGCCCATTGTTTTAATTGAGTAAAGCACATAGATAGGTGACATTATGAAATCACGTTTAACAGTAAAAAATAGTTTATTAGCCTTTGTTGCTACTTCAGCATTATTAGCTGGTCAAGTGTACGCAACAAGCACAGACACCAATACTCAAACTGAACAGACTCAAGAAAAGGGTGAGCGAGCACATGGTGGTAAGCACCATGGCAAGAGCATGCATAAAAGTATGCGTAAAATGCTACGTTCACTTGATTTAACTGACACTCAACGCACAGATGTAAAAGCGATTATTGAGAAGTACAAAGAAGAGAAAGGCGAGCGTCCATCAGCAGAAGAACGTGCTGCACATAAAACTGAAATGCTAGCGCTTATCAGTAATGCAAACTTTGACGATGCCAAGGCTGATTCAATCATTGAAGCGAAACAGTTGAAGCAAAAAGAAGGCATGAAAAACTTCATGAAAATGCAAAATGAAATCTACCAGCTACTGACTGAAGAGCAAAAAGAGAAGTTTGACTCACGTTTTACCAAAACCAAAGGTAAAGGTCGTGGTTAATTGTTAACTGACTCCGTTATACTGGAGGTTACCACTGCATTTATTTAGGCGTGATGACCTCTATTATGACAACAGATTCAGACTACGATTTTTGGGTTAAGTTAGCTAGTCGCGCAGCTGTAGCCACAGCGTTAATCCTTATTGTGATCAAATTGCTCGCATGGCTCTATTCTGGGTCTGCGAGCATGCTTGCATCGTTAACCGATTCGTTTGCCGATGCACTTGCCTCAATCGTTAATTTTATTGCCATCCGTTATGCTATTTTGCCTGCTGACAGTGATCATCGTTATGGTCATGGAAAAGCTGAACCATTAGCCTCGCTTGCTCAATCTGCCTTCATCTTAGGCTCAGCATTCTTATTACTGTTTTATGGTGGAGAGCGGTTATTCAATCCTGTTGAAGTCTCTCATGCTGGTTTAGGCATGGTGGTGTCTATCATTGCGCTAGTGATGACATTTGCCTTGGTGATACTGCAGAAAAAAGCGTTAGCAAAAACCAATAGTACTGTGGTGGAAGCGGACTCACTGCATTATAAATCTGACCTATTTTTAAATGGGGCAGTGTTACTCGCTTTAGTACTGGCACAATATGGCTGGTGGTGGGCTGATGGTTTATTTGCGGTATTAATTGCTTTATACATAGGTCATCAAGCAATAGATTTAGGTTATCGCTCTATTCAGTCCTTGCTTGATCGTGAGCTAGATGAAGCAACCCGTGAAGACATCATCGCAATTGTTAAGCAAGACCCTAGAGTGAATGGCTTACATGACTTACGTACTCGACAAGCGGGTAAGACCACGTTTATCCAGTTTCATATCGAGTTAAAAGGCTCATTACTATTACGTGAAGCCCATGAAATAACCGACAACACTGAGAAACGTTTATGTGAAGCGTTTGATAGTGCGGAAGTGATAATTCACCAAGACCCTATCGATTAAATGCATATCAAACAGCTCTTTGCAACGCTAACTGTGTTGAATTTACTTGCAATAGACCCGCTATTGACGCGTAAATTCGCCTTGTTATCAGCGCAAAGCTCAAGTTTGAATTTAACTGATTTATTTTAAAAGAGTGAATATGGCTATTTAAACATAACTTATTGAACTCTTATCCCGAGTTCAGGTTATTTAGATTGCTACTAGATTCATATAAAGACTAAAAGCCGCTAACAAGTTAATTTGTTAGCGGCTTTTTTATGTCTGTTTGAGCAAGATAGGCTAATAACCTAGCTGTTTAAATTGCTTAACAGCGAGTGAAACAATATTGTCGATACTGTTATCGACATTAACAGTGACGACTAAGTTTTCTTGGCTAGGATCTTCAAGGGTAGCAAACTGGCTGTCGACCATGTTTTGTTTCATAAAGTGGCCACTTCGAGCCTGCATTCTTGCCAAGATAAGATCGTAACTGCCTTGTAGATATAGAAAAGCGACTTGTTGGTTACCTTCTCGTATGGTGTCTCGGTATTGTTGTTTTAGTGCAGAGCAAACAATGATGGCCGTTTCATTTTTTGATTCGATACTGTAAGCCGCGTCTCGAACGCGCTCTAACCATGGTGCGCGATCATCATCGTTTAATGGCTCGCCACGGGCCATTTTTTGAATATTAGCTCGTGGATGCAGGTCGTCACCATCAATAAATTTCGCATTCAAGCTATTTGCTAACTTTTCGCCAACGGTGCTTTTACCACAAGCACACACACCCATCACAATAATGGTTTTACCGGTCATTTACGTACCTCAAATCAGGGTTGATCTATATACTTTAGCCGTTTCGAAAGTATATCTCGAAGCTGAGTGATAGTACCGCGTTGAGTTGATTTTTTTTGACTAGATTAGATTTAATCAACTTGATAAAGAATACCTAAAAGAACGATGGAACATACCATGGACACTTTAGCTCAATCTGCTGATCCTACCTACCTACTAATGGTCGCTGCTGCGGCTATAACTGCTTTACTCTTATTGATCATAAAACTCAAAATGCACGCCTTTGTGGCGTTAACATTAGTGAGTTTATCAACTGCCCTTGCGACAGGAATTTCTACTGAACAAGTCGTGCCGACGATGATGTCAGGCTTTGGTGGCACGTTGGCAGCTGTCGCGCTTTTAGTAGGCTTAGGTGCCATGATTGGTAAAATCTTAGAAGTTACAGGTGGGGCGCAGGTATTAGCCGACAGCCTCATAGGCCGTTTCGGTGCAGAAAAAGCGCCATTGGCATTGGGTGTTGCCTCACTCTTGTTTGGTTTCCCTATCTTTTTTGATGCGGGCTTAATCGTGATGATGCCGATTATATTCAGTGTGGCCAAACGTTTTGGCGGTTCACCATTAAAATATGCGCTGCCATCTGCAGGTGCCTTTGCGGTAATGCATGCTTTTGTGCCACCGCATCCAGGCCCGGTTGCCGCAGCTGATTTACTTGGGGCAAACATAGGTATGCTGCTAATGATTGGTATTTTAGTGGCAATCCCAACTTGGTATATAGGGGCTTATTTGTTTGGCTTATATGCAGGCAAGAAGTTTGATATTCCATTATCCAAAGTCTTTTTAAGCTCTGAAACCGTGATTGACCCGGCTAAACAGCCTAAATTCATTACGGTTCTGATGATTTTATTGTTACCAGTATTGCTAATATTTTTAGATACAGGCTTGAACACCTTGAGCGTAGCAGGTGTGATAGATGGCAGTGCCACTTGGGTTGAAAGCCTGCGAATGCTAGGTAAAACTCCCATTGCATTGCTAATAACCTTACTCGTTTGTCTTGCTGTGTTTGCTAAAGATTACGGTATGAAGCAGCTTGAGAAATTGTGTGGTGATTCGCTCGCTCCTATTTGTGGTGCAATTTTAGTGACAGGCGCTGGTGGTATGTTTGGTGGTGTATTACGTGCCAGTGGTATTGGTGAAGCCTTAGCTGGAGTATTAAACGATACCGGTATGCCCATCATTGTAGCAGCCTTTGTCATTGCAACATGTTTGCGAGTAGCGCAGGGGTCGGCAACGGTTGCATTAACCACAACAGCAGCGTTAATTGCGCCTATGGTCGCTGTGACTTCGGGTCTGACACAGTTTGATCTTTGTTTTATTGTCATTGCCATTGCTGGTGGCTCGACGGTATTGTCTCACTTTAATGATTCAGGTTTCTGGCTTGTGGGTCGTTTAATGGAAATGGATGAGAAAACCACTTTAAAGACGTGGACCGTGATGGAAACATTACTTGGGACTATCGCCTTTATTATTGTCGGTGTACTGAGCATGATTATCTAGTCTGAACTCAGGTTTTTAATACGTTAAGCCAGTATTAATCTATTAGTTAATGATAAGAAGGAGCAGCAATGCTCCTTTTTATTAGCTTATCGTTATTGACACATTTTCGAACAAATACCTACATTTGAAATGATTGATGAGTGAGTGCTTTCTGCTATGCTGCCTGCGCTGATAGAATTATTAAGGAATGATAATGAAACGCTTATCTGTAGTAGCAAGTGCAATATTAATGGTTGGTTTATCTTTTAATGTCACAGCCGAAGAACACAAAGCCCGCGATACGGGTTGGTATGTGGGTGGTGAACTGAGTAATGTACAACTGGAAGTCGGCAGTTTTGACGATTCTGGTGCAGGTTTCGGTGCTTATGGTGGTTATAACTTCAATCATTGGTTTGGCATCGAAGGAAAATGGATGCTGACCAATGATCTACAAGATGGTCGTGTTGATCTTGGTTTAGCTGTTTTTTCGGCTGCGCCGAAATTTACTTGGGCTATCAATGATACCTTTTCTGTTTTTGGTAAAGTGGGCTTAGCGATTCGTGCACTCGAAGTTGACCCAGATTACGATTATGACGAAGGCTTTGATACTGCCGATTGGAGTGGTGTTAATGTGCTTTACGGTGTTGGCATAACAGCTGCTGTTTCCGAATCACTGCGCTTACGTTTAAGTTATGAGTATGCCACCGGTGACTTAGATGCCGATCGTTCTGAAATGCTAGATATTGATGCAGATACTTCGCAGTTAGCATTGGGGCTGCATTACCAGTTTTAAACTGAGTGCTCTTAGTATAAAAAGATAAAGCGAGTGTAAATAAAGAAGGATAGCTTTCGCTATCCTTTTTGTTTTAACTCTTGTCGTAAATTAATCCATTTCTAATTCTTTGAGTTTACGCGTAAGGGTGTTTCGCCCCCAGCCTAAACGTTTTGCTGCTTCTTGCTTATGGCCTTGAGTATGCTTGAGCGCTGTTTTTAATAATATCCGCTCAAAGGCTGGTTGCACTTCTGTGAGCAAATCACTTTCACCCGCAGATAGCTTTTCATCAATCCATTGGGTTAATGCCACTTGCCAATCTGAAACACCGTCAGTTCTTTCACCTGAAGCGACTGGGTCTTTAAGTAACTCAGCGGGTAAATCCTGAGGCAAAATCTCTTGGCCTGAGGCCATCACCGTTAACCAGCGACATGTATTTTCAAGTTGTCTAACATTTCCGGGCCAAGGTAATTGCTCTAATTTGGTTGCTGTTTCTTTTGTCAGTACTTTTGGCTCTACACCGATTTCTTTTGCTGCAGAAATCAAAAAATGGGTGGCCAATTGGGCAATATCTTCACGACGCTGCGACAGTGGTGGTAGGTGTACTCGAATCACGTTTAAGCGGTGAAATAAATCTTCACGAAAATCGCCTTTTTGTACCAATAATTCTAAGTCTTGGTGTGTTGCGGCAATAATTCGCACATCGACCTGTACTGCCACATGGCCACCGACGCGATAGAACTGCCCATCGGCAAGAACACGTAAAAGGCGGGTTTGCACATCAAGTGGCATGTCGCCTATTTCATCTAAAAACAGAGTTCCGCCATTGGCTTGTTCAAAGCGACCTTGGCGGACATTGGCTGCTCCTGTAAAGGCGCCTTTTTCATGACCAAATAGTTCAGACTCTATTAGGTCTTTTGGAATAGCAGCCATGTTCAATGCGATAAAAGGGCTATCTTTACGAGGGCTGTGTTTATGCAGTGCGCCAGCAACCAGTTCCTTACCAGTACCAGATTGACCATTAATTAATACACTAATGGATGAACGAGATAGGCGACCAATCGCACGGAATACCTCCTGCATTGAAGGTGCTTCACCAATGATCTCAGGGGTTTTCACCACTTCGGGTTCTTCCGCTGGCGGAGGGACTTGTTCTGTTGCATGGGTCAGTGCGCGTTCCACTAACGCAATGGCTTCATCAATATCAAATGGCTTTGGTAAATACTCAAAGGCACCCGCTTGGTAAGCGCTGACGGCACTGTCTAAATCAGAGTGCGCCGTCATGATAATGACTGGAATATGCGGGTAGTGCATTTGTAAGCGATCAAGCAAGGTTAAGCCATCAGTTCCAGGCATGCGGATATCTGACACAATCACAATAGGCTGTGAGATTTCTAATGCTTGCCATAATGACTCGGCCGCAGCAAAGCTGGCAGTAGAAATCTTGGCACCCAGTAGGGCTCTTTCTAATACCCAGCGAATGGAACTATCATCGTCGAGGATCCAAACTTGTTCGCTTATACTCATGTTACTTCCTCAATAGCCATCAATGGCATGTTATTGTAATGGCAGGATAATGGTGAATTCTGTGTGCCCTGGTGCCGATACGCAATCAATGCGACCTCCATGTAATCGTGCAATATTATGCGCAATCGATAAGCCTAAACCTGAGCCGTCCTCTCTGCCTGTTACCATTGGATAAAACAATGTATCCAGTAGTTCTGCCGGGATCCCAGGTCCGTTATCAATAATCGATAGCGCCAATACTAATTTGAACCTTTGAGTGCCAATAGTGACTTGATGCTGGGTTCTACTTCTAATGAGTATTTCGCCACCGGTTTTCTCAAGCGCCTGAGTGGCATTTTGTACTATGTTAAGCACGGCTTGTTGCAGTTGATCAGGATCCATATTCATATCGGGAATGGATGGGTCGTAATCTCGCGCTAACGTGACATTATCCGGTAGGGTTAACTCAATCAGTTTTAACACTTTTTGCACTACTTGGTGGATATTGTGTTCGGTATGCTGGGTAGGACGTTGTGGTCCTAATAGCTTATCAACCAAGTTTCTTAGCCTATCGGCTTGCTCAATAATTAGATCGGTGAACTCTTTTAATTGCGGCTCAGCTAACTCACGTGAAAGTAACTGGGCTGCACCTCTTAGGCCGCCTAATGGGTTTTTAATTTCATGGGCAAGGTTGCGCACTAAGAATTGCGCAGCTTGTTGTTGGGCATCTAAGTTCAGTTGCTGGTGGATACGATGTTGCTGATCGACTTGTCTTAGCTCGAGCAGACTTAAGTCATCTTCATGCTCCATGGGGATCAAGGTGATATCAATAATGTGGTGCACACCGTCAAGGGTTATTAACGCAGCAGTATTAACTGTAATCCCTTGGCTGGCTTTTACCGAATCAATTAAGAGTTCAGACTCTACTCCCATAAACTGATAGAGTTCAGGCAAACGCTGTTCTCGCAATTTATTTACACTGATCCCTAACAGCTGCTCAGCTGCCGCATTGGCATAATGAGGCATCAGCTTGCTATCGATAACAAGAACAGCGGTAACTAAATGATTCAGCAGATTATTTGTATCCATCAATTGTCCTGCATATTGAAGTTGCACCACCATGTTGCACCAGTATGGTGCGCTAAGCAACTTATTCTACATCGACAATCAATTTAATAATCTTTTAATATTGTTTCTCTATCTATATGAAAAACAATATTTTTATTCAGTCCTAGGTGTTGGTCTAGGTTTATTAAGAATGGAAGCCTGATGTAGAAATATCTTTCTAGCAGAACTTGATGCAAGGACTTTGCCGTTTTGGGTCAAAATCTTAACGACAAGATTATGTTCACCGCGATTTACTTCAGTGACATTGAAGATTGCACTGGATTGAGGCTGACCATAAAGAATGTCGTCAATATACAGTGCAAGTAAATAACCATTGGGTAGTTCTGGCGCCGCACTGGCGACAACAGTGAAGTTTCCTTGGTTACTTCTGATGGTTTCTTCTTGAGTGGGATTAACGATTCTCACCCTGTAGGTAACCGCTTCAGCTGGTTTTGTATTGGAATCCACTTCGGCAGGAACACGAACAGAAATGCTATTTTGCGTATTTTGATTGAGCTCTACTGTTTCGGCATTTTCCCTTGGCTCGTCGCTGTAGTGGACTTTACCATTCTCATCTACCCAGCGATAAACCGTTGCATGGCTGCTTGAGAGGACAATACTGGTTAAAATGAGACTAATGATTAAGACTAAGCGCATGTGGGATTCCTTCACCTTTGGCGTTCAACACATTAATACTAGCTTCTTTTTAACATAAAATCAGCAATTACTGATGAACTGCTGACGCTAATTACTTGTACTGGCAGCGATATTCACTGATTTCGTTAGTGCGAATTTTAAAGTTAACATTGGCATCTAATTCAAATAATTCGCCTGCTTTGACGGTTGTCCAATCTGTGGCATGAGGTAATAACACCTCAAATTTACCAGAGGTGATATTCATGATTTCAGCTTGGCTGGTATCAAAGTTATATTCACCAGGTAGCACAACCCCAAGGGTTTGATGACTACCATCAGTAAAATGAATTGTGCGGCTGATGACTTTACCATCAAAGTAAATATTGGCTTGGTTAGCCACGTTAACATTTTGAATCACAGACATTTTGCGATATTCCAACCTAAGAGATAATAAGTAGGGGTGAATATATATTCGTTTAAAGTGAATATAAAGACTGTTAGGTTATAGGTTAGATGAAATCAGTTTTTTATTTGCTGTACTGGTACTTATTAGAATAACAGGCAATAAAAAACCCGCCTGAGCGGGTTTTCATATTCAAATTACGTTAGCTAAACTTAGCTACCAGAGCGGCTAGCACGCTTACGGTCATTTTCTGTTAAATGACGCTTACGAACACGAATATTTTCAGGTGTTACTTCAACTAACTCATCATCATCGATGAACTCAAGTGCTTGCTCAAGTGTCATTTGGATGTGCGGAGTTAACACTTGTGCTTCATCAGTACCTGATGCACGCATGTTGGTTAGCTGCTTACCTTTCAGACAGTTAACAGTTAAGTCGTTAGAACGTGAATGAATACCAATCACTTGGCCTTCGTAAACTTCTGCAGCGTGACCGATTAATAGACGACCACGGTCTTGTAAACCGAATAATGCGAATGTTAGGGCTTTACCTGTTGCATTAGAAATCAATACACCGTTAGCACGTTGACCAATGTCACCGCCTTTCACTGGACCGTAATGGTCGAATGAATGGTAGATAAGACCAGTACCAGAAGTTGCAGTCATGAACTCAGTTTGGAAACCGATTAAGCCACGGCTAGGAATGATGAAGTCGATACGTACACGACCTTTACCATCTAGTTGTAGATCTTTCATGTCACCTTTACGCATACCTAATTTTTCAATTACGGTGCCTTGGTGCTCTTCTTCAACGTCAACAGTTAATGTTTCGAATGGCTCGCACATCTCACCGTCGATTTCTTTGGTGATAACTTCTGGACGAGATACTGCTAATTCGTAACCTTCACGACGCATGTTTTCAATTAAGATCGAAAGGTGAAGCTCACCACGACCAGAAACACGGAAACGATCTGGAGAATCAGTTTCTTCAACACGTAGTGCAACGTTGTGGACTAGTTCTTGTTCTAGACGCTCAAGGATATTACGTGATGTAACGTACTTACCTTCTTTACCTGCGAACGGAGAAGTGTTCACTTGGAAAGTCATTGTTAACGTTGGCTCATCAACTGATAATGCAGGTAATGCTTCAACTTGGTTAACACCACAAACAGTGTCAGAAATCTGTAAGTTACCTAAACCGGTAATCGCAACGATATCGCCGGCGTTGGCTTCAGCAACTTCGTGACGGTCTAGACCCATGTAACCTAATACTTGGCCCATTTTACCGTTACGAGTTTTACCTTCAGCATCAACGATTGTGACTTGCTGGTTAGTTTTAACACTACCACGCTTAATACGACCAACACCGATAACACCTACGTATGAGTTGTAATCAAGTTGAGAGATTTGCATTTGGAACTCACCTTCAGCATCTGCATCAGGAGAAGAAACCTTCTCAACAATCGCTTGGAAAAGCGGTGTCATGTCTTCGCTTGTTTCTTCTGGATCAAGAGTCGCGAAACCGTTTAATGCAGAAGCGTAAACGATAGGGAAATCTAACTGTTCGTCAGTTGCACCTAGGTTGTCGAATAAGTCGAATACTTGGTCGATAACCCAATCAGGACGTGCACCTGGGCGGTCAATCTTGTTGATAACAACGATTGGCTTAAGGCCTTGTGCGAATGCCTTTTTAGTAACAAAGCGAGTTTGAGGCATTGGGCCGTCAACTGCGTCTACTAATAATAAAACTGAATCTACCATAGATAGAACACGCTCTACTTCACCACCGAAATCGGCGTGACCAGGAGTGTCTACGATGTTAATACGGTAGTCGTTCCATTTGATGGCAGTGTTTTTTGCCAGAATGGTGATACCACGTTCTTTTTCAAGATCGTTAGAATCCATTACACGTTCTGCGGCTTCGCCTCGACTTTCAAGGGTGCCTGACTGAGCCAATAGCTTGTCTACCAAGGTCGTTTTGCCATGGTCAACGTGAGCAATAATGGCGATGTTACGTAAATTCTCTAACACGGATAAAACCTCTATACCATCAAATAAAAAATAGGAGTTTATAGGGCTGATAAGTATAGCCACTATAAAAAAGCGTGCCATTCTACTCCACCGAGCGCCGAGTAGATAGGATTATTTTTGAACAGGTCGTTTTTAATAAAAAATTAAACACTAAAGATAGAAGATAAAAACGAAAAAGGATCATACTGCCGCAATAAAATGACGCTTTAATGAACTAGATCAATTCATGCGCTAAAAACCCTGCACCGAAATGGACTTTTGCACCAATTGTGATCATAGTGGTGCACCGTATTTGTGCAATATGGCTTTTTCTATGGCTAGTGATTTTTTTATTAAGCTTTAAATCAATCACTTACCTTTCTGGCATGGAAATAGCTTTTAATTGAACAAATTCGCAAAGCAGATAGTTTGTCTGACGAATAACAAGATTATATTAAGGGACAACCCTTTACCCTACCGGAGGCTTAAGAATGTCAGTTGAATCAATATTAAAACAAATTGAAGAACTAGAAGTTAAGTTCGTAGATTTACGTTTTACAGACACTAAAGGTAAAGAGCAGCACGTCTCTATACCTTCTCATCAAGTAAACGAAGATTTCTTTGAAGATGGCAAAATGTTCGATGGTTCATCTATCAACGGTTGGAAAGGTATTAACGAATCTGACATGGTATTGATGCCAGATCCTTCTTCTTTCTTACTTGATCCGTTTACTGAAGAAGTGACTGGTCTTATTCGTTGTGACATTTTAGAACCTTCTACTATGACAGGTTATGAGCGTGACCCACGTTCAATCGCTAAGAAAGCAGAAGAGTACTTAAAATCTACCGGTATTGCTGACACTGTATTAATTGGTCCAGAGCCAGAGTTCTTCTTATTTGATGACGTTAAGTTTGGTACTGACATGTCAGGTACTTTCGTAAAAGTTGACGCGAAAGAAGCGGCATGGAACTCAGGTACTAGCTACGAAGATGGTAACACTGGTCACCGTCCATTCGTTAAAGGTGGTTACTTCCCAGTTGCACCAGTTGATTCATCACAAGACATTCGTAGTGCAATGTGTCTAATTCTTGAAGAATTAGGTCAAGTAGTTGAAGCGCATCACCACGAAGTTGCTACAGCGGGTCAAAACGAAATTGCGACACGTTTCAACACGCTTTCAAACAAAGCGGATGAAATCCAAATCATGAAGTATGTTGTTCATAACACTGCTCATGCATACGGTAAAACGGCGACATTCATGCCTAAGCCAATTGTTGGTGATAACGGTAGTGGTATGCACGTTCACCAATCTTTAGCTAAAGATGGCGTTAACTTATTCTCTGGCGATAAATATGCAGGTTTAAGTGAAACTGCACTTTACTACATTGGTGGTATCATCAAGCACGCTCGTGCATTGAATGCATTCACTAACCCAAGTACTAACTCATACAAGCGCCTTGTACCGCATTTCGAAGCGCCTGTAATGCTTGCTTACTCAGCACGTAACCGTAGTGCTTCAATCCGTATCCCAGTGGTACCAAGCCCTAAAGCTCGTCGTATTGAAACACGTTTCCCAGATCCAACCGCTAACCCATACTTAGCATTCTCTGCATTGCTAATGGCTGGTCTTGACGGTATCCAAAACAAGATTCACCCAGGTGAAGCAATGGATAAAGATCTATATGACCTACCTGCTGAAGAAGCAGCTGAGATCCCACAAGTTGCAACGTCTCTAGAAAACGCACTAGAAAACTTAGCAGCTGACCACGAATTCTTAACTAAGGGTGATGTATTCAGCAAAGACTTTATTGAGTCTTACATTGCACTTAAGTCTGAAGAGTGTGAGCAAGTATCTCGTACTACTCACCCAATGGAATTCCAACTTTACTACAGCCTATAAGCCTTGGCTTAACGCTCATGTAAATTGGCCATAGGCTAAATTCAAAGCCCTTGATGATTATCATCAAGGGCTTTTTTATTTGTTCGTTGTAAAAAAGTGCAAATAGCACATTCATATTAGTTCAAAAATTATTCAGTTATGCTAGCGTTAGTGAATAGGGGTATACCTAAGGAATTGTTATGAAAGTAAAACTGTCGCGTTCATTATTCGGATTAATCTATGGTGTTTTCTCACTTTGGTTGATGTCCTTTTCTGTATTTGCTCTCGAATGGCCTCAAGAAGTCGAAACCAAGTTAGGAACTTTAGTTGTTTACCAACCGCAGCCTGAATCGCTTGAAGGTAATGTGCTGCAAAGTCGTGCGGCAATGTCATTTGAAGTCAAAGACCAAGCTGAACCGGTATTTGGTGCTTTTTGGTTTAGTGCCAGAATCGATACTAATGACGATGTCACTACGGTGCGTAATATTCAGGTGACTGAAGTCCGCTGGCCGTCATCAACTGAAGAAGATCAGCAAACCTTTACCGATACGGTATCTGAAGCATTAGCGAGCACCAGTTTTGAAATCTCAATGGCACGCCTTTCTGCAAGTTTAGAAACCGCAGACCAAGTTAAACGCAGTTTAGATAATATTAAAAATGACGCGCCAGAAATTATTTTCAGCTCAAGGCTGAGTGTGTTGCTGTCTTATGATGGCGAACCTCAATTCCGTGATATCGACAATAGTGATTACGAGCGAATACTGAATACGCCATTCGCAGTGGCTAGAGATAAAAAGTCTAAAAAACTGTACTTGAGCAGTGGGACTTATTGGTACGTTGCGGACGATCCAATGGGGCCTTGGCAAGTCACTCTTTATCCACCTGAAGACTTGGTCAGTATGGTTAATACCGAAGATGACGAGCCAGCTAAAAGTACGGCTAATGCGCCGCACATTATTACTTCTGATGAACCAACTGAGTTAGTCTCGACAGATGGTGCCCCTAAATGGCTGAGTCTGATTGATGGTAAGTTATTGTACGTTAGTAATACCGAAACACCGTGGATTAGAGAAACCAGTTCAGGCGACATGTATGTTTTGCTTTCTGGACGCTGGTTTAAGTCGAAAAAACAAGCTGGTCCTTGGGCCTTTGTGAGAGGTGATAAATTACCTGAAAGCTTTAATGATATTCCACCTGAGTCTGATATTGGTGGCTTGAGAGTATCAGTTGCTGGCACTGATGAAGCGAATCAAGCGATGCTCGATGCGCAAATTCCACAAACTGCAGCCATTAAACGTGATGAAGCCAAGCTAGAAGTCGAATATGACGGCGAACCTAAGTTTGAAGCTGTAACTGGCACAGCCGTTTCTTATGCTGTGAATACCTCTACCCAAGTCTTGTTGATTAATAAGGTGTATTACGCCGTTGATAATGGTGTGTGGTTTACATCAAAAACGGCTAAAGGTCCGTGGATTGTTGCTGATGAGATCCCGAATGAAGAAATCGCGCAAATACCGGCTAGCTCACCTGTTTATAACACGACCTATGTGCAAGTTTATGATTCAACCCCAGAGGTGGTTTATGTTGGATATACCCCAGGTTATATGTGGTCGTATCCATACTATGGCGTACCGATTTACGGTACGGGTTGGTATTACCCACCTTATTGGGGCCGCTATTATTATCCTCGTCCACCAACCTGGGGCTTGCATGTTGGCTATAACCCCTGGACAGGCTGGAATGTGGGTGTGACATGGAGTAATGGTTTTTTCCGTGCAGGCGTCGTGTGGGGCGGAGGTTATGGTTATCATCGACCATATCGTTGTTGTGGTGGTTACTATGGTGGCGGTTATCGCCGTCCTGTAGTGATCAATACTGGTGACATCAACATTGGGAACAGTATCAATGTCGGTAATCGTACTAAAATTTCCAATAGAATGAATAAAGCTAATATTGATGGTAATCGAGTCGGTCGAGATAACTTATATCAACGCCCTGCGACCCGAGATCGGTTAGCCAGCCCTGCAATTGCTAATCAAAACCTTAAAAAAGCGACGCACAACAAGAATCGTACAAATGATGTGTTTGCCGATAAGCACGGCAACGTGGCTCGTGATAATCAAGGTAAGTGGGAAAATCGCAGTGATGGTAAATGGAATACTGCGCCGTCTACTCGTGATTTGAGTAAACCTAGCAGTGTAAGCAAGCCTTCAACTTTGCCGTCTAGTCGTCCATCGACTCAGCCCACGTCTAGGCCTTCTACTATGCCGTCAAGTAGGCCGACAACACGACCTTCAAATATGAATAATTCAATTAACCGTAGCCGTCCTACTGGCGGCTTTGATCATCAAAGTTTGAATCGTTCACGACAAGCTCGTCAATCCGGTATGGCAAGAGAAGGTCATGCTAGGGGACGTCGCTAGTTCAGATGAATAAAGCCTGTTTTTACAGGCTTTATTCACTTCTGCATCATTGAAATGAAGATTGAAATCGGATGTTAATAATGGAATGGATTTATGTGGGACACACTTAAAGCTTATCGCTCATCAATAATTCTACTTGTGGCGTTAATGCTGGGTGGGATATTGGGTTTTTTACTGCCAGAAATGGCAATAAAACTTAAACCTATCGGGCAAATTTTTCTGAATTTATTGTTCATGATTATCGTGCCATTAGTTGCAGTTAGCGTTATGTCATCGATTGCCAAAATGACTGACTTAAAAGCATTAGGAGCGATTCTCGCCTCGATCATGGCGGTATCGGTGATGATGGCTATGATCCCCGCAATTGGCATTGTGTTGTTAGCACTGGCTTATGATCCTGCTCAAGGGGTGACGCTTGAGCTAAAAGAGACTGTGGAAACCGCAGGGAGTATGGATTTTGTAAGTTTATTGACAGCGAATGATTTTGTGGGGTTATTGTCTAAATCGAATATTTTAGCATTAATTATTATGTCAGTGATTAGTGGCATTGCCATTGGTCAATCAGGCGAAGATGGACGTAAAGTTTCTGCGTTATTGGATAGCTTAAATACAGTCATCATGAAAATCATTGCCATATTAATGTATCTTGCGCCTATTGGCTTAGGAGCCTATTTTGCTGCCACTATGGCCAGCCAAGATGCAGAGTTAATGGGCACCTTTGCCCGTGCCGTAGGATTATTCTTGGTGGCGACTCTGGTCTACCTCACCTTAGGGTCAACAGTATACGCATGGCTTGGTGGTGGTATTCAGGGAGTAAAGCGCTTTTGGCAACATATGCTGGCACCAGCAGTAACAGCATTGGGCACCAGTTCATCACTTGCGACCTTACCGGTCAATATTCGCAGTGCCAGCAAAATGGGCTTGAATGAGCAGATTGCTGAGATAAGTTTGCCGTTATTGGTGAACTTAAACAAAGGCGGTGCAGCAATGATCACGGCCCTTAAAATTGTGTTTATATACTCGTTACTGGGGATGGAGTTTACCTCTGAGGTATTCATGCTCACCATTTTAATTTCGGTATTGTCTGCGTTTGTGATTGGCGGAGTGCCGGGAGGCGCTTTTCTTGGAGAAATCTTTATTGTCACCACCTTGGGGCTGCCCCTTGAGGTGATCCCTATCTTGGTGATTCTGGGAGCAATTACAGATGCGGCATCAACTGTGATTAACGTAGTGCATGATTTAACCGCAACGCAGATTATTGAGCGAATTAATGGTAAACAATATCAGGCCGAATCAGTCGGTTAAATCGTTTATCAATCAGCGTGTTCTATTATCTAAATAACGAGGTTTGATGATTGTGAGAATGGCTTTTACTGCTTATTGCTATAGGCCATTCATTGCAACTAGAGTAACTATTCAGTTTTCGACGCTAATGGTTGAACAGTCTTTGAGCATATGTAACAATGCGCATCAAATTTTGTAACATTATTTTACACTTAGCTGATGCAACATTATGTAGATTAATTGACTAAGTATGAGAAAAATAAACGTCATTTTAAGGCGTATAACAGATGCTAATGCGTGATGACATGACTGAGCCGCGTTTCTATACGCAGTTTTATTATCGTAAATTAGCGAAGTAACCTGAGCATGGAATCTCAATGAAATTACCTTTTCGTCATTTACTGTTTCTGGTGATGACTTTTATGTCAATAATCCCCATTACAGCAATTTCATTTTGGTCTGCAAATTCTGCCCTCGAAAACGAATATAAGATGGTCTATGACAAGCACTTATTGCTTGCCAATAACATTACCACGGCATTAAATCGATATGCTGTGGATGCCTTAGCCATATTTACTGCGGTGACCAATACCAGCGCCAACAAAGCTGAATTAGACAATGATATGCAGCTGCTATTGAACTCCATTGATGTCGCATCTATTGCCATGTATCAGCCAAATGGTCAGCGTAAAAGGGTGCTTTTGGGCTCAGAGCAAGCTCAACCTGAGGACTTAACCAGCGAGCTCAATCCTTTTGAGTTAACAGGGCTAGCGCAAGCACGATTTACTCCTGTACATAAACAAGGTGTCGCTGTGCCCACTTTGTACATGATCCGTCAAACCGCAGATGGGAATATTTGGTTAGCTACCTTAAAAGCGACTTATATTGAACAAGTGCAAAATGCGGTCATTTTTGGTGAGAAAGGACATGCTGCTATTGTCGATCAGTTAGGAAATGTATTGGCGCACCCGAATAAGCAATGGCAGTCTGAAGCTAAAAACATCAGCAAGATCAGTATCGTTCAGCAAATGATGGCGGGAGAGTCTGGCGTGAGCCAGTTTTATTCACCTGCAGTGAAAGCAGATATGATTGCGGGATTTGATGTTGTGCCAGCAACAGGTTGGGGCGTGATGATACCGCAGCCATTGACTGAGTTAGATCAACGTGCATTTGATGTGATTAAAGTGACCTTATTGATTGCGTTTGTTTCGTTATTGGTGTGCTGCGCTATTAGCTGGTGGATTGTTGGTTTAATCACTCGCCCAATTGATATTTTAACGGCTAAAACACGTCTTATTACCGAAGAGGCTAGCGATACTGTTTCTCGACGTTATCGTGGTTTTCATACTGCTGAATTTGCCAAGTTATTCGATAGTTTTAGACAAATGTCATTAGAAATTCGTAATGGTCGAGAAGAGCTAGAAATTAGAGTAGCACGCAGAACCGCTGATTTGGCTCAAGCGCAGGCTAAAGCGCTTCATTTAGCTAACCATGACACAGTGACTGGGCTTGCCAACCGTGTGGCAATCAGGGAGCAAATAGCGTCGTTATTGCACGAGAGTAAACACTTTTCTTTATTGTTTATAGATCTCGACGGTTTCAAAGCCGTCAATGATCAATACGGCCACAAAGTCGGTGACATCTTATTGAAAACCTTGGCTGACAAGGTCAATAAACATTTGTTCATTGATGATGTATTAGCTCGATACGGTGGCGATGAGTTTATTGTACTGATGCCAAATATGGATTCTATCGTGGCAGCTGAATGTGCCGCTGAAAAACTACTACAATTATTCAGTGAACCATTGATTATTGAGGATAAAGTGATAGCAATTAGCGCCTGTATTGGGCTTGCGCTATCAATAGGGAAAGATAAAGACACGGATAGCTTAATTCATCGTGCTGATACCGCAATGTATCGTGCAAAACATCAAGGTAAAAACCAAGTTGCGGTGGCAAGTTGATGATGCTTTGTTGTTATTTTTGGAGGGGATATGCGCAGTCTCTATATGCCTAATAAGCCTCAGCAGATGGCTTGTTTTTCTAAACGTGAGCAAGGGTTTAGTTTAATTGAGCTTGTCGTTGTGATTATTGTTTTGGGCATTTTATCTGTCATTGCTGCGCCGAAATTCATTGACTTAAAACAAGATGCTTACGCAGGTCAAATGCAAGGCGTGTCAGGTGCCATTGGTAGTGCTAAAGAGCTCGTTCACTCAGCGTGTGTTATCAGTCGAGATTGTGACTCAACTGCGCCAGCAAGTGGCAGCAATACTATTGTCGTTGAAGGTGAACGAATAAGTTTAGCTTATGGTTATCCAAGAAACACTGAAGCGGGTATAGCGCGAGCAATAAATATTGTTGATGGAGATGACTTTGAACTGACCCGTTACAATATTGGTGGCCGAAGTGGCTTACGTATCAGGCCTGCTGCAGATTACTCAGTGAATGACTGTGAAATTCGTTACTCAGAGCCTCAAACTGCCATCGAAACCCCACTAATTGAGAGGGATCTTGCTGGCTGCTAGTTTGCTGGTTTTGTTTAGTACTCTGCTTGGATTCGATCAATAAAAGTGTGGATGTCATCAGCATCAGTATAAATATGTGGTGACACTCGTATTCCCATATTACGTGCATCAACGCTGATATTATGCTTTTTAAGCATTGTCATAATATGTTGTTGTCGCGCTCCAAAATCTAAAATGACTGTTGCGCTTTGGCGTGAAGCATCTCGCGGTGATACCGTAAAGTCAGCAAGGGCCTTAGTGAGTTTTTGGATCATTTGTTGATTGTGCTGGCGCAAATGCTCAATGCCGATACGGTGGAAATATTGCAGACTATTTGTCGCAATAGCGTATGGCGAAATCGAAGGCGTTCCTCCCCAAAACCGCAGTGCACTCGGGTGATAGCTAAAGTGATGGATATCAAACTCGAAAGGGTTTTCATGGGAAAACCAGCCGACATCTTGCGGGCGACAATTTTCTAATTGCCACGGGTTAATCCATAAGTAAGCAGCGCCCGGGCCTGAGCATAACCACTTAACACTAGAGCCAATCATAAAATCTGGGTTCAGTTCGCTTAGGTTAATGGGAATGATCCCAGCTGACTGAGCGACGTCAATTAAACTCAGGCAACCTTGCAGCTTTGCGTGGTTAATTATATGGCGAATTGGTGCCTGTTGACCGGTATTGGAATAAACATGGCTAATAAAAACTATGTCTACATCCTCGCTGATATGCGACTGCCAAACAGCTTCATTGGTGATATCTAGCTGTTTAGGAATAAAACGAATTTCACAGTCTGGTAATGCTTTCTTTATTGCAAATCCCATACTCGGAAAGTCAATTTCACTCATTAAAATGACGCTATTACGACGTTGCAATCGAGGAATGGACATCACTAGCTTAGTGAGTCCACTTGACAAGTTTACCTGGGGGCAAAACGCATCGGCTTGGTGATGAAATAGTCTAGCTAGGGCGTGTTGAAAATCGGTTATTATTGCAAGCCATTGCTGCCAAGGCTCAATATTGCTTTGTTGCCACGGCGCCCAGAACGCTTCCCCGAAGGCTTGTTGGGCACTAATAAGCGGCCTGCCCACCGAATGGCTGAGCAAATATGTGCCATCGGCTAAACAAAAGTCCTGTTTCAACGTGTCGCTCATGCTTTGTGATTGATTCATTTTAAGCTGGCCTGTAATGTTTTTATATCGTCAAAACGAGTGTGTATATCATCACGTTTGTTTGCTGCACGGCGGTCTCGAAGCTTCTCTAGCGCTGCAATCAATACTGGCAAAGGCGGACCACTGGCGGTGACTTTTGCCATATGTTGTTGTGCCATGTCGGTAGATGGCTGGCTAATATACTTACTTACAAGTTGGTCGTGATGCTGAATGGCGCCTTGACCATGGCGTTGGCACACCACAAGAAATTGTTGCAGATTTTTTTGATACCAACCTTGTTGACTGGCTGAACGTTGAAGTAAGAAGTCATCCATGATGCTTTGACGGCGCATACAGTCGCGTAAAATCCGCTGATCCTCAGGCATCATGTATAAAAATTTATCGACTAAAAGTTGAGAGTAAGATTGGTCGTTGGCAGCACATAGCCCTAGCTGTAAATCAATCACGTTGATACCCGCAAAGTCACCCGCATTGGCGCCACGATAAACCTGTGAACCTACTCGATAGGGTTTGTAATAAGGTCTAACACAATAGAAAAATCGGTCTGCATCTAATTTATTGAATAAGCGGCTATTTGAATCTATAACTTCAGATAATGCCTGTTCTGCGACGGTTAATAGGTCGAAGCAAATCGGGTGGGAAATACCTAAAGGTTGGATTTTTAGTAGGGCATCAGCTGCCCGTTTATATGCCAAAATCCCTTTGGTGTTGTAGTCGACAAATATCTGCTCGTCTTCGAGGCTGGTAAAGCGTTTATATGTGCCATTAAGTGCACGGTTGTGGGTGGTTAAATGTGCGGTTGCGAATCTGGGCGTGACACCAATAGAGGCGCCAATATGCATCGCTAATGCCGATGCTTGTTTCAGAGGCGAGTAGGTTTCTCTGGAGGGCTCTGTAATTTCATGGCGACGACAAGCTGCCATAAATAATCCCACATTACCGAGCAAATCGAAGGCACTGTCAAATCCTTGATCGGTATTGCCTTCCTCCAATAAATGACTGATTAAGTCATTACCTTGAGTGAGTAACATTTGTTTTATGTCATCGCCAATACCTTCGACATTGTTTTTATCAGCTTGCTCAAAATAGGCCTGCTCAAGCTGATCATTTAACGCCACAAATCGATGACGGATCCATTCATCAAAAGCTTGGGTATGGCGGGTCGGTGTTTTCATCGATGACACTCTTATGCTGGTATAGGTTTAATGAATGGGATCTAGGCTAGCATTATGCCGTGGGGGAAATTCACCAAACTGAGTGGCTAAAAATTCATCTTTGCGCAGGAATTAACTCAAAAGTGTGATAATTTGAGTGAAATTCACTCATTTTTAAGCTGGGTTACTCACGATGGACAAAAAGGATCGACAATTACTCAATGTGCTACAGCATCAAGGTCGTATTGCGATATCTGAGTTAGCTAACCAACTAAATATGTCAGACACTCCCTGTTTACGGCGAGTGAAAAAACTCGAACAGCAGGGTGTCATTATTGGGTATGGTGCCCACTTAGAACCTAAAAAGTTGGATTTAAATGTCGTGGTATACGCTTTTATTCGATTAAAAGAAAATTCTGATAATTCGGCGCGCTTGTTTGAGTCTACTGTTGCTCAATTGCCACAAGTTATGGCGTGTTCTGTGGTGACGGGAGCACATGATTACCTATTAAAAATTGTGGCAGCCGATTTATTGAGTTATGAGCAATTTGTGAAGTCAGCTTTAGGGAGCATTGATTGTGTTGCTGGGATTGAATCGACTGTGGTGCTTAAACAAAACTTCAGTCGTACTGTGTTACCCATCTAACCTTTGATAAGGCTGTAAAACATAGGGTGAAATTAAGAGATTGCAGTCTTAAGTTGATGTAATACTGTTAGTTTATACGATAGGCTAGGTGCAATATTGCTTCTGGGTTTTTAGTGAACACTTAATATCATTTACTAGGTGGTTGCAAATGATAGACGTTGTTGGAAATGGACTTTGAATGAAAAGCGTTAACTTTGCTTGGCTTATTTTAATAGCATTATTGCTTATGAGTGGATCTATTCAGGCTAATATATTTAATACTCAAATTAGTATCCAATGTAATCATTGTCGTACAGATGCCGATTTTCACCATGCGGCGCTTAATGCTTTACAAGATAGAGAGCAAAAACAGATTGATGTTGTCAACTTTAGTCACTTTGAGGTGCGACGTTTTGATGTCAAAAAGCTTGAAGTGGAAGTATGTAGCGATTATCGCCGCTCGGCAACAAAGGGGTATTGTGAGCTCTCCGATTACTCCACGATAAAGCGCCTGACATTGCCACACATTGTGCGTGAGCAATACATTGTATTGGCGGAATATCTACTACAACACGATTTCTTTAGCCCGTTTAATATTCAGGTTGATCCAAACCTAGTCGCTTCAGCTTGGACCTTATTACAAGATAAATACCAAGCACAGGTCGTTAAAATGTGGCAGCAAGATGCCTCATTTACGTCACTTTATCAGCGCTGGCAGGCCGGTAAATTCATGACGAATCAAATGGGGTTTACCTTTAAGCATCTGTCGCCCAATATGGTGTTTCATTTTGCTGATCAATCTCGGTTTGATGCGATTATTGATACACAGGCGATAAATGCGACAGGGGGTGATGAAGCTGCTATTACCGCTGCTGAGGTTACCCGCTTAGGTGTTGATAATATACTTAATGTTGAGTTTACCTATTTAAATGATAGGCATGCTAACCACCTAGATGCCACACAGGCTGAGCCATTAGATGATGGTGACTTGTGGTCCTTTCGCTCTGTCGATGATGCAGACTTTATTGCGATGAAACAAAAAGCAGCGCAATTGAGTTTACAGGTTTTACAGCAAGATACTGCCACAGGGATTAAGGTTAATTTATCAGCCTGTAAAGCAGACTCTCGACCTTGTAATCAATAACGAACGATTTAAAAAATAAAGAATAGCAACAATAAAAATGACAGTAAGCCGCCACAAATCACCGGATAAATAATATAACCGTCCGTGGTGCGTTTAGCTCTTTTGGTACAAAGCTTACCGAGAATTAAATTAAAACCCAGAAGCAATGCTAAGGTTAACAGCCCTTGGCGAAAAGTCATTTTACTGATTGTTGAGGTCGTATAAATCAGTAAAAACCATTCCAACAATATCAGATAAAGAAAGAGCTTTTGTAAGCCATCAGGTCCTTTTCTTCTATCTCTGGCGCGCATAATTCTCTCCCTATCGTTTACGACAGAAACATTAGTGATTCAGTGGTTTACGGTCGTTACGCTTTGGCGTTATTGATATACACCAAGAGTTTGTTGATGTCGTCTGGCTTTGATTTCCACTTGCCGCCAATAAAGTTTAATCTTTGGTTAATTGGATACTGTCGCATAATGGTAAATTCAAATAAGGATTGCTCCACTTCGAGCCAAATCGATTGATTTAGCTCAAGCTGAAGAGGAGTGATTAATCCTACTCCGCCTAAGCTAATATCTTTGATATTGGCAATCCCTAACTCTTGAGTGATAAACCAGATTTTTTGATGTAACTTTACGCTGATCCCATCGCAAGCTTGTGCGAGCTCTTCATTGGACTCTCTTAGACTGTGTCTAATATGATCTCGGTTATCTGTGACAACAGGTGCTGTGGTCTCCTCGCGTTGCTCTCGCTCAATAAATTCCGTCACCTGCTCTTGATCTGTATTCATTAGTTTGGATACCGTGTTCTTGGCATGTTTTGTTCGGCAGCTTTGATTGCTGAATCAACTTTAAGATTAATATCTTGATTATCTTTACTGTGGCGGCTTTGTAGCCCTGTCATCATCCTCAGGCTGTCTTCAGCCTCTTGGGTTAATACCAGTAGCTCAATGCGCCTGTTTGCCGCCGCTGCAGGTTCGTCTGGAACATAAGGCGACTGATCTGCCATGCCTGTAACTTGTACGACTTGCTTATAGTCAACACCACCGGCCTCAAGAATACGTCTAGCAAGTAATGCACGTTGGCTCGACAGCTCCCAATTGGTGAATGTACTACCGGCAAATGGCAATGAGTCGGTATGGCCAGAAATACTCAAACCGTTATTGATTTGCCCTAGTAGTTCACCCAAAGCCAGTAGTAAATCTTCAAAGTAAGGTTGGATAGTGGCACTGCCACGGGTAAACATGAATTGCTCAACATTGTCATGAACAAGAATTCGAATCCCTTGAGGCACTATTTGTAAGTTCACATTGGCGCTCATATCGACATTGGCAATAATCTTGTCGATTTCGCGCGCCAACAACTCTAATTGTGCTTGGGTTTCAAACTCACCCGGTAAGATTGAGTTCAACTCATTACCTTTGCCTGACGGAGAGCTTTGTTCACCTAGAGCGTGACGCTTATCGATAGCGATATCATTCTTACCTTGTCCTGCTGATGGCACGATAGAGGTTTCGATACTCATGCCGCCTTCTAAATCGATAATGGACGATGAGTTGCTTAAATCAAACGGGTTTATTGGGCCCGATGAGAACATGTCGCCTTTGAGGTATTGCACGATTAAGGTGCGTTCTCGTTGATCGGCCACTTGCATGATCCACAACACCATAAACAATGCCATCATGGCCAAGGTAAAGTCGGCAAAGGCCACCTTCCAAGCGCCGCCATGAGCGGCATGTTTTTTCTTACGCTTTTTCCGGCTAATGATCACCGGTTCGGGTTGAATTGCCATTAGCCACGTTGCTCCTCAATCCAGCGTTCAAGCTCAATAAATGAAGGACGGTTTTCTGATTGAATCTGTTTGCGACCGGCATCAAGTGCGAGCATCGGAGGTTTGCCTTTAGCAAAGGCGGTGAGCGCGGCCGCAACACAACGCAGTTGTGCACTTTTACGATCGACTAAATGTTCAAGAGATTTCGATAATGGGTCAAAAAAACAATAACAGGCGAAAATACCAATAAAGGTACCGACCAGCGCGGCAGCGACTTTGACGCCAATCATGGTAATTGGACCGTCAATATTAGACATGGTAATGATAATGCCCATTACTGCGGCTAAGATACCAAACCCTGGCATGGCTTCAGCTATTTTGGCTAAAGCATGAGAAGGCCTAAGACTGTCTTCTTCAATCCGTTCAATCTCCTCAGCTAGCATATGTTCTAGATCGTGAGGTGACAGCTTACCAATCGACTGTAAGCGCAAGTTGTCGATGAGGAATTGCAGTACTTGAGGGTGTTCAAGCACTGCTGGGTACATTAAGAAAAGGGAACTTTCGTTGGGCTTATCGATATGTTCATCAAGAACTTTTAGCCCTTGAGATTGGATTTGGCTCATTAGCATACCCATTAAACCAAACAACTGCGGGTATAGCTCTGGATCTTCTTTTTCGGTTGAGAAAACAGATTTGACTTGCTCAACCATTTCATCGAGAACGGCGCGGGGAGAGGCGATAACTAATGCGCCTAAACCAGCGCCAAAGATAATTAGGATTTCAGCAGGTTGCCATAATGAGGTTAGGCTGCCCCCTGCCCATACATATCCACCAAATACTGAAAAAATAATGATCGATATCCCAATTAACTTGCTCATATTTCCTGCCTGGTATTATCGCTCCCACTGTTGATATATTTGCTGAAGATTCGCAATAGCCTGTTTATGTAGTTGGCATATTCGTGTTTCAGTTAAACCAAGAGTCGCAGCGATTTCTTTTAAATTAAGTTCATGTTGATAGTAAAGCGACAGGATTACTTGCTCTCTTTTGTTTAATTTCGAAATTGCTTTAAATAATGTGTCTTTATTGGTTATTTGCTCAATAAAGCAACTCTTATCCTTAAAGTTAACCCCTTCGGTTAATAACTCATCAAGACTCTTCATTGACTCTGATTGAGTCGCAAATAAGCGATCACGGTACTGTTCCTTATTGAGACCTAAGGACTTAGCCACTTCGACATCAGTTGGTTCACGGCCAAGTTCTCTGATGAGCTTTCTGACCGTGTCATTGAGTTCATGTGCTTGCTGTCTTACTGGACGAGGGCGCCAGTCTTGGCGGCGCAATTCATCTAAAATAGCGCCGCGGATCCGTTGCCCTGCAAAAGAAATAAACCCATTGTCATATTCACCCGGATAACGTCTTGCTGACTCAAGTAAAGCCATCATGCCTATTTGTTCCATGTCCTCTATGGCCAAAGCTGCACCGCAATGGGTTCTAAGGTGAGACACTGACTTCTTAACTAACGGCAAGTATTGCTGCATAACCTGCGCTTCAGATAAGCGGTGGACATGCTTCTCTTCAAAAGCTTCTTGATAAGCGAGTTGACCGGATTGCATATGACAGCCCCTTTTATTGAATAACCATTCTGGTAAATAAAACGTCGTCTAATTCAATGGAAAAATTGTTTTCAGTTAGCACCGTTGCCAATAACACTTGCGCTTCGGTTTGCAGTAATTCCAGTTGGTGGCTGGCATGAAGTTCTTCATATTCTTTTTGGGAAAACATTTTCATCAGTGCATTTTTTATCAGTGGATCAGCATCTCGAATGATGTTGGCAGCATCATCAGATCGGCTTTTTAATGCCATCTCTAATAACAAATAGTGCGAGGTGTCTTTACCCGGCACCGAGAATATGAATTTTTCGAGCGGGTAAAATTGCGCCACCTTAGGCGCGGGTTCAAAGGCGGTGAAAGGCTCGCCGAACAACTCTGGTGACTTCCAACCTACCCAGAATATCCCTGCAGACCAGGCAAGAAATACCATAGTTAATCCGCTTAATTTCCCGATTTTTTTGCTACCTATAGCCATTGTGTTTTTCCTTTGTTAAGCGAGTAAATCAACTTGTTCAGGCTTTAATGAGTCTGATTGAGTGAGTGAGCTAACGTCTTGTTGCTCATGTTGTTGATTCGCTTCTTCTGAAATGAATTGCTGCGTTATTGGGTCACGCGATGTGTGTTGCTGCTCTGATGAGGTGTCCGACATTTCAAAATCAATTTGACCACCATGTTCCATTTCTAAATCATGACGCAGTCTATCTAACCCCATTTGTAGGGCATCACGTACGCTATTGTTGGCTGCGTGCATTTGAATATGTAGCCGATCACCATCAAGGCGAATATTGAGCTCTACTTTGCCAAGTTCAGGTGGATCTAAACGCAATTCAGCAGATTTAATTTGCTGATCAATTTGAAACCTGAGCTGATCTCGAAGCGGAGATAGCAGCTCGTTTGACTGCTGTAACATGGGCGCAGATTGAGACACTGAAACAGGGCCCCACTGGCTCGTTGCTTGTGTTTTAGCTGCGGTTTGACT
Organism: Shewanella sp. P1-14-1; assembly: GCF_001401775.1. Classification (NCBI taxonomy): domain Bacteria; kingdom Pseudomonadati; phylum Pseudomonadota; class Gammaproteobacteria; order Alteromonadales; family Shewanellaceae; genus Shewanella; species Shewanella sp. P1-14-1. The sequence goes on along the minus strand of NZ_LKTL01000019.1, from coordinate 25,086 downwards.
GAGTTGGTTAATGACTTGGTTAATATTATCTAACTCTGTGCTTACCCCGTCAGTCACTGGCGGTGTTATTGCCACTGCTGGAGCCATATTGAGGTGCATTTCCATCGCAGGCTGCATGCTTTGTGGTGCCAAGGAGGTTGTTACCGATGTCGGCTGTTGACCATTGGGCAAGCCAGAGGCTAATTGATTAACCTGGGCTTGTGATGGCGCTGACGACTGGCTAACTTGCTGGTTTAGTAAAGCTAAAAAGTCACGTAATTCAGGGCTAATTGATGATGGAGAATTCGTGCTATTTTGCATTAACGAAAGTTCGCTTAAAACTGACTTAACTTGCTCTGAAGCCTGAGATAATGCCGCTGGATTTTTACTATCAAATTCATTTGTTAATGCCGATAACGCCCCTGCAAGATAGGGGTTTTGCTTTATCTCACTGATAAGGTGGGCAGGGATGTGGCTTATCGCACTATTTTGTACAGTCACATTTTCTTGAGGCAATGTGACGACGTTTTTATCTGGTGAGACAAGGGATGATGGCAAAGGCATCACAAATCCCATATCGCCTTGAGATTCATGCTCAAAATCTGATTGTGTCTCACTTGAAATACTAAAAGGTTGCGATGATGAATGACTCGCCATCGCAGATAAATTGGACACATTAGTTATCATAAATTTCACCGCAAAGACTGGTTAGCTTATAAGCTGAGATACCGTCTTTTGTTGCTTGGAACTGCTTCATCTCTTTATTCAGCAAGTCTTTTTCTGCTGTAGCCTGAGCAATCACCAATTGATGGGTTATTGAAAGGGATTGGCGAGCCAATAATTGCTGCTGAGTTTTGGGCTTACCCTGAACGGTAAGCGCCATCATCATTAGCTCATTAACTTTTTCTACCTTCTTCCAGTCTTTTGCTTTGGCATATTTAATCAGTGCAGCTTCAAATTGCTGCCACTGATTAGTTGAGGTTGGCCCAGCCGGCTCTGACATCTGTAATTACCTTAATGACGGGGGTAAGCTCAGTGACGCTGTTTTCAACACTAGCGGTCACTAATTGACGACTGCAGTAGTCGTAGAGGCGGTTTAGTGTGATGGCGACTTCACCACCATTCTCTAAATCCAACATCGAATCCAAACCATGAACAATGTTGAGACACTTGTTGACACTTTTCCCTTTATCTTCATAGCTTTGTCGCTCCATGTATCCACTGGTACGCTCAATTTCTTCCAGTAAACCGTCCAACAACATACGCACCATTTCATGGGGATTAGCTGAGGCGACTCTGGCGTCTAGTGTGGTTTGCTTGTAAGCATTAAAAGGATCGTATTCGTTCAACATTGTTCATTTTTCCTAATTAAAATAGGCCACTAGCAGTGTTTAGCTTGTTAATGGTGTTTTCCATTGCGGTAAACTGAGTGAGTAAAATTTGGTAGCGTTGACTCATCCGTTGATCATGACGAGACATGTTGTCTTCGATTTGCTCCACTTGAGAATCAAGGTTCTTTTGCTTTAAATCGATATAGCCATTGTTTTTAGTAAATGGGTCGATGATTGAATCGATACGATCAATGTAACTACCGTCAGCGGTAAACATTTCTTTGATCGCCTCTGAGTCACTGCTAATGGCTTGAGAGAGCTTTTCATCGTCGACAGACAGCTTGCCATCACGACCCATTTCAATGCCGATATCAGAGAGGCGCATGCCATTGGGTGCTTCATCGAAAATGGCATTACGAATATTGTTTTGCAGCATTCGTAGGCTTGAATCGCCTTTTAAAATACCGATCTGATCTTCGCCGACGGATGAGTTTTCATCATCATCGTCTTCATCGTCATCATCTTTGTCTTTGTCATCATTAATATCATCTAAAACCGAGCTCCCCATTGAGCGGGTGAGTTGGTTTAGTTGCGTCATTAATTCATTGAAAGAATCAACAAAATCATTAACGGCTTTTTCGGTGCCTTCGGTATCGTTACCTATGGTAATCGTGGCGCTTTCACCGACGTTATGGGCTTTTTTCAGCTCGATATTGACGCCATCAATGACGTTATCGAGGTAATTGCTGCTACTGGTGATATCAATGCCATTAAGGGTAAATTCTGCATCTTGGGCTTTAATTCTTTCTTGAGTGCCCCAGTCAATGTCATCCATCTCCATGGTGACAATGTTGTCTTTTCCGGTTTCATCAGAAGTCAGCATCAATTCAACTTGACCACCTGTTCTGACTAAAGAAGCTGTGACACCAGGGTTGTCAGGATGATTATTGATCGCATCGCGTAAGTCACTCACCGTTGCGTTACCTGAAGCGTTAAGCTCAGCCATATCAATGTTGATGCTATTACCACCGACATCGATGCTGACCACACCAGTGGTTGGTAGAATTTCATCTTCACTTGTGAAGGATTTAGTGATTTGGTGGGCTTGAGCGAGTTGCTTAACGTACAAATCGTACACGCCAGCAGGTGCATCACTGTCTACTGTGATGATGGCACTATCATCGCTAATTTCAGACGTTTTACCTTCGAAGGCATCACCGTTTAAGTTTTCCAGATTACTGGTCATCTTGTTTAAGGTGCGTTCTAAAATTTTATAAGCATCAATTTGTGCTTTGCTGTTATCTAAGTTGTTTTTAAATAAAGCATCTTTACTCATTCGTTCTGCAGCAACTAATTGCTCGGCAAATGAGGCGGCACTCATACCTGAAATCATGGCAACTCCTATTCTTTAATTATGGTTATCAATTTTTGGGCCAACTTTAAGTTATTGTTTTGTAATGAATAAAGTTCACTTTTAGGAAGCGTGGCTTCCGTTGGGTTAGATGCGTGAGGAATCTTATTTTCCGCAGGTGGCTTAACCTGCCTTCTTGGTGCAGCAAGGGTAAAGAAACCTAAGAAGTTATAGCGACAAATTAGCTAGGGGACTGAAGAGAGATAGTTTTTTATGGTGGAAATTGAATAACTAAAGAAGCTTAAGCTTTTATGGGGGTTGGTCGCCTTAGTTGGAGTAAAGCTATTAGAGCTACGTCTATCTCCTCCCGTTTAGGTAAGTTACATGTCAGAATTATTATTGAAAAATATGCAAATAATATCGAAACGCTGGCCAGCAATTGCAGCGATTCTTTCTCAGCGAACATTCGAACATTTGGAAACCAATTTAGTCAGGGGTAATGAACAGACCATTAGAGTTAATGGTATTCAGCTCAGTAGTTGTTATGACAGAGTGGGTGAAGCTAAGCTATTGATCGGAAATACGGATTTAACTAAAAAACGAGTTGCTGTATACGGTGTTGGGATGGGGGATGTTCCTACAGAGTTATTATTTACAGACGTAGAAATAATCCATGTATACCCGTTAAATTATGCGCTATTTGCGATGTTACTAAATTTTACTGATCAAACCCAATGGCTGCAGAATAAGAAAGTGACGCTGGTATTCGATACCAACTTCTTAGATGTAAAACGTACACGGATTACTATTGCACCTGATTTAGAGTTGGCTGATGATGCTCATGCTGCAATGAGGGACGTTCTGGTACATGAAAATGTACTTCCTTTTATTAATCAACAGCATGGTAAGAAGCATGGAGAGAACTTACAACGCTTTAAAGATAATGCCTCATTTATTGAGAATATACCTGATGCAAGGTTATTAATTAAAGAACGTAAACATGAGCATATTTACGTTATTGGTGCAGGGCCTACCTTAGAAGAACATTATGATTTTTTAAAGAATCAATCCTTAATGAAAGACAGGCCTTTATTGGTGGCTGTTGATACTGCATATATGGCCTTAGCCTCTAATGGTATTATTCCTGATATTGTAGTAAGCATTGATTCTCTTATCAGTATGAAGTATTTCCCTGACAATGTTGATGAAAAAACGGCTTTAGTATGCTTTCCAACTGTAACTACAAATTTGCTTGATAATTGGCCTGGGCCGAAGTATATGGCTTATTCACAGCTTTCACTATTTGATGATTTAAATGAAGAGAATAAGAAAATTCGGTTATTTTCTAGCGGTAGTGTTATTCATCCTGCAGTTGATCTGGCTGTTCTTTTAGGTGCTAAAGAATTGACATTATTTGGTGCTGATTTTTGTTTTCCTGATAATAAAACACATGCTCACTGGAAAGAGGGTGCGCTTAACACCACTGTGACAAGTAAAAATCCACATTGGGTGTTTAATAGTAGAGGAGAAAAAGTCGTAACTAACTTAAATTTCCGCGGCTATCTACGCAGCTTAGAGGCTTATATTAGTCAAACATCCCAAGTTTGTTATTTTCAAACTAGTCTTAAAGGGGCAAAAATTAATGGTGCTAAATACAAGGAGTGCATATAGATGACAATTTTTACAGCCCGTGACCTTACTGAAAAATTGTTACTAACTGCGAACAAATTCAGAATGGGGTATGAATGGGAAGCGGGAGTAGAACTTAAAGATCATACCAATAGTGATATTAAAGAGCTGATAGCGGTCATTAATAAAAGTAATGTGGTTGATAAACTAAAAAATACTATACTTCAGCTACTTGCCAATACTATGTCAAGCATATCCGCCGCGCAAGAGAGGCGAGATTGGTGTGGTATGGCGGACTTTATCCAGTTTGATTTGGTTTCAATTATTCACATAGTGAATACTCAATTGAAAGAATAAAAGAATACTGAAAAATCAAAAAATGCCAATAGCAAAAACTATTGGCATTTTTATTGAGACGAATGACGAAATTAACGCAATAGACCCATAACTAAACCAGTGTTTTGGTTAGCGTTAGAAAGTACAGTTGTACCTGCTTGAACTAATAACTGATTCTTAGTCATGTTTGCTGATTCAACCGCGAAATCGGCGTCCATAATGCGACCTGCAGCTGCAATTGTATTTTCAGTTACGTTAGTTAGGTTAGAGGCTGTATGTCCTAAACGGTTAATATTTGCACCTAAAGTTGAACGCTCTTCACCAACTGCATCGATGAATGCATCAACAGCTTGGATCTCAGCAGAACCAATTGAAATCACTGCACCAGTACCACTACCAGCAACAATATCAGCAAGCTCTGTAATTGCGTTGATAGATACATTTAACTGTTCACCAGCACCAGCACCGATTTGGAAGTCGACACCACTCTCTAAAGCATCAAATAAAGACTGGCCTGAGTATTCTGTGTCATCAAGAATACGCGTTACTTCGGCGTTTAATTCATTAAACTCATCAGCGATAGCTTTCATATCACTCTGAGAGTTCACGCCGTTAGCACCTTGAGTTGCTAGCTCTTTTTGACGCATTGCGATGTTAGTCAGTTCTTCTAGTGCACCATCAGCAGTTTGTAGCATAGAAGATGCATCGCTTACGTTACGACTTGCTTGTTGCATGCCTGTTACGTTTGCGTTTAAGCGTGTCGCAATTTGTAGACCAGCAGCATCGTCTGATGAGCTGTTAATGCGAAGACCTGTTGATAAACGCTCCATCGCGTTAGTCATTAAATCGTTGCTTTTAGTGACAGAGTTTTGTGCAATCAAAGATGCATTGTTAGTATGTACAGATAACATAATGTCTTCCTATAGGATTAAAGTTATTGGTGTTACCACTAATTAAAACGACACTGGAAACTAAAACTGAACTACTTGTAAAAAAACAATGCAAAAATAGTGAAAATTGATTCTATTTACTTGTTGATTTTCATTTTTTTGATGATCATCGGCTGTCAAATATGGAATCGGTGTGCCCGAGCTACTTAATACGTTTTAGTCGATTGTAGTTAGTTTTTCTGCAAAAAACTCAGCCATTTCAAAATCTATTTTGTTATCAATATCAATAGAGTAAATGTTTTCCATCTGGTATGCGTATGTATCTGAGGTATAAGTTAAGCCATTCCCCTGTAATATCGATTGTGTTTTATATATATAAATAGCGCCATTGAGACGAAAGAACGCATTGAGGTCTTGTGAGCGAATGTGACTGCTAGTTTGTATAAAATCTTGCATCGAGCCATTAGGCGGCAGTGTATTTGCCCATAAAGGATTGTGTTCACACGGTGTGACCGAGACGATTGAGTGCGCATTTTTTTTGAAAAAAAGAGTCAATGCTTCATCGATATGCTTTACTTGGCGAAGAGGTGATGTCGGTTGGAGTAAGATAACGATGTCATACCCCTTACCAAACCGTTCAAGTGTATACTTGAGAACACTTTGGCTTGTTGCTGTGTCGCTAGAAAGCTCAGTTGGCCGAAGCTCTGGTACCCAGGCGCCAAATTGTTCGGCTGTTTGGGCTATTTCATCATCATCAGTGCTAACTAAAACCTCATCAATCCATTGGCTTTTTTTGGTGGCTTCTATAGACCAAGCAATCAGTGGTTTGCCTATAAAGGGCAATATATTTTTCCTTGGTAGCCTTTTGCTGCCTCCACGAGCCGGAATGATAGCGAGAACTTTTTGATTGTTTATCATTGGCATAAACCTAAACTGTGTATATCAGCTTGCGCACGATTGAAGTCATCCATTCGACCAATATCTAACCAATACTCATGAATGGGAAACATTAAAACGTTTTCACGAGCTTTGATATGTTGCTCAAGTAAGGTCGGCATATCAATGGAGTAATTTTTCGGTACTGATTTAATCACTTCAGGTGAAACAACGTATATTCCAGCGTTAACAAAAAATCGTTGTATCGGCTTTTCTTCCATACTGGTAATTTTGTTGTCTTTACCTTGAATGACACCGTAAGGGATTTGATAGTCATACTCACGTACACACATAGTTGCATCAGCTTTATTTTCGATGTGATATTCCAATAGACGTTGGAAATCGACCTTAGTTAAGACATCGCCATTCATCATTATTAATGGTAAGTCTGGTGGCAGTTTTTCATGGAGTAGCCCCAATGCTCCACCTGTGCCCAAAGGGTGTTCTTCATGGACATAGGTAATGTTAATATTCAAGTGTTTACCATCGCCAAAGTGTTGTTCAATTTGTTCTGGCATATAATGTGTCGAGATATAGAAATTAACAAAACCAGCTTTCATAAAACTGCGAATAATGGTTTCTAAAATCGGTTTGTCACCGACTTTCAGCATGGGTTTAGGGCAGGTGTCCGTAAGTGGTCGCAATCGAGTACCAAACCCACCAGCCATCAAAAAAATAGGGTTCTCATAAGTGGGCTGACTGAGCACACCATGTAAGGTTTCTAAACCGACGACTTTACCTTTATCTAATACTGGAATTGATAAGATCCCTTTGCTGTCCATGAGGGCTTTTAATTCATCGCGAGTAGTATTTAAATCTGCAGTCAATGGTTTCATATTCATCACCTGGGAGACCTCAGTCGTTAATGGCAACTTTTTTAACAGCCCTCGACGAATATCACCGTCAGTGACGACACCCATTAAATAAGCATTTTCATCTGTAACAAGCACAACTCTCAAAGCTTCATTATTCATGGTTTCTAATGCTTCGATAAGCGTGCTAGTTGGTTTTATTAATATGTTTTTCCAACAATGGCTCATAGATAACCTTTATTTTGCATGTTTAATGATTGACCTGTTTGGATAGCAAGTCTCGTTGATATTTAAATTGTTGGTTACGGTTGCACCAGCGCCAATGATGGTATTGTTAGCCAAAGTGATGTTTTGTATTATCGTTGCTCCAGCGCCAATAAAAACCTCTTCGCCTACAGTGACCTGACCGCATAAAGTTGCATTAGGCGCGACGTGACTGTACATACCTATATTGCTATCATGTTCAATTATTGCTCCTGAATTTATAATACTTTGGCTGGCAACCTTTACACCTGCTTGTACAATGGCACCAGGAAAAACCTGTGCTCCAACTTCGATGCTGGCGTAATTAGAGACATGTGCACTGAGAGAAACAACGGTTTCAAACTGATAGCCAAGTAACAAATAATATTCGCTAAGTTGTCGCCTTAATTTGGAACCAGGTAGCATTCCCACACCATTGACTAGCATTACTTCATCTGGATTAAACTGAAGTACATCATGGTCATTTCTTAAGTGAGTCAAACCGTGAAAGACATGTCTTAGGTGTATATCTTCTGGTGAGACAACAGCTAATATTTGGCGTTGTTGTGAACGTAAAATATCAACAAGCACACTGGCATGGCCTCCGCCTCCTATAACAATAAGCGACTTTAAATCTGATTTACTCAAGAATTAAATCACCTTCGTTATAAGAATGATGTGCGGGTTTATCAAGCAAATCCCAATAGCGAAAGGGTGAGAGCCCTGATCCTGGTCGCTTGATGCAGATGTTGTCATGTTTAAACAATTCACCGGCTTGAATGCTTTTGGCTGCAACTAGGCTTTTTCTGGCCACGACTTTGTTTCGCGCTTCAGATAGTGTGGGGCTTTTTACTTTAGAGCCTAATGCTGTTTCGATTTGGCGAATGGCTTGAACCATTTGAGTTAATTCATCTGGTGTTAAAGAGGCTTTGTGATCTGGACCAGGCATATTTTTATCTAGAGTGAAGTGCTTTTCGATAACAACAGCTTTTTTCGCTACGGCGGCAATAGGAATAATGATCCCTTCACTGTGATCGGAGTAACCTGTTGGCAAGTCAAATGCGTGACTTAATGTTTCCATTGCGTTTAGGTTGATTTCTGCCATAGGAGCAGGGTATTCAGTTGTACAATGTAATAAGGTGACTTTTTGCTTTAGGGCTTGTTGTCCTGCCTTTGACGCGTAGGCTTGTTGAAATTCACTCTCGTTAATAGGAGTGTTGTGCTCTGCAATGTATCCAAATGCTATCACTCCCAATACAGCCTCTACTTCTGCAAGAGTTGCCATTCCGGTAGAGACAATTAAGTCGCAGTTTGTTCTGGCATGCTCAAGTATTAAAGGTGCGTTAGTGATTTCGCCTGAAGGAATTTTTAAGCGCGTTAATCCAAGATCGTTAACAAGGAAGTCTAAGCTTTCAGCATCGAATGCCGTGGAAAGGAACTCAATACCAAGAGACTTACAATGAGAAATTAGCCGATGATGGCTATGATAAGAAAGCTCCAAGCGAGATAGCATTGCCAATTGTGATTCTTTTTGTTGTGAATTGGCTATCTGGTATTCAGCTTGTTGAGCTTCTGCAGTAACTAAATTCTTAGCTTTAAATGTCTGAAATTTTACAATGTCAGCTCCAGCATGGTAGGCAGCCGTGATGAGGTCTAATGCCATATTTTCATCACCATTATGATTAACGCCTGCCTCAGCAATAATTAATGTCATTATTTTTTACTCTTTCTAGGTAAAAGAATTTAAAGATTTATTAGTATTAATGCGGCTTGTGATCGTGAAAAACTTTTACAGGATTGAAATTGAGGCTTTTGATCATTTCAACAATCTCTTGGCTGGTATTTCCTTGTCCATATGGTTGTTGAATGATTTCACCTTGGAGTTTATAGCCATGAGCTAATGCATACTTGATTGTGCTGCAGATACTATTGACGTTGGGCTCACAGTTCAACACGCTTTTTGCTGCAATGCGCCCTAGCTGCCTACTACCAATATTCACGGTTGGAACGTCGAATATTGGCACTTCAATGATACCACTAGAAGAATTGCCGATGACGGCTGCAGCATGTTTTACTGCACTTAGATAGCGTACTTGACCTAAGGATTGAATCGCGTGAACTCTTAATGGGTTATCGCGGGCGTATTGCTCTAATAATGGGATAATAAGGCGTCCGCCATCATCCGCATTTGGGTAAGTTAAAATTACTTGGTAATCTGGAAAGGAGTCGAGTGAATCTAGAAGGGCTTGAAAGCTCGTTTCTGGTGATTCTTCTGCTAACGTCACTGGATGGTATGTGACTACGAAAAATGGACAGTTTAAGGTAAAGTTGAGCGAGTCCGATAGCTGGTTAATATTCATTAACTGGGTGCGTTTGATATGTTCGAGTCCTATTGCACCAACATTTTTTACTCTATCAGGAGACTCTCCGAGTTGAATAACTCGTTGACGATGGGCGTCATTGGAGGTGGCATGCAAATAGCTAAGTTTTGTTATCGCGTGACGAATAGCGTCATCATATGCTCCTTCGGTGATCTCGCCTCCATGTATATGCAATATGGGAATTTGCATTAGCATGGCTGTTTGAGCAGCAGCGAATGCTTCAAATCTATCGCCAAGAATCACTAAGACATCAGGTTGTAAACGGGCTAAGCTATCAGCAAAACCTATTATACCAAGACCGACACTTTTTGCCGTTCCCACTTTAGAATTTGAGGATAGTAATATTTCAACTTTTTCATCTATTGTAAATCCATCTTGTTCAATTTGTCGGTAAGTCTCACCAAATTCAGATGAACAATGCATACCTGAAACGAGTAGCTGTAATGTTAAGTCTACATCTTGTTGTATGTCTTTTAGTAGCCAAAATAGTAAGCCGTATTCAGCTCTTGTTCCCGTGAATACTGTGACATTTTTACTCGTGATTGTTTGACTTTGTAATGGAATATTCATCGAGAATAAATCTTTCCTATTTTACTTGTTTTCTGATTAAGGCTTCTAATTAACCAAAGTTAAAGTACGACTGGGCTGCTTGGTAAATTAACTAAGTGCGTCGCAAAGTGTTCAGAATTTGGCAAATCACCTCTAAGCGCATCTTGATACATAGGCAGGTGGTGCATTAATTGCCAAATGGGACGTGTCATCACGTTAGCATCATTAGTGTGTTTGAGTAGGTCGTTTCGTGCTTCTTTTGATGGGCAAATAACCGCATTTAGCCAATAGTTGGATTGAGCATAATGGGGCTCAAGAACGAACTGATAGTCACTATTTTTAAAGAAATTATAATAATGACTCGCGAGTGAGCGTTTTTGTTTGAGATGTTGTTTTAATACTTCCATTTGTGCGCAACCCAGCGCGGCGTTTAGATTTGGCATTCGATAATTAAAAGCTGCTTCATCATGAAAAAATTCATATGCATGCGCTGTTTTAGCTGTGGTTGTAATATGTTTTGCTCGGTCACCGGTTACTGTTGTTTTACATAGCACCGCGCCACCACCGCCCGTGGTAATAATCTTGTTACCGTTAAAACTAATGGCACCAAAATCTCCTATGGTTCCAGTATGTTTGGTTTTATAAAAAGAACCTAAACTTTCTGCTGCATCTTCTACGAGAGTAAGATGCCATTTTTGGCAAACGGTACTTAATTCATCTAATTCAACAGGGTGCCCAAAGGTGTGCATAGGTAATACAGCTCTGATAGGTTGGCGGCTTTGTTTATGGATGCAGCCTGTTTTAGTTAATAGGGCATTATCAGTTAAATATGCATCAACAGCTTTTGGGCATAAGCCTAAACTGATTGGTGATACATCCACAAAAATAGGTTTAGCTCCCATATGATGCAGCACATTACAGGTGGCGACAAAGGTAAGTGCTTGAGTGATGACAAGATCATCTCTTTGTACGTTGGCGATATATAACGCAGTGTGTAATGCTGCAGTACCATTTGTTGTTGCAACTACTTTTTGGGAACCTGTGTATGCTGCAATTTGGTGTTCAAATTGATCTACAAAATGCCCAATACTAGAAACAAAAGTACTTTCAAGGGTTTTGAGTACATATGCTTGTTCATTACCAGAGAAAGTGGGGGCATGAAGTGGGATAAAGTCATTAGTTTTATATGTGTCGCGAATAAATTCGATGATGGATGTTTGATTCATGACTTTTCCTGTTATTTTTGTAATGCCGCTGTTTCTCTCGAGATATGTACCTACATTTTACTGTCAAGGTACTTACCTTTGTCCTTATATTCAAAAGAAGGCAGCATGATAAAGAACAGCTTGACTAATTCATCCTTGCTCCATTTACGGGCTAATTTCATTTGTTGAATCTGTTGCTCAAATAGGGCTATTCGTTCAGGAGAGTAGATGGCTTCATTTTTAATGACTCCTAAGTTCTCATATTGCGACATATTCAGAGTTTCTTCCTTCGTATAAAACTCTTCAAAGTCTTTCTCTCCAGTCGTATCACTGGTAGTGAATAAACAAGGCCACTGTCCTTGTCTTGGCAAGGTTTTTACTAATTCGCGAGCTTCGTCTTCAGAGTTACACGGATAAGGAGTCATTTTGTGTTGCGCCAGAAATTTAGTCGCAATATCTGCAAATGATATAAGGTGTAATGCTTCATTTAGTTTTGGAAAGTAAATGTCACGATTCTCACCAAAAATACATGACATTAGACACAATTCTCCTGACTCTTGCGGAGTCACAAAGTAACGCTTTATATCATGAGGAGCGACAATGGGTTGGCTTTTGTGTAAGCGCTGGTTAAAACCGTGTAAAAGTGAGCCATCTGAAAAGGCAACGTTAGCAAAACGAGCCGTGGAAATGGAAATTTGTTCACTTCTTTTTAGTAGAAACATTTCCATAATTCGCTTGGAAGCTCCCATCATGTTGACAGGGTTCGCTGCTTTATCTGTCGATACGCAAAAGTACTTTTTCACCCCTGCATCTATTGATTGCTGAATGGTTTTGTCAGTATTAAATATATTGACATCAATCATACGCATTAAAGTAAAGGGGTCTTTCTCGCTACGAACATGCTTTAAGGCTGACAAGTTGAGCACATAGTCGTACTTTCCATCGGATTTAATAAAAGCGTCATATTCGATAGAACCAATATCAAGAGCAAAGGTTTGAAAATCCCCATCGATATACCCACAAGAACTGCGAAGATCCCTAACTAACTCAACGGTATTATTCTCACTGATATCGACAACATGTAATTTTTGAGGATTTCGTTTGAAAATTTCTTTAGTAACAGCTTGTCCAATAGACCCCGCCCCACCCAAAACGAGGAATTTAGCATGAGAGACGATATGTTTTAACGCTTGTTTATGCTTAAGCATATCAGATTCCAGTAAAGGGGCGCGGCGTCCAATTAGTGATAAAATTTGTGTCATAAACCTTAACCCTTCATATCTCTTCGTTGAGTGAATATATTGATTACTTTTTGTTACTAGTAAGAAGTGAAGATACATGGTCACGGCTGACATTAGCTTGCGCCATTAAGGACGTCACCTGGGCAGAAAAAGGTGTAGGCTGCATCAGCTCTTTGAGTTTAGCCATGTTGTTATCAAGGTTGCCATGAAGTTGTTCTTGGTAGTTAGTTCGCTTTAATTGCTGCTGCACTTTTTGTTTGCTGCTGCGTAACTCCATCAACTGTTGAGTCACTTTTTGCTGAGTTTTAGCAATTTTAGCCTGTGTTTGTTTAATGTCTTCGGGCTTATCGAAGCGCCACTCTTTTGGATCTTGCCAAGATAATATCTCTACCACTTTTACTGTGCGAGCTTCGCCAGCTGGCAGGCGTTGTCCTTGGCCTGACATCAGTAAACCCGCTTGTATCTGTTGCCATTCACTATGTTCACTGCTGAGCATAGCTGAATCTCGTGCAGGTGCTTGTACCGTTATCCCAATGTCTTTTAAAGCATGAGTCAGTTGCTTGGCTAAGTACTGGCTATTTTGATGCGCGGGTAATAACGCACTTGCAGCTTGATTTCCATATTGCACGGTAATGCGTTCATCACGGGTTTTTACCCCAATTAAATCAACCGACTTTAGTTGAAAGAAATGCTTAGCTGCTGGGCGCTGGTTATTGATTAAGTTCAGTTGGTGATCAACTAACGGTTGCTGTTGATAACTGATATCGAGTGTTGCTAGTTGTTGTTGGAGTTGCTTTGCGGTATCAGATTGTTGTTCTGACAGACCATGCTGCAAAGAGGCATTACTGAGAGGAACTTGCAGTTTTTTGAGTAATTGCGACACCTTTAGTAAGCCTTGCTCAGCCACTTGATTGGCTGAAATAGCATGTTGACCTTGAGTGACTTTCGCCCACTTTTGGTAGCTTGCTAATCTGTGGGTTGGAATCGAAGGCGCAGGTTTGGTTGTCGCTGGCTGTGAGCTTGGCACAGCGGTAGGTGCTGGCGCAACCGTTTGGTTGCGCTGCAATACATTGAGACTCTCGGAAATACCTTTAAGCATGGATTTGGTTAACTAACTTACATGTGGTTGAACAATGATAACTGACTTACCTGCACAAAAGACTGTTGCGTCACCTGTAATGTGGTCAACTTCAAATTAAACTCAGCTGTGGCTTGAGCGTAATCTAAGCCTTCGGTTTCACCGATGACTTCTTCGCTGAATAAAATGCGCTCTGTGTGAGTTGTTTGCATCAAACTAAGGGCATTTTGTTTACCACCAATATCAGTAATAGCGCCGCTAATGCTTGCTAAAGAGTCATCTAATGTCGCTAACATATCTTCAGCTGCTTGCCTAAAATCATCATCGCCAGGACTTAAATCTGGGTCATTCAGTACGTCGATGAATTGCTTGGTTTGATTCAGGATATCAGTGCCGCCTGATGAGAATAAAAATTCTTGAGCAGTCACGTTACCCGTCATCCAAGCTGAGCCGGATATCTGTACTTCTCGGTGGCCATCATCGCCTTGATAAAAATAGTTACCATCAGCATCAATACCGATAGGAGCTGTCCCTGTCTCGTTACCTGAAAACAGGTAGTTTCCGCCGTCATCTTTTGCATTAACCACATCCACAAATGACTCTAATAATTCACTTAGCTCGGCAGCGTAAGCGGCTCTATCTTCAGGAGATAGCGCACCGTTATTGGCACCGATGGTGATTTCGCGCATCCGCATTTGCAGGTTAGTCATGCTTGAAAGGTAGGTTTCAGAGCGATCTAAACTGGTACTAAGTGATTCAGTGTTTTGTAAGTATTGCGATGTAGACGCTAAATCTCGCTGGGTTGTGATGACCTTAGCCATGCCAATAGGATCATCTGAAGGACGCAAAATGGACTTACCTGTGGCCATTTGTTGATTCACTCTAGCCACATCACTGGTGAGGTTTTGCATGCTTTGTAGGTTTTGGCTGTACATATTCATCATGCTAACGCGCATTACAGAATTCCTTCAGTTAGATAGACATTAAAAGCGTTTGGAACAATTGATCAGCGGTAGAGATGACCTTGGCATTGGCTTGATAAGATTGTTGATAA
Organism: Shewanella sp. P1-14-1; assembly: GCF_001401775.1. NCBI lineage: Bacteria > Pseudomonadati > Pseudomonadota > Gammaproteobacteria > Alteromonadales > Shewanellaceae > Shewanella > Shewanella sp. P1-14-1. Next base: position 10,071 of record NZ_LKTL01000019.1, on the reverse strand, counting down.
ATAATCAGATTCACCCCTTCTTCATCCATGCTGACGCCACTGGTACTCGCCCATTGTGATTGCGCTTCCATTTGCAGTTTTAATGCCGTGTCCTGGGCCATTTGCGCTTGGCGAGAGGCTGAGCCGAGTTGACCGACTTTACTGGCATAAACATCACCCATAGTGGTCGTGACACCCATAGACTCGAACGTAAACTCGGTATTGGCGAGTTCTAATATGTCTTTTAAGTTGTCGTTATCACCGGGTGTACCATCCTTACCAAATGCCAGCATTTCAGCGGTAAAGCCGTCACTGATTTTGATGGTGCCCGCAGGGTTACTCGGGTCGTAAGTGAATAAATCCAGGGTCGGCTTTTCGCCGTTAAGGTCCGTACCTTCGCGCAATACTGCATTAAACTCGTCAGCGACGGTTTGTGCGAGTTCGTTAATAAACGCCATTGACTCAGCTAAGCTGGTATCACGGTAATCGAGTAATGCTCCAAAGCTACCTCCGGCGGTTTCATCAATCGGAAAACTGGAGTTACCAAACTGGATACTGACCTTAGATAATTGTGGGTTATCAGGATCTGGCTGAGTTGATAGCGTTGAAGACTGAGTGCCAGAAACCAACGGCTGTCCTTGAGCCAATGAGATGTTCTTCATCCCTTGAGAATCTTCAACGACGCGGATATCAACAATCACGGCTAAGTCATCAATCGCAGCATCGCGCGCATCAAGTAACGACAGCGGTGGATTACTTCCTGATGATTGGATTTCTGCATTAAAGCTGGCAATCGTCTCAAGCAAAGCATTGATTTCTTTAGTTGAGGCGTTAATTTGTCCTTCGACCTGCTTAAGCTGTGAGTCGATACCGTCACTGATAGAATTGAATCTTTGGGTCAAGGCACGAGATTCATTTAATACACTCTGACGATGGGCAATTTCATTGGGTTGCTCCATAGCTGAGTTGAGCGAAGCGAACAATAAATCTAAACCAGCGGAAATGTTATTGCCCTCAGAACCAAATATTTGCTCGGCTTGAGTGTAATAACTGGCTTGAACACTGGTAAAGCCGACATCACTGGTGGTTTTCCACAGTTGCGCCACTTCATACTGATCTGAAATACGACGAACACCGTCAACCATGACCCCCATTCCGCTACCGTAAGCACTGCTGCCTACAGAACTCATCAATACAGATTGGCGTGAATAGCCTGGTACCATTGCATTGGCAATGTTATTTGATGTGGCATTGAGTGCTGCCATACTGGCATTAATGCCTGACATCCCAATATTGAGCATGCTCATATCTAATCCTCATGTCACAGCGTCGAACCCTGTCGATATTGCGAATTGTTCGCCGCTGTTATTTGTTCGGTTTGGCCATTAGTGGAATATTTAACGCTGGCTGCATGGCTGTTGTGTTCACAGTCATCATTGAACTGTGTTCAGTTTTTGCAGGTATTTGCGCGCTGGTATTCTCAACTTGAGTGACGTGTTCAGTATGGTTATTAGAAGCGACACTATCAGGAGCCGACTTAAGCCCAGCGGACAATTGTTTTGTCATTACGCTAGCAAGGCCGGTGCTTTGTAGCTGACTTAATCGACCCGCCAATTCAGCATCATGCCAGTCTCGGTACATGCCATCATTTTGAGATGATAATGGACTGTCTTTATCGGCCATGACATCAGATGCCGAGCGCATTTGTTTGAGCACTGTCTGTAAAAATTGGGCTTCAAATTGCTGGCTCACCAGCTCTAAAGCACCGTGTTCACCATTGGCTTCGATTAAGTCTTTTGCATTGAGGTTATTCAGATAACCGTGGTTATTATCTAATTTCATTAAATCACCACTAATTCAGCTTCTAATGCGCCAGCTTCATTAAGCGCTTGCAGGATTGCCATTAAGTCCATTGGTGAGGCGCCTAAGCTATTGACTGCTCTTACAACATCATTGAGTGCAATGCCTTCTGGCCACACAAACATATGCCCATCGCCCGTATCAATATCTATATCACTGTCACTACCAACCACAGTTTGACCTTGCCCTTGGCCTATAAACGGCGCATTGGGCTGGCTGACAAATTCCTGCTCGACAATGGAAACGACTAAGTTACCGTGGCTGACTGCTGCTTTTCTAACAACGACATTGCCACCCATCACTACTGTGCCTGTACGGCTGTTAAACACTACGCGGGGGGATTTTCGCCCTTGTTCAATTTGCAGCTCTTCAAGGATAGACATAAAGGTCACACGCTCACGATTTGATTCAGGCGCACGAACTAAAACCTTAGCGCTGCTATCGGCTTCTGCGACATCAGGGCCAAATAACTCATTCACAGCTCGCTCAATATTGCGGGCAGTTTTAAAACTGGGATCGCGCAGGTTAAGGACAATGTGTTCGGTTTCGTTAAAGTTACTGTGGATCTCTGCCTCTAGCAGCGCACCGTTAGGAATTGCCCCTACGGTCGGGGTATTAATAGTCAAAGACGTACCGTTGCGACCTTGAGCTGAAATGCCGCCAACGACCAAGTTACCTTGTGCCACGGCATATACTTCACCATCGACAGCACGTAGCGGGGTCATCAGTAAGCTGCCGCCACGTAAACTTTTTGCATCACCCAAAGATGACACGGTCACATCAATGGTTTGGCCCGCACTTGCCAGTGGTGGAATAGTGGCATGTACAGCGACCGCTGCGACATTTTTCAATTTAGGGTCGGTTCTATCATCAATTTGCACGCCAAACTGCTTGAGCATATTAACGATAGATTGGCTGGTAAAGCGCACTTGGTTACGGTCTCCGGTGCCATCGAGCCCCACAACTAAACCGTATCCTACGAGTTGGTTATCACGGATACCTTGCACATCAACAATATCCATCAAATAACGATTTTGAATGGCTTGTTCTGTTTGCGGTGCAGCAGTGGTTTGAAATGACAAAATAGTCATTAACACGCTCGCAAAAAATGCGATAGCTTGTTTCATTTAACGCTCCATGCCTGCACGAATTGGCAGGCACTAACAAAAGTAAACTGGATGAGATGACGCTGTGCAAGTCGTGTCATTACAGCGGAAACCAAGGGCTATTAAAGTATCGAGACGCCCAACCCATTTGGTTACTGTCTGAAATTGCACCCTGACCGCCATAGATAATTCTGGCATCAGCAATACGTTGAGATGAAATAGTATTGTCGTTGCCAATGTCATCGGTGCGGATCAGTCCGAGTAATCTAAGGTACTCATCACCTTGGTTCAGCCTGAGCCATTTCTCGCCTCGAATGAGCAAGGCGCCGTTAGGTAACACTTTGGCGACCGTGACAGTAATGGAACCGGTTAATTGGTTTTGTTGAGTGCTTGAACCTGTGCCGTTAAATGAACGTCCCGTATCTGCGCCACCGCTGCCAGCAAAACTGCTGTTGCCTGACGAGCCTTGTGCGCCAATAGACATCGAGCTTTCTTTATTGGTTTTGGTATCAGCTTTTTTGCTCGAATAAGTTTTTTCATCCAGTGACACAGTGAGGATATCGCCTTCACGAAATGCCCGTTTATCTTTAAAAAGTGTCAACATATAACCTTGACGATAAACACTACCATTACTGGCTTCTGGCAAGCTGTAATCAATTTCTGGGGGAGCCCACTCTGGCTTACCCGGTGCCGTTTCTGGCTCAGGAAGGTGAGATGCACAACCCGATAGCAGTAGTACTATCGCAATCCAGCTATGTCGCATAATATTCCTTGTCGAGACGAAGTTAACCTGACCATGAGTCAAAGTATTACAAGGGTATTGAGCAAGGTTATGCCTTGCTCAATACCTGTCGTGAGTGTTTACAGTGCTTGGTTTAAGAATTTGAGCATGTCATCTGATGAGGACACGACTTTGGCATTCATTTCATAGGCACGTTGAGTCGAGATCATTTCAACCATCTCTTCAACAACATTAACGTTGGCACCTTCAAGAGAACCTTGGCGAATTTGGCCAATAGCTTGATCGCCTGCAACCCCTTCAATCGCTGCACCAGATGCGCCTGTTTCACGATATAAGTTGTCTCCGCGCGCCTCTAAACCAGCAGGGTTGGTGAAGTTAACTAAGGTGATTTGGCCTAATTCTTGTGCTTCGGCTTGGCCCGCCATTTGTGCAGACACTTGGCCGTCTGATGCAATGGTTACGGTTAACGCATCTTCCGGAATTTCGATATTGGGTACTAAAGGCAAACCTTGTGATGTCACCATTAAGCCGTCGCTACTACGGAAAAATTGGCCATCACGGGTATAACCTAAGTCACCATTTGCTTCTTCGATTTGGAAGAAACCTTGGCCTTGAATCGCCATGTCTAGCTGTTGGCCTGTAGTGAGAATATCGCCTGTGGTAAATACTTTTTGGGTACCAGCGACACGGGTACCTGTACCTAGTTGTAATCCAGAAGGTAATTCATTTTGCTCATCAACTTGGCCGCCAGGCTGGCGTTGTACTTGATAAAACAAATCGTTAAATGCCACACGGTCACGCTTAAAACCTGTGGTGTTAACGTTAGCCAAGTTGTTGGCAATGGTGGTCATTTTAGTGTCTTGAGCACTAAGGCCCGTTTTACTTACCCATAATGCAGATTGCATGATGTGATTCCTTTTATTTTATTCTGTCATGCGTGTTTTGTTATGCATCACGCATTAAACGATTGCCTGATTCAGCCAGTTTCTCGGCGCTTTGCATCAGTTTCACTTGCACTTCAAATTGGCGGCTTAAGTCCATTGACGCTATGAGTTCGTTTACCGCTTTAACATTACTGGCCTCAAGAAAGCCGCTACGCACTAGCACTTCATCGTCTGCGGCTAATGGCATTCCATCGTTACTGTAAAACAGTCCATCTTGGCCTTTTCGAATTTGCTGTAAGTCTGGGTTAACCAGTTTTAGCTGACCGACTTCTTCGGTAATGTTGCCTGTGTCGGCAACGATACTGATGCGACCATCATCACCAATGAATAGCTCTCGGTATTCCGGTAGCACGATTGGACCATCAACGCCTGCGACAGGGCGACCATCTATGGTTAATTGCCCCGCAGCATCAGGCACGACGACACCAGAGCGGGTATAAGCTTCTCCATCAGGTGTCATCACGCTAAATAGACCGCCATCATTGATGGCTAAATCCAATGTTCTGCCTGTTGGGTTGAGGACACCTGCCTGTTGGCTAAAGCCGCTACTTTCAGTTTGCGCTAAGACTCGAGTGTGTAAGCTATTACCTGTGGGGGTGACCACTTTGGCATTCACACGCTCAAGATCTGCCTTAAAGCCAGTGGTATCAGCATTTGCCAGGTTGTTGGCTCTGATAGCTTGGGCTTCCATGACTCTGGTCGCGCCTGTTGCAGCGGTATACAGCATCTTATCCATGGTTCAGCCTTAAATAACGTTTAGTAATGCTTGCTGCATAGTCGAGTTGGCATCTAACACTTTGGCGTTTGACTGGTAGTTTCGCTGGGCTGTCATTAAGTTAACCATTTCAGCGGTGTTATCGACATTTGAGCTTTCTAGGTAACCTGCATTAATTGACCCTAAGGTGCCTGTTGTTGGCGTGCCAATCATTGGTTGGCCCGCTGAGTTAGTGGCAACCCACGCATTTTGACCTACAGGGCTTAAACCATTTGGGTTGTTGAAATCGGCTAATACCACTTGCCCTTGAAGTTGCTCTTCACCATTGGTGTAAGTGCCGTACAAGTTACCGCCATCGTCAAGGCGAATACCGTTAAGCTCACCTGATGTGTAACCGTTTTGGCTTAGGCTTGAGTTGTTATAGTCAGAAGCGTATTGGGTGCTTTTATCAAAGCTGAGTGCCAATACCATTGCGGCTGCACCGCCAGTAATATCTCGTGGGATGTCTAATTCAAAATCAGCGCCAGCAGTCAGTAAACCGTTTTCATCAAATGACAGTTGATGACCCGCAGCTGGCGTAATATCTTCATCGCCCATCACATAGTGAACTGACCACTCATTGTCATCCGTTTTAACAAAGTATTGCGTTAGTGCGTGCTCATTACCTTGTGAATCATAGGTCGTCACAGTACTTGAAGAGTGATACGTCGATGCATCATCTTTATCAAACGGAGTGTCAGTTTGGTCGATTGCATCGACTCGAGAGTCGAGGTTAGACACTAAGCTAATGGTACTGGTTGCTGAAGCAGGTAATGAGCCTGCTTGTATTTGTAAGTCTGTGACATTACCGTTTTGTAATTGCCCGCCAGGTCCGACACTGTAACCTTGTAAACGGTTACCCGCTGGATCGGTTACATAGCCATTGGCATCTTGATTGAACATACCTGCACGTGAGTACATGGTGCTGCCATCTTGACCGCTAAGAACAAAGAATCCATCACCTTGAATTCCCATATCAAGTTGACGACCTGTGTACGCAAGGCTGCCTGCCATCGAGAAGTTTTGGCTAGTCGACATGGTATTTACACCGCCAGGTTGGCCACCATTGTAAACGGCTGCAAATTCGCTACGGCCACTACGGAAACCAACAGTAGAACCGTTAGCAATGTTGTTACTGATGGTGTTTAAGTCTTGTGTTGTTGCTTGTAAACCACTTAATGCGATATTGAACGACATGGTGTAATCCTATTAATTTTTGTTATGAGACTTCAGAGATTTCGAGAACAGAAACGGTGCCAAGCCCGTTACCTAATTCGGCCATCATGACGCCGGAAGCACTGACAAAGTGAACTTTTTCAATGGTTGCAGCGATGAAGGTATCTGCGGTTTCTGTAACATCATCAGCAGTGATATTGGCTTCGATACTGTATTCGCCAGCAGGCAAATCTAGGGCTTCTGGATCAATGGTAAAGGCCACATCACCAGGCTCTTGAGAACCTAACTCTAAGGTATGTACCACATCACCATTTTCATCGATGATATCGATACTGAGCTCTTCAACCGCATTACCTAGATAGACTTTGCCATCAACAGGTAAGCCGTCTATTTCAAGCTCTGATGCTGGCACCATGGCCGTTTTGCCTACAAGTTGCGCTGATTGCACAATGGCTAAATTTTCCATCATAACCATGCTGGTGGCTTGATTTGCGCGCATGTGCTCAAGACTTTCTACTTGTGAGAACTGTGCCAGTTGAGTGACGTACTCAGTGCCATCAATAGGGTTGGTAGGATCTTGATTTTGAATTTGCGCAATCATCAGGGTTAGAAATTCATTGCGGATAGATGAAGCATCATTGCCTGGTGAATTCATGACTTCTGTGGCAGTTGCAGCAGGGTCATTACTGGTTGTACTTGGGGTAACATTCATTATTTGTTTCCTAGCTGCAAGAGCCCTTGTTGCATAGAACGAGCACGGTTCATCACTTCTACATTGGTTTCAAATGAACGACTTGCTGCCATCATGTCAGCCATTTCTTCAACTGTGTTGACGTTTGAATAGGCGACATAACCGAGTTCGTCAGCAAAGGGATGATCAGGCTCGTATCGCATATCTAACGGAGCATCGGTTTCGACAATGGCGGCGATTTCAACTTGTGCACCAGCGGCTTTGCCTTCTTGGGTTTGGTTGTAGATCGTTGAGAAAACCGGCTTTAATGCACGATATGCATCATCAGGGTTTTCTGCCGCAGCACCTGAGTTAGCCAAGTTACTGGCCACGGTGTTTAAACGAATGGTTTGTGCGTGCATACCTGCACCCGCAATTTGGTATATTTCTCCAAATGACATATCAGTTCCTATTGTCCTTCGATAGCCGAGCGTAAGCCGGAAATTTTCATGTTCAAGAAGGTGAGACTCGTTTGATAATCCATGGCATTTTGCGAATACCTCGCCTGTTCTTTACCCAGCTCAACGGTATTGTGATCCGCAGAGCTTTGGTAAGGCACACGGTAGGCTGTTTGGTAGTCTCGACCGACATCCATTCCCGCATTGATTTGCGTCATGACAGCTTTGAAATCTAAATCCTTCGCTTTATAACCAGGAGTTTCAGCATTGGCTAAGTTACCCGCCAACATCTTGCTTCGCTCGACTCGAAAATCTAATGTTTGTGCGTGAATGCCTAAGGCGGTGTCGAGGTTGATAGCCATTAAAACTCCTAGTATGGTATGGACGATTTCAATATTTGCCTTGTCTATCCAATTAGTGTGCCAAAAGTTTAAAGCGAGTTTTATCAATGGTTTGTGACTATTTTAAAGATAAGATCGGAACGCTAGTTTCCTGTGTGACACTGGCGGCATCCTGTTTGCTTCCGCTGACAATACATGCGCAAGATCACAGCAATGCCACAGGGCAACTAAAGCAGTCTTTTACGCAAATGGTAGAAAAGGAACTAGCCAACTGGCAGCGACAAGCAGGGCTTGATGCCATCAAACACACGATTGATGTGCATTTACCTTCAGGGGCTGCTAACTTGCAGCAATGCCCAAACGCGCTTGTGATTAGCAGCGGTGCTAGATTGCCTTTTGGCAATGTTCAACGTCGAGTGACATGTGAATCATTAGGGTGGAGTTTATTTATTCGTGCTCGTGTTGATGTCACTGCCAATGTCCCTGTGGCAAATAGACCATTGGCAAGAGGCGAGCATATTTCTGCCAGTGATATTGAGCTGCAATGGCTTAAATTGACTCCAGCAGACCGAGATCTTATTACTCAAAAATCGCAATTAATCGGTCATCAAGTCAGCCACAAACTGCGTCGGTTCAGAGCGATTAAAACCAGCCAAGTGACTAATCCTCAATGGATTAATATTGGTGACCGGGTGATTATAGAAGCTAAAATGAATGGCTTTTATGCCAATATGCCAGGAGAAGCATTGGAGTCTGGCGGAGAAGGATCCACCATTCGAGTCCGCAATTTAAGTTCTGGTAAAATTATTCATGTTTACCCCACTGCGAAAGGCAGAGTGAAGACCTTATTTTAAGCAGGTCAAATAGACCCACTGACCTGCGAACTTTTCAGTCTTAGCTATCAAATTTCATGTTCAGTATTACAGCTCAAAGCTTGTCAACGTCCATAGGCTAAATTGCGCATCAATCCGCTTAAGTTATCAGGCTGATTTTATGATGATGATATTTTAGTTTTCTTGTTTATTAGCCGCCTTTAATAGATATCGACGACATATATGGTGAACCATTATGGATATCAACAAAATTTCTAGCGCAGTCACCGCTGACATGGGCACAACGAAAAGCAAATCCAATACCTCGCAACAGCATGAAGTTGCCGAGCTTAAAACACGGAAAATGCCTGTGCAAAGTACCGTGAGTGATGATTGGAAACTGATTGAAAAAAACCAGCCTAACCTAGCCAGTATGGACGACTTTGACGCCGCAAAAGTGGCTGAATTACGTCAAGCATTGCAAAACGGCACATTCAGTTTAGATGTGAAAAAAATAGCAGAGGCGATGAAGCAAAATCATGGGTAATCAAGTGGAACAATCACATCAAGGTTCGGCTGCACCAGTATCTAAGCGGGAGCAAGTACAAGGGTTATTGCGTGGAATAAGAGTGGATATTGATGGCTACAAACAGCTTCATGGCTTATTAATCCACCAACGTGAATTAATGAAACGCCGTGATAATGCTGGTTTAGCGTTGCATAATGAAGCGCAAACACAATTGTGTGAAAAGCTAATGGAGCGCGCTAAAAACCGCTCAAGAACCTTAGTTGCTTTAGGTTTTACGGGTAACAGCAAAGGTATGGAAGACCTCATCGCCCGACTGCCTCAAGCCAGCCAAAAACAAGTACTGTTATTGTGGCGCAACTTGGTTGATTTAGTAAAAGAAAGCCAACAGTTTAACGAAGAAAATGGCAAGTTGTTGGTCAGCCAACAAGAAGTGATTAACTCGTTATTGAACAAGCAACCAGAAAGTCAAAACGACTATGGGTATGCTAGGTAAAGGCTAACCTTTTTTGCTTCCAAAAAAGCGGATATTGCCCTTATCAAAAATCAAAATCGTGGCGCTTCGCCCACACCCGACGAAAGGGAAACAACAGCATTTCCCTTCTCGACATCCTTTGCCGCCCCTACGAAATTGCTCTGAAAAGCGAGCAAGCTTCATGCTTATTCGAAAATAGCTAACGCTTTAGATAGGCCATCCATGGCC